>JBAVTZ010000083.1:0-63311 GCA_049696515.1 Candidatus Cybelea sp. | reverse complement strand
GCTTGCAATCCCGCTCCCGCTCGTCATTGGAGTTAACTTCTTCAGGCTTCTCGGAGCGGAGTTTCTCGTACTGGCAAGTGTCGGTCGGCTCAGCGGACCATTTCCCTTTTCGGCAGGCTGGGGCGACATCGTCACCGGCGCTCTAGCCATTCCAGTTGCCATACTGGCTACACGCGTCCGGGCAAACGATGCACGGATCCTCGCGTGGAGCGCGTTCGGAACGCTAGACCTTGCCGTCGCTATGCTGCTCGGGATTACGTCCGCCAACGGCTCCCCATTACAGCTCATTCACGCGGGCGTGGGATCAGGAGCCATGCAAACGCTGCCGTGGTCGCTGGTACCGACGGTGCTCGTGCCGCTCTTTCTCATCGGGCACGGGATCGTTTTCGCCCAAGCTCGGGCGACTTCGGGGAAACATGCTCGAGTCTATACTGAGGCCCGCAGCGCTACACTATCGCGGGCGCTTTAGAAGCGCGTCGTTGGTCGGCGTGTAATAATGGATTGATCGCAAAGGAGAGGTCAGTGAATCAGATGGGGCAGAACGAGGATTTAGGCGAGGCGCGCTTGCGCTATTTTGAAACTTATCCGTTTCTGCTATTCAGTCACATCGATCTGCGGGTTAGCGATGCAGATGCCGTGCGCCCGTTTTACGACGCCCTCATGGCTCTCTTCGGTACCGAGCCAACGACGCCGCGTGTCGTGCGTTACGGCTATACGCGGCGCTACGGCACTATCCGGGCGGATTTCTTCAATATTTTTGCCGATCCCGACGCGCGCCCGACAGCGACGCGTATTGCCTTCGCGGCTCCGAGCCCTGCCTTTGTTGACGAAGTCGCGCGAGTCGTTCGGACGCATGGTGGTCAAAATATCGAAGGCCCCCAATACTTCGACCAACACCACCCAACGTTCTACGCAGTTTTCTTCGAAGACCCGCTGGGCAATCGCTTCGAAGTTTGCCACCACCGCATGGATAAATAGTCGGAGCCGGCTGCAGAACAACTCGGGACAGCGTATGGGAGGTGGTCACGGAGTCGTGGGCCTTACGTGGCTTCCGAGATCGCGGCTCGGGTGCTATGATCAGATTTAACTGTCTAAGAAGGAGATTGCGCCTATGAGATCGGTTAGATACGTCACGGCAATCATTGCAGCGCTTATCGTTACATTTGCCGGTTCCGTTGGGAGGGCCGACGCTAAGGTACTCCACCTGTGGTGCGTAGAACTCAAACCGTGCAACGCGGACTGCTACGACCATTCGCTGACGCTGGACACCGAAAACCGAACTGTGTCGCAGATGTCGGACAAGGGGCATCGGCTCACATTCACAATAGCTGAGTCGTCTGCAGATTATTCGTGGAGTTACCTCAATCCTCATGGCTCTAGGAACTTGATAACTCTTGACAGAGGCACACTGGAAGAGATTGTCACTTCTGAGTCCAAGAGGAATGTGTTGGCCAGGTACCGTTGCAGCCTGTCGCATAACGCAATCTGACTCGGCGCGGGCGGCTTGGTACTACGATTGAGCTGAGCCGCGTCGCTCTGAAACCCCATGACGCATCTGCGGAAGGAGCAAAGCAGATGGACCGTTTCAATCTAAGCCGCGCTGCGCTAAGCGTTTGCTTAGCGGTTGCATTGCTCCCAGGCTGCGGCGTCCTTCGACAGGCTCAGGATGACATGCAGCCGCCGGTCGCGCCAGATTCGATTCCGGTTGCCCCCGGAGCGCTTCCCATGGGCCACACTGCTTCCTCAAAGTATCAGGTTCTCTATCGCTTCGGAATCAGCAGGGTCGGTCACGATGGGTCGTACCCTATGGATCCTGTGCTCTATTTCAACGGCACGTTTTACGGTACGACCTACGCTGGGGGATTCTCGCTGAAGTGCAGGTCCTGTATGTACGGCGTGGTTTTCGCCTTGAGCCCGAGCGGCAGCGGCAAAGTGCTGCACAGATTCGTAGGCAGCGATGGATTTTGGCCGTACGGCGGCCTCACAGCGCTGCACGGGAATCTTTACGGCACGACCAACGAGGCCGGATACGGCGCAGGAAACGTTTTCCGTATCAGTCCAAGCGGCGCGTTTCGCGTGTTGTACGACTTCAATTCCTCCAGCGGGGCGAACGCCTCAGGGCCTTATGGAAACCTCACCGCGGTAAACGGCACGCTCTACGGCACAACCAGCGCCGGTGGGCCCAAGGACGACGGCACAGTGTACAGCATCAACACGCACGGTAAAATACACCTGCTGCACACCTTCACCGGCCCTGATGGTGCCACGCCGCTGGCCGGTTTGCTCGACGTGGACGGAACGTTGTACGGTACGACGATCGCCGGCGGTGCGCACAAGAAAGGAACGGTGTTCAGAATCAGCACAACGGGCGAGCAGAAAGTGCTGTTCAGCTTCGATGGCACCGACGGCGGCGGTCCGACCGCACCCGTTATTGCCGTTAACGGAAAACTCTACGGCACAACGCAGTATGGCGGTTCCTCCGGATGGGGGACGGTTTTCAGCATGACGATGAACGGTGAAGACGAGACCGTGCTGCATAACTTCAGTTACGACAGCGGTGACGGCGCGCGTCCCGAGGGCGGACTGATAGACGTAGACGGTACGCTCTACGGCACCACGGCTCGCGGTGGCATCGGCAATGCGTCCTTATGCCAAGGTACTTGCGGGACGATCTTTAGCGTGACGATGAGCGGGAAGGAGACGGTGCTTCACCAGTTCGAGAACGGTTACAAAAACGACGGTTCCTTCCCAGTGGCAAACCTCATCGAAGTAAAAGGCAGACTCTACGGTACGACCGAGTTCGGCGGTTACTCGCCCAATTGCGGCTCGTATCCCTGCTACCGCGGAACGGTTTTCGAGTTCACCCCGTAGCCTCCGAGCGTGGAGCGCTAGCATCGACGCTTTAGTAGGGCGTGCCCGGCCCACGCGTGTCCGACAATTTGTGCGGGTTGTGTGTGTGGTAGCCGGACAGAGTCAGTAGTAAGCTTGGGGTACTCTAGCTAGGCCGTCTGGAAAGGAGTGGACCGATGAGGATTTCATATCTCCGCGTCGCACTGAGCGCGTGCGCAACCCTTTTAGCCGCTTGCGGCGGCAACAACGGCCTCTCTTCGACGACGCCCGCGTCGGTCGTGCCGCAATCCGCGGCCGTTGGGAGGGGTGCGCAGTCAGAATCGGCGATTTACGTCGCAAATTTAGGCGGCGATAGAATAACGGCATACAGCCTGAGCGGAAAGCTGACCATGACGATCACCGCGGGCACAGCAGGACCGTTCGGCGTAGCCGTCGACAACAGTGGCAAAATCTACGTCGCGAACACGCTCCCGCATACTGCCGGCAACGTGACCACTTACACCCCTGATGGAGCGCAGACCACACCGACGATAACTGAAGGGATAGCTTTTCCCCTAGATGTTTTGGTGGACAAACACGGCAAGATTTACGTCTCGAACATAAACAACTACAACGGCAACGGCTATGTCACGACGTACAAACCCGACGGGACGCGAACCACGCCGACGATCACCACGGGGATAGCCGGCCCCGTTGGCCTGGCGCTCGATGCGAGCGGCAAAATCTACGTTGCGAACGCCGACAACAATACCGTGACCACGTACAAATCCGATGGGACGCAGACGAAACCTACGATCACCGTGGGAATGGATCTTCCGATCGGAATCGCCGTCGACGTCAATGGAAAGATTTACGTTGCGAACGCCAATGGCGGACCTCACAACACCGGATCCGTAACCACCTACACGGCGGACGGAAAACAGACAACGCCGACGATCACCGCCGGCATAAACGATGCTCACGGCGTGGCGGTCGACGCGAGCGGAAAGATCTACGTCGCAAACTTCCAAGGCCCCGGCAATAAGGGCGGTTTCGGCTCCGTGACGACCTACGCGGCCAATGGAAAACGCAGCACACCGACGATCACTAAGGCGATAGCTGTGCCCGCTCTCCTCACGATTCACTAATACCGACGCCGTCTGAGGGATGATTCAAGAAAGAAGGTTTGCCATGCAACGTTTAGGTCTCTTGATCGTAGGAGTCGCATCTGGGGCTCTCCTCGCCGCGTGCGGAGGCATGCCGAGCACGACGGAACAACTCGGCACGGGAAGTGGGTTAGCTTGGCAGCGGCAGGCTAGCATGCCAGACCAGCGAGCCTGTTCGGAACTGGGCCCAGGTGCGTTGGCGTGCGGGGTCATCGTTAGGGAGACGGGAATGCGGCCGGAGCTGGCGGGATGGGCCCCATCCGATCTCCAGGCAGCGTACAACCTGCCTTCATCATCGAAGGGCTCGGGCCAGATTGTCGCGATCGTTGATGCTTACGACAACCCGAACGTCGCTTCCGATCTCGCTACATATCGTTCGTATTTCGGCCTGCCCCCGGCGAACTTCACCAAATACAATGAGCACGGCCAGCAAAGCCATTACCCCGCGAGTTGCAAAGGCCAGCTCGGAAACAGTTGGTGCGTTGAGATCGATCTCGACGTCGAGATGGTTTCGGCTGCCTGTCCGAACTGTACGATCTACTTAGTCGAGGCGGACAACTACGACTACGGCGTCGGCACGATGGCGATAGCGGAAAGGGAGGCCGTTAAGCTGGGCGCACATATCGTCAGTAATAGCTGGGCATGCACCAACTGCTGGCCCGAGGAAGAGTTCGAAAAAGCCTTCGAAACCCCAGGCGTAGTGTATCTAGCAGCGTCGGGCGACTTTAACTCCAGCTCCGCCGAACCGGCAAGGTTCGCAAACGTCGTTTCGGTCGGCGGCACATATCTCTCAAAGAAAGGCTCGAAGTACAGAGAAATCGTCTGGCCGTGGACCGGCGGTGGCAGCTGCGCAAACGGTATCCCCAAGCCCGCGTGGCAGCACGATCCGGGCTGTACGTACCGGACGCAAAACGACGTCGCTGCCGTCGCTGTGGACGTGGCGGAGTACGACTCGTATGACTACAGCGGGTGGATTACGGCTGCCGGCACCAGCGTAGCGACACCGCTGATCGCCAGCGTCTACGCCCTTGCGGGCAATGCCACTTCACAACACGCCGGCAAAGGGCTTTGGACGTTAACGAACCAGCAGCGCAAAAAGTATCTGCACGTTATCAGCGAGGGTGCCAATGGCAGTTGCGGCGGAAGCTATATTTGCACGGCAGGGACCGGACAGTACGGCACCTACTCCGGCCCAACCGGATGGGGCACCCCAAACGGCATAGGTGCTTTCTAAGCTTAGGCTGTGCAGGCTCGCTCAAAGCCTCCTCGACGGACACTCTCTCAGAAGGTCTATGTTGCCAGCGCTTCTTCGACCGCTCGCTCGAGGGTCATTAGTGCCCCGGCGGTCATGACCTCCGCGACCGAATCGGCGCCGAAGGTGGTCACTGCGAGGGGCAAGTTCGAGGTGGACCTGTCAGGCCACGGACCGACCGTGACCGAGGAGACGCTTCCACGACGCAGCAACACCTGACGCGCAGCAGCCTCTTCAAGCCCGCTGCGTTGCTCGTCGCTCAGCGCCAGCGCGCTCGCCAAGAGCGCCAGCGTTCCGCGCTGCGGCGTGCGCCGATATCCCCACTCGAGCGCGCTGACTCTATGCGCGCTCATCCCGGCGCGTTCAGCGAGGGCCTCTTGTGAGAGCCCCGCGGTAAGCCGGAAGCTCCGAAGGAGCGTCCCGAAATCCGACGGGCCCGCAGCTCGGCCCTCGTTTTCCACGATTGTAGTAAAGTTCGCGCCGAGCGTTGGGGCACCCGCGGAAACTCCGCGCCGCGAGTTGTGAGGGTAGTTGTGACTGTCGGCGGTCTCGATAAGTTGGCATGATTGCGGTGCGACACGGAAGCCGCCTTGCCGCGTTTACGAAGGAGCTTTTATGCTGCGAAGCCTCAAACTGTTCGCGCCGTTTGCTGCCGCACTCGCAATCGCGGCCTGCAGCGCCGATGCCCCCAGCCTGCCGGGGGCAGTCGGCCGATCAGTCTCGGAACCACATCCGATCCCGCAGTGGCAGGCGCGGAACCTCGCCCATCGCGCCTGCCCCGACGCCAGGCCCGGCGAGGTGCAGTGCCAGCTTCTGATCTTAAACAAGGGCGTTCAATCCACCCAGCGGGCATGGGGAGCCGCCGATATTGAGGCTGCCTATAACCTTCCTTCGTCGACCGAGGGCTCGGGACAGATCGTCGCGATCGTCGACGACTATGATAACCCTAAAGTCGCCTCGGACCTCGCCGTGTACCGCCGACATTACGGTCTGCCGAAGGCGAAGTTCTTTAAATACAATCAAGACGGACAACAGCGTCACTACCCCAAAGGCGATCCTGACCGCGGCATCGAGACCGACAATGACGTTGATATGGTTTCGGCCAGCTGTCCGAACTGCACGATCTATCTCGTCGAGACGAACAGCAACGGCACAAGCGATACCGAAAAGGGTGAAGCCGAAGCGGCCAAGCTCGGGGCCCACATCGTCAGCAACAGCTTTGTATGCTACGGCTCGCTCGACTGTGGCGACCCAAACTACGCGAACTACTTCGATACGCCGGGCGTAACCTACGTTGCCGCCGCGGGTGACGATGGCTATGGGTTCGGGGTACCGATGGCTTTGGCAAGCGTCGTTTCGGTCGGCGGGACACTCCTATCAAGAAATGGTTCGACCTATAGTGAAGTTGTCTGGCCCGATACTGGCGGCGGCTGCGTCGTCGGAGTTGCCAAGCCCTCGTGGCAGCACGATCCCGGCTGCTCGGGACGAACGGCCAACGACGTGGCGGCTGTCGCCTGGGACGTCGCGATTTACGACACGTACGACGCACCCGGTTGGTTCGGCGTTTCCGGCACGAGCATTGCCACGCCCATTGTCGCCGGTGCGTTCGCACTTGCCGGTAACGCCACACAACAAGACGGCGGCAGAACCTTCTGGACCCTAACGAACAATCTCCTCGAAAAAGATATGCACGTCATCAGCAGCGGTACTGACGATTCTTGTCCACCCAGTTTGGCCGGTAGCTACCTCTGCACCGCCGGAACCGGGCAGTACAAAACCTACTCCGGCCCGACCGGTTGGGGTACGCCCAACGGCATCGGCGCATTCTGAACGCAAAAACGCTACCTAAGGAAAGGACACTCAGTAATATGCGCCCATCATTAGCGATTGCGTGCCGTACAACAATCGTTACTCTCGCAGCGTTGGTCGCGGGATGTTCCAACGCATCGCCAGACTTTGGGGGGCCGGTTCAGTTGGTCGCGAGCCACGCCGGCGGTATTTCCGGAAGCCTCGCTGAGTTCGTGTACGTGACCAACTATGGCTCCAACAACGTTTCGGTTTATGCCATCGCCTCCAACGGGGCACTAACGCCGGTGACGGAATCCCCCTTCGCCGCGGGCTTCAACCCATATAACGTGGCGATCGACCCTACGGGCAACTTCGCCTATGTGACCAATTCCGGCTCCAACACGGTTTCCGCTTATAGCATTAACGCCAGTAGTGGTGTGCTGACGCCGGTGGCCGGATCGCCATTTGCGACCGGCACTGAGCCTATAGGTGTGGCCGTCGAACCGAGGGGCAAGTTCGCGTATGTGACCAACGACGGCTCCAACAACATTTCCGCTTACACCATTAACGCGAGCAGTGGCGCGCTCGCGCCGATGACCGGATCGCCGTTTAAGACGAGCATCGAGCCCATTAGCGTGGCCGTCGACCCGAAGGGTAAATTTGCCTATGTGGCGTGTAATGCCGTCTCCCACGTTTACGCCTATGTCATCAACCCGAGCAGCGGCGCGCTGTCGCGCGTGAAGGGTTCTCCGTTTAGTACGGGCTTGGATCCTACTGGCAGCACTGTTGATCCTACGGGCAGGTACGCGTATGTGGTGACTAAATCCGGTAATGACTTCGGTACTGTTTCTGCCTATACCATCGCGACAAACGGAGCGTTGAAGAAACTAAAGTCGTCGCCGTACGAAGCAGGCACCGAATCCCTCGGCCTCGTCGTTGCTCCTATCGGCAAGTTCGTGTATGTGGCCAATGCCGTCTCCAATAATGTTTCCGGCTATACCCTCGATTCGGGCGGCTCGCTACAGAACATGCCGGGTTCCCCGTTTGCGGCGGGCAGCATTCCCCAGGAAGTGGCGGTCGATCCTACGAGCAAGTTTGCGTATGTGACCAACTATAGCTCCGACAACGTTTCCGCTTATGCCATCGCCGGTAACGGCGCACTGACGCAACTGGCGGGCTCGCCATTCGAGGCGGGCACCGGGGCGTTGGGCATAGCCACGTGCAGCGTCACGGCCGGCCAATGCATTCCACCGCCCTTATAACTGACGCAATTCCAAAAAATCCACGTGAGTGCTGCAAAGGAGCCATGACTATGAAGACAATCTTACCTAAGCATTACGCTTTAAGCGTCTGCGTTGCCGCCACTATGCTTGTGGGCTGTGGCGGCTCGACGCAGTTCCCAAATTCGCCCGCGCAGGCATCGTTCGGCAGCGCCGGCACCGCATTCCACTTCGCGTCGCCAAGTTTCGCGACGCCTGAGCGCATGCGCGCCAACTCTTCCGGCAATGAGGCCCTTACTGGGAAGGCTAAAATTACCAAGCCGTGCCATGCGATACGCGGGCCGCACGGTAAAAGGCAGGGGTCGAGCACTACTTTTAGCGCCCACGGGAACGCAACAGGACCATACCCCGGGGCCTTTACCGCCAGCGGGTCCTGGGAATTCTTCCCTACGCGTTTCTTCCACCAACAATGGACCTTCAACGAGACGTTTACCATAACATCCGGGTCGTCAACGATAAGCGGAACAGCTGGAAATCTAGGCTTTTATGGGGCTCCCTTCTCGTGTACGGTGGTCGAGAACCTAACCGTGCCTTACACGAGCGGAAGCGTGAGTGGGAACGCGTTGATTAATATCATTCAGAAACAAGACTTCAGCGAGACGCTCGACGGGCTCTAGTTTTTGTTGAGCGCGCCCCAACTTCGCAGAGTAAGTACTAAGTTGTAGGAATAGTTAAGTTGGAGGAATGGTTATGAAGGTACCTTACAAATTCGTGCTTGCCGGCGTTACAGCCGTGCTCGCAGTGGGATGCTCGAACGCCGGGGTGCCCAATGTGTCCCAAGTCGCCGGCGCGGCGCATTTCCGAGGCCCAAATCCGAACATCGCGCGCCTGCAATCCTGGCGCGCCGCAATCGCGCACGCGCCTACGCCCGGCAAAGGGTGCTACACCGCAGCTTATCCGCTGACCACGTGGATAAAAGTCGCGTGCGTAGCAGCGCCCAATCGCCCCTACATTCCGCGAAGCGGCGTGGGCAGCTCGCTGACCGTTGGCAACGGCAATGACTATGCCGCCGTGACTTCAACGCTCACCTCGAACGCCATCGGCTCGTTTCCGAAGGTCAAGCATCTCACCTCCGAGACGGATCATGGCAAGGCGAATGTCTATTCCGTCCAGCTCAACTCGAACTTCATGTCGGGCGACCAGGCCTGCGCGGGCGCGTTCATTCCGGGCCAGTGCCTCGGCTGGCTGCAGTTCGTCTATTCCGGGAAAGTAGCGCTCATGCAATACTGGCTGATCCACTATTCGGGCAGCACCGTCCGTTGCCCGGCCGGCTGGAGACACGCATACGGCAACGATTGTTGGAAAAACAGTTCGGCGGTCGCCGTGCCGAAGGAGCCGGTGACGGACCTCCCGCAGATGAATCTCTCGGGAAACGCCGTTAACGGCGGCCTCGACACGCTCGTGTATACGGATGGCCCGAACGCCTACAGCACGACGGGGCAAGACAGCGTCATGTACCTTTCTGAAGGCTGGACCGGCTCCGAGTTCAATATCATCGGCAATGGCGGCGGATCGCAAGCGGACTTCAATGCCGGAACCTCACTAACTGTTGAGATCGATCTGACGGACGGAACGACCGACATACCGACCTGCCAGGCCAATGACGGCACCACGGGCGAGACCAACAACCTGAATCTGAAGAAGTGCTCGGCGGCGGGGGGACCCGTTCCCAGAGTCAGGTTCAAGGAATCGCTGAAAAAATAGCGGCGCCGTAGTGTGGCGTCATGGCGTTAACGCGAAGACCGTTCCGTACCCGTACGTGCCCCCCTGAGCGGTTGTGCCGTACAGCGTGCCCTTCACGTCGACCAGGCCTGCGAAGGGTTGCGCGCCATCGGTGCCGTCGCCGAAACTGTGCAGCACGTTCTCCGTGCCGCCCGTCGTGACGCTAAAGACCGCCCCTCAGCCGGAAGTGCAGCTCGGCGAACCGCCGCCGCTGCGCGTCGTGCCGTAGAGCATTCCCTGTACGTCAATCAGGCCTGCGGACGGTTTGGAGCCGTCGGTTCCCTTGCCGAAGCTGTGCAGCACGTTCTCCGTGCCGCCTGTCGTGAGACTGAAGACCGTCCCGCCGCCGTACGCGCCGCCTTCGGTCGTTGTGCCGTAGAGCATGCCCTGTACCCTGATCAGGGATGCAGCGGGACGAGCGCCGTCGGTTCCGTTGAAGTTGTGCAGCACTTTCACGCTGCCGCCGAGCGTGATGCTAAAGACCGTTCCGCAGCCGCCGACGTACAAGCCACACGTATACAAGCCGCCTGCGCTCGTCGTGCCGTAGAGCGTGCCGCCCACATCAATCAGACCTGCTTGCGGCGTGGCTCCGTCGAGTCCGCTGCCAAAGCTGTGCAGCACTTTTTCCGTGCCGCCCTTCGTGACGCTAAAGAGTGCCCCGCAGGGGTAATAACCAGTGTCGGAATAGCCGCATATGTACGAGCCGCCAAGCTCCGTCGTGCCGTAGAGCGTGCCGCCTACGTCGACGAGGGCTGCATTCGGAGCGTTTGCATCGGGGTCTTCGCCAAAGCTATACAGCACTTTCTCGGTGCCGCCGGTCGTGATACGAAAAACCGTTCCACAGGTGTAATGAAAAGCGCTAGTAGAGTAGTCGTAGCACTCATGCGAGCCGCCTTCGCGCGTCGTGCCGTAGAGCACGCCGCCCG
Organism: Candidatus Cybelea sp.; assembly: GCA_049696515.1. Taxonomy (GTDB): domain Bacteria; phylum Vulcanimicrobiota; class Vulcanimicrobiia; order Vulcanimicrobiales; family Vulcanimicrobiaceae; genus Cybelea. The sequence continues at coordinate 52,348 of JBAVTZ010000083.1, read as the reverse complement.
CGTCGATCAGGCCTGCCCGCGGGCTGTTCCCATCGGGGGCCGCACCAAAGCTATACAGGACTTTGTAGTTCGTGCTGTTGGTGCGTGCCAGCGCTGAGTCGTGTGGCACCGCACCCGGAACGCCGGTCGGCGGCTGCATGTCATCCTGAGCCTGTCGAAGGACGCCGCAACCTGCAAGCAATGCGGCCGCTACGCAAACGCTCAGTACACCGGGACCTAGATTGAAACGGTCCATCTGCTTTGCTCCTTTCGCAGATGCATCTTGGTTTTTTGAGCGAGCCCGCTCACTTCCATCGTAGCACCCACGCCACGATCTCGGAAGCCCTCCGTTCGCGGGCCAAGGCGTGCTGGGCTGCGCGCCGCATGCAAGGTTTGCAGCGCCGTTTGCAAAAACTCGAGAATATCACTCTAGTACAGAGAATGCCCGTGCACTTCAAGATACCCGCCGGCGCGGTTTTCATTGTCAGCATCGTTGCGGTCGTCAGCGTCTGGGCCGGTTTCAGCGTCGCGGCAGGGGGCGACTCCGAGACCGCACAGTCACCAACTGTACGAGATGGTTCGCACGACTTTGATTTCGTCTACGGGAAATGGAGAATGCCTAATCACCGCCTGACGAAGCGCCTTGCAGGGTCACATCAGTGGGCAGACTTCATCACCTGCGATGAGGGAAGCCCCTGCCCGGCGGGATTGGCGATATTGACTACTGGAAGGCCAGCTACTGGAAGAATTTTGTGGGAGTGACTCTTCGTACCTACGATCCCAAGACGGGTCTTTGGCGGATTTACTGGGTGGACAATAACTTCTCAGGCGGTGTTGTCGGTACACCGATCGTTGGCAAATTTCAAGGCAGCGTAGGAATATTTAAGGGGCGCGATATCTTTAACGGCATTCCTATTATCATACGCTTCACGTGGATTTTGAATCCCAAAGCTTCACAGGTTTCAGAAAAGTGGGAGCAGACGTTGAACCCCACGAGATCTCGGGTCGTAGCGAAGTGGGAGCAAGCTTTCTCTAAGGACGGTGGCAAGACTTGGGAAACTAGCTGGTATAACGAGTTTATCCGTGATAATAACTGCACGCCGACATCTTGAAAGCAGGTTTAAGATGAACCATTTGAACCTTATCCGCGGTGCATTAAGCGTTTGCGTAGCAGCCACATTGCTTGCAAGCTGCGGCGTCCTTCGACAGGCTCAGGATGACATGCAGCCGCCGATTGGCGCACCGGGCGCGATGCCGCAGAGCCGCGTGCTGGCAGCACGCGACGATAAGTCGAACTACAGAGTGGTGTATCGTTTCCTCGGCGGGGCCGATGGCGCTGTACCTTCTGCATCGCTAATCGACGTACACGGTACGCTCTATGGCACCACGACGAACGCGGGCACCGCCCGCGCCGGCATGATCTTCAGCGTGACGACGAGTGGCAGCGAGAAACCGTTGTTTAGCTTCGGAAAAAGTCCCGGTGGCGCCTTTCCGGAGGCAAACTTGGTCGATGTAAAAGGTACGCTTTACGGCACGACGACGGACGGAGGCGTCCCCGGCCCCGGCACGGTATTTAGCATCACGACGGGCGGCACGGAGAAAGTGATACATAGCTTCGGCGAGGGAACCGATGGCGCGCACCCCGTCGCAGGCCTGATCGAAGTGAGCCGCAAGCTTTACGGCACAACCTCTTTCGGCGGTAAGCGCCACCGCGGCACGGTCTTTAGCATAACGACCAGCGGGTCAGAGAAAGTGCTGTATAGCTTCGTCCCCGGAACCGATGGCGTTTATCCTGCCGGGCCCCTGATCCACGTGGGCGGCACTTTCTACGGCACAACGCAGGATGGCGGTGCATACAACGATGGCACGGTCTTTAGCGTCACGAGGAGCGGGGCGGAGAAGGTGCTACATAGCTTCGCCGGCAGCGCCGATGGCAGCCAGCCCGCTGCAGGCCTAATCGCCGTAGGCAGCACGCTTTACGGCACGACGAGCCAAGGCGGTTTATACAACAATGGCACGGTCTTCAGTATCACGACGAGCGGCACAGAGAAAGTTCTACACAGCTTCGCCGGCGGCACCGATGGCAGTAATCCCAGCGCAGGACTAATCGACGTGGGCGGCACGCTTTACGGCACCACCCCTCAGGGCGGCGGCTCGGCATGCTATTGCGGCTCGGCATGCTACTTAGGTTGTGGAACCGTTTACAGTATTAGCGCGAGCGGCGCGGAGACGATCTTACACGCCTTTACCGGCGGTCGCGAGGGAGCCAACCCACGTGCCGGGCTGCTCGATGTGGGCGGTATTCTTTACGGAACAACGGCGTTCGGTGGCATCCACGATAGGATGTGCCAACGTAGTACTGGCTGCGGAACCATCTTCGCACTGTCGCTGTAACGGCCGGTGCGCCAGATCGCACCGACGCTGGGCTGGATTTTATAACCTGGATCCACGCACTGAGTGATTTCAAATGCAGAAAAGGCACTCGAGCGCGAGTTAATGAATCTGACTCGCCCCCGCTTCTTTAGCCAACTAGGGAAGTAAACCGATCGTTTTTACTCAGAAAGGAGCAACAACGTTAATGAATTCGGGTGGTTTAGTGAAATACGCCGGCTCTCTGGTTGCACTCACGATATGCGCGGCGTGCAGCGGCGGCTCGGCGGCCGCGCCGTCAACCGGTGGGCTCAATTACCAATCCATTGGTAAGACACTCTGGGTGAATGGAAGGCCGGTCACGGCAGAGCGGGTGGGCACGATGCCCCGTTACGCGACGATAGTTCCCGACCGGCGTGCGAAGTCGAAGACCTTTGAGTACGTTATCAACAGCTACGGCACCTACGCGAGCGTTTTCGACTATCCCAAGAGCGATAAGGAAATCGGAGAGATCAACAACGAGGGCGGCCAAGGGTGCACGAACGTCCTCTATGGCTACGGAAAGAAGACCTTCTGGATTGTCGCAGGTCAAAACCAGATCGGGGAGTTCAAGGTCCCCAAGACGCCGATCAAGACACTGTCTGTCGCCTACTCTTTTCCAACCAGCTGCGCCATGAATGCCGCCGGCGACCTTGCAGTCGGGATCTTCTATGAGTCGGGGCCGGGTGGCGGCGACGTCGTGATCTTTAAGAACGCGACCGGCTCGCCCACCGTCTACACCACGCCCTTGGCCGCTGAGTTCTTCGACGGCTACGACCCCAAGGGGAACCTCTTCGCGGACGGCTTTACCACTAGCGGCTTCGGGCTCATCGAGCTCCCGAAGGGCAGCAGTACGTTTGAAGCGATCACAACGAGCAACTCGGTGAGTTTCCCTGGCTCCGTGCAGTGGGACGGCACGTACGTCACCGTCTTTGATCAGGGAACGAGCCAGTTCTATCAGTACACCATCAGCGGAACGAAAGCGACGTTGAAGCACACCATATCGCTCCAGGGTGCCGGCGACTGTGCGCAGACCTGGATCGTCAAGGGCCTTGCCTATTGCGGCGACTCAGGGAACAACGACGGTGAGGCTTTCAAATACCCGGCCGGCGGTTCACCGATTGCGACCTTTACAGGCAACTTCGCCCAGCCGCTCGGCGTGGTGGCAGCAGAGAAATAACCGGCGCTTCGCGTCGATGCGGATCGGTTACGGCAGAGGAGTTACTAAAAGAAGAGCACCGGTCTATTCAAGTATGCCGGTGCTCTATGGCTCTCGGGATCTGCTCGGCGTGCGAGGGCTTCCCGAGATCGCTCTGAAACCCAAGACGCATCTGCGAAGGGAGCAAAGTAGATGGACCGTTCCAATCCAAGCCGCGGTGCGCTAAGCGGAGTAGTTTATAGCGTCAGCAGCACCAGCGGCGGTGAGCACCTGTTGCACAGCTTCACCGGCGGCTCCGACGGCGAGGCGCCAGTGGCGGGCTTGCTGGACGTAAACGGCACTCTGTACGGCACGACCCAATACGGCGGCGGGAGCTCGGCGTGCGCAAACGGTTATGGAACCGTCGGATGTGGAACCGTTTTTGCGTTGACACTTTAGCGGAGGGCCCCGCTACACCGGAACCACCGACTCTTGCTATCCGTTCGTCTGTTTCAGTCGTCCGAGCGCCATAGAGCACCGGCATACTTAAATGGGCCGGTGCTCTTCATTTTGGTAGCTCCTGTGCCGTAACCGCTCTGCGTGGACAGGAAGCGCTGGTTATTTCTCCGCTGCCACCACGCCGAGCGGCGTGTCGAAATTGCCCGTAAAGACCGCAATCGGTGAACCGCCGGCCGGGTACTTGAAAACCTCGCCGCCGTCGTTGCCCGCATCCCCGCAATAGACAAGGCCCTTAACGATCCAGGTCTGCGCACAGTCGCCGGCACCCTGGAGCGATATGGTGTGCTTCAACGTCGCTTTCGTTCCGCTGATGGTGTACTGATAGAACTGGCTCGTTCCCTGATCGAACACGGTGACGTACGTACCATCCCACTGCACGGAGCCAGGGAAGTTCACCGAGTTGCTCGTTGTGATCGCTTCGAACTTACTGCTGCCCTTCGGGAGCTCGATGAGCTCGAAGCCACTGGCGTTTAAGCCGTCCGCGAAGAGGTTCCCTTGGGGGTCGTAGCCGTCAAAGTACTCAGCGGACAAGGGCGTGGTGTAAACGGTGGGTGAGCCGGTCGCGTTCTTGAATATGACAACGTCGCCGCCACCCGGCCCCGACTCATAGAAGATCCCGACTGCAAGGTCGCCGCCGGCATCCATGGCGCAGCTGGTGGGAAAAGAGTAAGCGACAGACAGCGTCTTGATCGGTGTCTGCGGAACCTTGTACTCCGTAATCTGGGTATTGCCACCGACGTTCCAGAAGATCTTCTTCCCGTAGCCATAGAGGACGTTCGTGCACCCTTGACCACCGTCACCATTGATTTGCCCGATCTCCGTAACGCTCTTTGGATAGTCGAAGATGCTGGCGTACGTCTCGTAGTAGTTGAAGACGTACTCAAACTTCTTCTTCCCATGACGGTCGGGAACTATCGTCGCGTAACGGGGCATGGGCTTCAGACGCTCTGCCGTGACCGGCCTTCCGTTCACGTAGAGCATCCTACCGATGTATTGGTAATTGAGCCCACCGGTTGACGGCGCGGCCGCCGAGCCGCCGCTGCACGCCGCGCATATCGTGAGTGCAACCAGAGAGCCGGCGTATTTCACTAAACCACCCGATTTCATTAACGTTTTGCTCCTCTTTGAGTAGAAACGATCGGTTTGCTTCCCTAGTTGGCTAAAGAAGCAACGGGCGAGCCAGGTTCATTAACTCGCACTTGAGTGCCTTCTCTTTAATTGAAATCACTTACTACGCGATCATCGCGTCCACGTGGTCGCTGCCGGATGAGGTGGACGTGAGTTGACAAAGTGAGCAAGTGGCCTTTGCCTATCGGTTGGACCGGAGATCGATATAAGCAGCGCTGTGCGGAATGCAGTAAGCTGCACAGCGCTTAGAGCCGCCTCACGGGCCCAGGCGCCGGGAAAGGGGGCCCCGTTTTGAAAGGTTGCTCAGCCCTTGTCGGCCTTGCAGCCCCGGCCGCTGGGCGCCGAAAGAACCTGAAGCCGCAAGTTCGTGACGATGTTTATTTAGATGGGACGCTCCCAACAACGACGTACTACGGCTGAACCGAAGAGCTTCCAAAGGAGATTGAAATGAATCGCAAAGAGCTGGCATACGCTGCCGTCGGGGTTGCCTTAGGCGCGGCCGGGTGCTCACCCGCAATGAAATCGCTTGTCGTACCTGCCGCCAATGCTGAAGAACGCACGGCGGCGATCGCGGACAGGCTCGCGCTCGAAAACACTCCGCGCCTCGAGGAAGCCGTCATCACGCTCATTTCCGACACGACGAGGGACGCATCCAGCGCGCTCTTTCATCTTTTGCCGAAGTCGGGCTGGAGCATTAGCAGCAGCAATCCTCGGCTTCAGGTTTCGATTAATAATGGACACGTCGCGACGCTAGTAGCACCCGAACACGAGAAAGCGCAGTTTATCGCAAAGGTGACCATTTCGCACACGAGTGGAGCGGAGTTCCTGGTGCGCTGCCACGTCGAGGAAAGGTGCTTCAACTGAACTTGGGTTAGCCGGCGATTCACGTCGGATTTGGGGCGGAGGTTTGCCGCATCGCGCCCGACGCGCCGATCGGCGAGGTGGGCGCGAGGGCGTGGACCGAGACGGCTTCCGCGTTCGCGGCTTAAAATGCTACTATTGAACTGAGCGGTGTCGCCCTGAAACCCCAAGACACATCTGCGAAAGGAGCACAGCACGTGGACGGTTTGAATCTAAGCCGCAGTGCATTAAGCGTTTGCGCAGGGGCCACGTTGCTTGCTGGCTGTGGCGTCCTTCGACAGGCTCAGGATGACATGCAGCCGCCGATTGGCGCGTCGGGCGCGATGCCGCAAACGCTTGGAATCGGGCGGCACGGCGATCGTTTCAAGTCCTGGATGTTACCAGAGGCAAAGAAAGCAAAGCAGCTTCTTTACGTTGCAGATAATGGCTATGCCCTCATCCACGTATTCTCGCTGCCCTCGTACCGTGAAGTTGGACGCATTGCCCCCGGCGGCCTCGGCAGCATCGAGCGAATCACCACTGACAGCAAGGGCAACCTTTACATCGCCTGGCTCGGCGGATACAACATTACCGTTTACGCGCCGGGGAAGAGGACCCCGTTCCTAACGTTGACTGATTCGCACGACCCTGACGACGTGGCGGTTGGAGCCAACGGCTACGTCTATGCTGGCGACGTCCAGGGCGGCATTGACGTTTACCCTCCCGGGACCGCGTCGCCGACGAGCCGATTAACGAATTCGAATCTTGGCGGTGCCGTATACGGCGTTGGCGTGGACGCTTCGAACGACGTCTATGGTGCGGGAACCTCGGCTGCCGGAGTGCCGGCGGTGGTGAAGTTCGCCGGTGCGAGCGGACCCGGCACAAACCTTGGTCTGAAGCGACTTATTCAACCCTCCGGAGTGTTTATTGATCGCAAAAAGGACGTCGTGGTCTCGGACTTTGACGCCGGAATCCTAACCTATCCTTCCGGAAAGACCTCGCCCTCCTCAATGATTTCCGTTCAATTCGCCGAGCGCAGCGGCTTCAACGCAAGAGAGAATGTCATCTGCGTCCCGCAAGGTGGCCACAACTACCCGCTCACGGTGTTCGATTATCCGAGCGGTAACGCAGTGAAGACTCTGCAGTTCGGGAACGGACACAACCTTTCCGGAGCGGCGCTAAGTCCCGCCCCGAAGCCTTGACGCAATCCTGAGAACTATCTCGCACGTCACACGGCTCGATGTCCGCGCTTCCTGTCGTCGCACGGCGAACATATCCCGAGAGCCACTAGAGCGCCGGCATATCTGAATAGACCGGTGCTCTTCATTTGGTAGGCCCTCTGCTGTAGCTTCGGGGCTGCCCTGGCGCCGGGCTGGGAGGCTCCGACCCCCTTAGCCGATCGCACTAAGCCCTTTCAAAACGATGCCCCCTGCGTGAGTCCGGCATTGGCAGTACGTCTTCGAGGGAGGGGCCATTCGGAGCACCTGTGAACTGAACGAGTTTCTGTACTACATCGGATGGGAGTGATAGTATGCGTTCGGAAACAAGCATCAAACGCGATCGATTCCTCGCGACGAGCGCGGCAGCGATCGGTGCCGCCGCGGCGAGCTACTCCTTTGCATCGGCGCAAACGGAAGTGGCTGCGACGACGAGCGGCGCGGGTAAACCGAGCATAGTTTTCTGTCATGGTCTTTGGGCAGACGGCTCGTGCTTTACCAAAGTGATGGGGCCGTTGCAAGCGCAAGGCTACGATTGCATTGCTGCGCAGTACCCACTAAACACGCCCGAAAACGACGTCACTTTTGCCAAGTGGGCGATGAACGTGGTGAAGGGCCCTATCGTGCTTGTTGGACATTCATATGGCGGCTCGGTGATTACGGCCGCCGGAACCGTCCCGCGCGTGAAAGCCCTCGTTTATATCAACGCACTTGCTCCCGATACTGCTGCCGGCGAGACATCGCAGAGCATACAGCAGAAGTTCCCCACGACCGACGTGCTCAAGCACATCAAAGTCGTCGATGGACGTATCTGGCTGACCAAAGAAGGCCTACAGTATTTTTGCGGCGATCTCCCGGCGGCTGAGCAGCAGCTCGTGTGGGCGACACAGGGCGCGCCGGCTGCCAACATCTTCGCGCACGATGCGCCGGGCGTTGCGTGGAAGACCAAACCGAGTTGGTACATTGTCGGAAAGAAGGATCACACCGTCAACCCGGATCTTGAACGTTTTCTTGCGAAACGCATGAACGCCAAGACAACCGAGCTCGATTCGAGTCATGTGCCGATGCTCTCGCAACCAGATCGCGTGGTCGAAGTGATTCTCAGCGCTGCGCAGTCGGTGTAGAAGTCGGGGAGCATCCATTAGACGTAGAGGAGCCAAGAGATGAAGCATCGAGTTCCTAGCCGCTGGGTACTAACCTACGCGGCCGCCGCGATACTCGCAGGGTGCGGCGTCCTTCGACAGGCTCAGGATGATATGCCGCCGCCAATCGGCGCACCGCGCGCGATGCCGCAAACCTCGCCGTCTTATTCTTATAAGGTACTATTAGCGTTCGGCTCCGCCCCTCGCAGCCACTCCCGGGGGAGACATCCGCAAACGGGATTGCTCAACGTGAACGGGACGCTCTACGGCACGACCAATCGCGGTGGCGGATCCGGCGACGGCACCGTTTTTAGCATCAGCACTGACGGAACGGAAAAGGTACTCCATCATTTCCGTGGCGGCTCCGACGGCGCACACCCGAACGCCGATTTGATCGATGTGAATGGCACCCTCTATGGGACGACGGCGTCCGGCGGCAGTTCGGGGTGTTATCCAAGCGATGACGGTTGTGGGACCGTCTTTAGCATTACGACGTCGGGCATAGAGAAAGTGCTGCACGCCTTCACCGGAGGATGCAAAAGCTGCCCAGACGGAGACTTTCCGTCCGGTAGCCTTATCCACGTGAATGGCACGCTCTACGGAATGACCGGGGGCGGCGGCGGTCTTTACAAGAGTTTATATAACTGTTGCGGAACTTTTTACAGCGTCAGCCTCACCGGAAAAGAGAAAGTGCTCTTCCGCTTTGCTAAGAACGACGGCTTCTACCCGAACGGCAGCCCGGTCGCCGTAGGCGACCTACTCTACAGCACCACGTACTCGGGCGGCACATTTGGAAAGGGAACCGTTTTCAGCATCACGACGACCGGCAAAGAGAAGGTGATCTATAGCTTTGCCGGCGGCTCCGACGGTGAGTACCCGTTCACTGGATTGACCGACGTCAACGGCACGCTGTACGGCACGACGTCTGGCCCCGATCCCATCACGTACGGCAGCAATCCGCATTGTAAAGGCGGGTGCGGAACGATCTTCAGCCTCAGCGTCTCCGGCGAAGAGAAAGTGCTGCACGTCTTCAAGGGTGGATCCGAGGGCGCCCTCCCCAACGCGGACTTGGCGAATGTGAGCGGCGTTCTCTACGGAACGACGGAGTACGGCGGCGGTGGCAATTGCCAATCCGAATACGGCAAGGGTTGCGGCACGGTCTTCCAAATAACCACCGCCGGTTTGGAGTCGGTGTTGCACCGTTTCAGCGGCGCAGACGACGGAGCGGCCCCACTCGCCGACTTGATTGGTGTGAACGGCACGCTCTACGGAACCACGTCGCGTGGCGGCAATAATGGCTGCCTCGGCGAGGGATGTGGAACCGTTTTTGAGTTGACACCGTAGGGCCGTTCGCGAATCTCGCTTAGCCCTGCCACTCGAGCTAAGGCGTAAGCGCAAATCGTTCCACACCCGTAGCGGCTCTTTCCCACCCGCCCGCGCCGCTCCCGCAGCTGCGCTGCCGGCAACGATTCGCATAGCGCTTTGAGGGCTTAGCGGGGCACCCATCGCGGCATGAAGCAGGTCTGCGGCTTCGACCGGAGCCAGCTGCACAGCGACGAGGGGGCGCCTACCGGCGAGGATGCGGAGCCGTGGGCCGGGTGGCTTCCGAGATCGAGACGGGGAGTGGCGCGTGCCGAGCCGAACCTTGCTCTTCCCGCAGCACTCTCGGAGGCAGAAAATCATGCTTCGTATCATTTTTCTCGGAGCTGTAGTCGTAGTCGGTATAATCGTCTCGCCAAGTAGTGTTCAGGCTCAGCCGATGGGCGCGATGTCAGACTCGGACTACCTGGCAAAAGTTATGACCGCTGCACCGGCGCCCGTCGTTAAAGGCGCGACGATCGTGCAAATGCAGAAAGACGGCACCGTGCGGACCCTCCAAACAGGCTCGAACGGCTTCACCTGCATGGTCGCAACCGGCAATTCCATGTGCTTGGACAAGAACGCTATGCAATGGGCGCACGCGTGGATGACGCATTCGACTCCACCCGACAGCGTCGGCTTTGTCTATATGTTGTCCGGTGACAACGGCGCAAGCAATACCGATCCGTACGCGATTGCCCAGGCCGACGGTAATCATTGGGTAACAACCGGGCCCCACGTCATGATTGTCGGTCCCTCTGCCAAAACAATGGGTTACCCAACGACCGTCGATGCCGATCCAACGAAGCCGTATGTGATGTGGGCCAACACTCCATACGCGCATTTGATGATCCCGGTAAGCTCTCCACCATAATGTAGTGCTCCCGCCGCCATGGTCGCATCGCATAGCAGTCCGATCGGTTTAGCTTGGCTTAGCCGCTGGGCCGGCACGGTTGCAACGCAGCTGGGAGCCTCGTTTTGAGGGGCCTCGTGTTGAGCGGCTTTGGCTCCACGACGGTCCGGTGTCGGCCATTTGTGCAGGTTGTGTGTGTGCTGCGCGCGGCTGAGCCGGTGCTAGGCTGGGGCGTAGAGGAGCCACTCTTGCGATGAGTTATGCCCAAAGGAGTGGAGCCGGCCTGTGGCCTTGACCGGGCGAGCTTTATAGCGACGAGGGGCCGGCGATTGGCGCGGAGGCCACGGAGCCATAGGCCGAGGTGGCTTTCGAAACCGAAGCCCTTATGCTAACATGGAGGTTACGCGAATCGGAAGAGGCTCGCGCGGCTTTCGTTTGCGAAGGAGCAAAGCAATGAAGACGCTAGGTTTGAACCTCTGCACGTTACTCGTTTGCTGCATTGCCTTTGCGGCGTGCACTAACGCAACGCCGCCGCAAGAGATGCCGATTGTATCATCAGCGACGCACGTGACAGGCTCTGGCCAAAGGTCTTATGAGCTGCTACGCCATGCTTCGGCGATGGAAACGGTTCTCTATAGATTCAACGGCCAGCAACCCGATGGGGCGATGCCTGTCGCCGGGCTAACGTACGTCAACGGCACGATGTATGGCGTGACTGTTTTCGGTAGCCCGTTCAAGCCCGTGCTCTATAGCATCACGCCGTCTGGCACGTACACCATTCTTCACAAGTTCACGCTTGCACAGGCTTTTGAGTTATACGGCGGCCTAACGGCTGTGGGACGAAACCTCGTTGAACTTTTTGGCACGGGGTTCGGGGATGATAGCCTAAATGGGACGGTGTTCGAAAGCACGTTGAGGGGTAGGATTACCGTCCTCCACCGTTTTCTAAACTCTCCTGGGGACGGCGCATCTCCGCATTCGAGTCTGCTGAATGTGAACGGCACCTTCTACGGGACGACGGCCGCGGGGGGCACCAGCGGCAAGGGTACCGTCTTTAGTATTACACCATCGGGTAGCGAGAAGGTCATTTACAACTTTGCTGGGGGGAACGATGGCGCCTCGCCCTACGCCGGCCTAGTCGAACTAAACGGCACGCTATACGGCACGACGCTGGCTGGCGGCCACCCTAATCGATGCGTACGCCCATTGGGCTGCGGCACTGTTTTCAGTATCACAGCGGGCGGTAAAGAATTGGTGCTGCACCGCTTTCTCGGAGGCAGCAATGACGGTGCCCGGCCCACAGCGCCGTTAGTCAACGTCAACGGCACGCTCTATGGCACGACGATGTTCGGCGGGTCGGGATGCCCAACTAGCGACGCTTCCGGCTGTGGAACCGTCTTTCGCATCACGCGGTCGGGCAGAGAAAGCGTCCTCTACAAATTCGGCGGCTCTCCAAATGATGGCGCAACTCCCACGGCGGGTCTGCTCTACGTCCGCGGTACGCTGTATGGAACGACATCCAACGGCGGGACCGGCTGCGCCGTTAGTACCGGTACAATAATACCTGGTTGCGGAACCTTTTTTCGCATCACACCGTCGGGAGCTGAGACCGTGCTTTACCGCTTCGCGGACGAACCCGATGGAGCACATCCTCACGCGGGCGTGATTGACGTCAACGGCACGCTTTACGGAACCACTGAGAGCGGCGGCGCCAACGGCAGTGGGACCATCTATTCGATAACGTTGTAAAGCGCCTGTCGCTTAAGTCGACCGGGGCCGTCATCTGTGTAGCACTCTCCGCAAAGCGGCCCCAAAACCGTGCGGCGCAGCCTCGCTTGTTCCAGGGCTGATGCGCAAAGCAGCCTAGATCCTTGTGCGGCGACAAGGGGCCTCGTTTTGAAAGGCCCTGGCTCCAACACAAATCAAGATCACAACTTAGCGCGCCAGCACGACGGACCGCCGATTCGGCGAGGTGGTCGCGGAGCCGTGGAGCAGGGCGGCGAATCACGCTCAGCCTCGCGAAGTTCAGTGAGCAGGGAGCAAAGGACAGACGAGACGTCGGAATCTTGGTCGCTCGATAAGCAGCTGCGTCACCGCAGCGTTGCTCGCAGGATGCGGTGCGCCATAAGGTTTGCCCTTCAAGAAGTCGCGGGCACGCAACGCAATGCTCCTGAAATCATCAAAATTGAAATGCTCCTCCCGACCAGGTCAGCAAGTGCGTCCTGCCTGATGAAGTATGCCGAGGCAATGTTATAAGCTTGGTCCGCGAGCAAAAGCTCGGCATCAATCGCGCTCTTTCCATAAGCACCCAAGCTCTCTTGCAAAGATTTGCAATAGAAATGATTTCGTTTTTGCAAACCGTGGCTCGGTCCGATTTCTTAATTGGTGTAGCGTCGCCGTCCGGGTCGAGCTGGTAGTCGATGAACTCGGTTGACTCTTTGCGCACGGCCGCGAAACACTCCGTGCGATCCATGGCTCGGAGCTTTCGGCGGGTGGCTCGAACGAACTCATCGTAGAGGTTATTAAAAATCTCACGACTATCTGATACGTCGTAAGCCGCGTCGAAGAAGCCGCAGCGATACTCCATGTCCTCGCTCCCAAACTCGGCGAGCAGCTCGGTTGTCCGTTGCGTTCTAGCAATCGTCGCCGTTTCGGTGCGGCTTGTCTTCAGCGCTTCGATCTGGCGAAACGCTGCGACAAGGCCGAAGATGGCCGCGACGGCCACAGCAATGGCCCCAATGCCTTGCAGGGCGCTCCACAGATGATCGAGTCCGCAGAAAAGCATCATAGCGCATCCCTTCGCCCTCTAGGGCCGGGGTGCTTCGACGGGAGCCAGCTTTGCAGCGGCGAGGCGCCGCCGATTGGCCACTGGGGCCATGGACCAAGCGATAAGAAGCATTTGTGAGAAACGTTCTTGACCCTTTCCCGAGTCTTGGTGCTCACCTACGGTAGGTACGGGCGGTCCCCGAACCGCCAGGAAAGGATCCTGACCATGTTTCTACCACACCTTAAATATACGGTCGCTGCGGTGACCGTGACCTTGCTGCTTACGAGCTGTGCGGGCGGATCATCGACAACACCGCTCGCGTCCCAACAGAATCAGTCGCACCCTGGAAAGCGCGCTACGTCGCCATGCCCCTGCCTCTACGTTGCGAACTTCGGAGACGTTGCGAACTTCGAAGTCTCGAGCGTAACCGTCTATGCGCAAGGTGCAACCGGCGATGCGACGCCGATCCAGGATATCACCGGCTCCAACACCGGACTAAATCATCCAACCGATGTCGCCGTAGACGCCAGTGGCAACATCTACGTCGCGAGCCAATCCAACAGCTCGATACTGGTCTACGCCGCTGGTTCAACGGGCAACGTCGCACCGATACAGGACATCAGCGGCCCTAAGACAGGGCTGTCAATGCCGCACGGCCTCGCCTTGAATCCTCTAAATGGCGACATCTATGTCGCTTCGGGTAACTTTCCCAGCTCGGCCAGCAAGGTCACAATCTACCCCTCCGGTTCGACCGGCAACATCCCCCCGACCGGAGTCATCGAGGGCATGCGCACCGCGCTTGACGTCCCCTACGCACTCACATTCAACGCAACCGGTAAAATCTACATTCCGAACGCTGACAGCAACTCCGTGACGATTTACGGGGCGAGTGCGCACGGCGACTCTGCGCCAATCAGGACCATCAGCGGCTCTAACACCGGATTGGAGGTTCCGACACAAATCGCTCTGGATACCCAGAGAAGAGTCTACGTGGCGAACCCCGACGACATCAATGGGTCCGTAACTGTCTACGCGGTGCTCGCAAACGGCAATGTCGCGCCGATCCGAACCATTGCCGGGGGGAGGACGAACCTCCACAGGCCCCAAGGCATCGCCGTGGACGGCAGTGGCCTCATCTATGTAGCGAACGCGGGGTTTTCGATACCCAGCATCGTGACCGTCTATATCGCGCACGCAAACGGCAACGTCGCGCCGATCAATACCATCAGCGGCCCGAACACCGGGCTGAGTGGACCGGTCGGAATCGCCATTCGCTAAACCCTAAGATCGGAGATGTGCCAAAATCCAGCAAGGGCGGAGGGGGGCCTCGTTTTGAAAGGCCTCCGATCGCCTAGCAGCTGGACAGCTTTGCCGCCTCGCCACCCAGCGCCCGGCGAGGGGGGGGCCTCGTTTTGAACGGGTCTGATCACATAGCCGTTCGTTATGAGGCGCTGCATCGTGCCACGCGACACTGCCAGCTGGAGGGCCTCGTTTTAAACGGCTCTAGCTCGATCCGACTTGGCCGCTACGCACCCCACGCCTAGCCAGGGGGGGCCTCGTTTTAAACGGCTCTGGCTCCTATCGCATCGCGGCGGTCACCGCTTTAAGCGGATGACGCATTACCTCGATGGCGAGGTGGAACCGGAAGTTTGAAGGCTTTTATGTTGTAACTTTCGTGGGTGGGCATTGTGATTGTGCGAAGCGCCTTCTTCCGCGGTCATCGGTTTGGAAATCGGATGCGTCTCGAAGTACTCCAGCGATTGGCGGATGTCTTCGAGCAGCGCGTCGGCAAAGTCGAGGCTAGAGCCATGCCGAATCAGAACGCGCATAACCACCATCTCGGTGATGTTGGGAACCATCGTGTAGGCCGCGACCTGCCAGCCGCGTGCGCGCAGCCGGTTGGAAAGGTCGAAAAGCGAATAGCCGGCTTGAGCGTCTTCGCGCATGGTCCACGATACCGCTGGAATTCCGTTGCGGCTATCGCCGTCGAAGAGCAGTTCGAACGGGCCTAAAGCGGCGATTCGGCCGGCAACGTGTCGCGCAACGTCGTAACAACTCTGATGTATGCGCCGGTAGCCTTCGATGCCCAGACGGAGCATCAGATAGTATTGGCAGATGACCTGCCCACCCGGCCGGGAAAAGTTGAGCGCAAATGTCGGCATGTCGCCGCCGAGATAGTTCACGTCGAAGATGAGCCCCTCCGGCAGATCGCCGGCCTCTCGCCATATCGCCCACCCAACGCCCAGCGGCGCCAAACCAAATTTATGCCCCGAGGCATTGATCGATCGCACGCGCGGCAAGCGAAAATCCCAAACGATCTCCGGCTGTACGAACGGCGCAAGAAACCCGCCGGAGGCGGCGTCCACATGCATCGGAATGTCGAGCCCGGTTTTGCGTTGGAGGTTATCCAATGCTTCGGCAACTTGAGCGACCGGCTCGTACTGGCAAGTGAAGGTCACGCCAAGCGTCGGCACGACGCCGATCGTGTTCTCGTCGGCGCGTTTGAGCACTTCCTCCGGCGTCATGCCCAAGCGGTCGCGCTCGAGCGGAATTTCCCGCAGTTCGACGTCAAAGTAGCGGGCGAATTTGTGCCAGCAAACCTGTACCGGCCCGGTAATGAGGTTCGGCTTGTCGCTGGGTTTGCCAAGCGCCGCGCGCCGTTCGCGCCATTTCCATTTGAGCGCGAGGCCGCCGAGCATGGCGGCTTCACTCGAACCGGTCGTCGAGCACCCGATCGTCGTCCCGGCAGCCGGCGAATTCCAAAGATGCGCCAGCAGGTGCACGCATCGGGCTTCGATTTCGGCCGTTGCCGGATACTCGTCCTTATCGATCATGTTCTTGTCGAGGCTGAGATCCATCAGCTTGTGGATCCCATCGTCAAACCACGTCTGGCAAAACGTGGCGAGATTCTGCCGCGCATTGCCGTCGAGCAACAGCTCGTCCACGACAAGTTGCAGCGCCACATCCGGACGTAGGCCATCTTCAGGTATCCGGTGCTTGGGAACCGTCGCGTCCATGGCGCGCGAGGCGTAGACGTCGCAAGCGGTATCCTTGCCGGATTCTTTTTGTTGATGCAGAGCCACGGCGATACCTTTTCAGGGTGCTTGCCGCAAAATCCGTTATTGCTTATGCGTTGTAGACGCGGCGAAGCTCGTTGATGTCGAGTTTGGACATTTGGAGCATCGCTTGCATGGCGCGCTGCGAACGCTCTGCGTCGTCGCCGCTTAGAACGTCGCGAAGACCGGCCGGCACGAGGTTCCAGGCGAACCCATAGCGGTCTTGAACCCAGCCGCACGGCAGTTTTTGGCCTCCGTCGGCAAGCTTTTCCCAGAGGTCGTCGAGCTCGGCCTGAGTCGTGCAGCTCACGAAGAGCGCGACCTTGCCTTGTGAAAACTCCCCGCTCGGTGCCGGCGGCGAGTCGGACGGCGCATTGATCGCCATAAAGGGCTGGCCGTCGAGTTCGAAGTCCACGGTCATCACCAAACCGGCCGGTCCCGGGCCTGAATCGCCGTACCGGGTGACGTCGGTGATCTTTGAATTCTTGAAGACCGAGACGTAGAAGTTAGTAGCCTCTTCGGCTTGACCTGAGAACCACAGGAACGGGGTGATGATCGGCATGGAGCCTCCTTATTTAAGTATTCGTTGCAGCAACGGCTATGGTAACAAACACACTTGTGAAAAACAACTGTTATTGTCAAAAGCAAGTTTGGTTGCTATAATCGCGATGTGGCCACAGTCAAACGGAGTTACGGGCAGTACTGCGGATTCGCCCGCGCGCTGGAGTTAGTAGGTGAGCGCTGGGCGCTCCTCATCATCCGTGATCTTCTTATCGGTCCAAAGCGCTTCAGCGAACTTCAGCGTGGCCTGCCGGGGATTCCAACCAACGTTCTTACCGCGCGCTTGAACGAGCTCGAGGATAGCGGGCTGGTGCAGCGGCGCCCGCTAGCGCGCCCGGCAAAAGGTGTCGCCTACGAGCTGACCGAGGCCGGCGCCGAACTCGAGGATCCGGTACTCGCGCTAGGCCGATGGGGCGCGGAGCGTTTGGGCGAACCACGACCCGACGAAACCATCACCCAAGACTCGATCGCGATGGCGCTGCGCACGACGTTCCAGCCGAAGGCAACCGGAAAAGCGAAGGTCACCTACCTCTTGCGCATGGGCGATATCGAGGTGCACGCGCACGTCCGCGATGGTTCGATTACCGTCGGACGCGGAGCTGTCGCGAAGCCCGATCTTACCATCGAAACCGGACCGGCGTTGCGCGCGCTGTTGGCTCGCGAGATTTCGCCGGCCGAGGCACTGGAGAAGCGTCTCGTGCGCGCCACCGGCAATCCGAAGCTGCTCCAGCGCTTCGTAAACACGTTCCGTATTTAGCGAACCCGCTATTCGTAATCGGGCGCAAAGTAATCGTCGGGGTATTGACGCATGAAGAACTTCGGCGGTAACGGGGCCGCGATCTTTACGAATGCGCGCGGCTTCTGCGAAAAGTCGAAACAATCGAGCGCCGGCGAGTTCGCGCGCTTATCGGCCTTCGCGAGCTGACCCAGACCGTAGAGATCTTCGGCAAACCGCAGCACGCTGGCCGTTTCGTACTGCACGTGCGAAACGTAGTCGTGCTTGGCGTACGGCGAGAGCACCAGCAGCGGCACGCGGAATCCTAAACTGTCGCGGTCCTCGAACGGCGGCGGAACGTGGTCGTACAGTCCGCCCCAATCGTCCCACTGGATAAATATCGCCGTCGAGTCCCAGAACTTGCTCTTGCCGACCGTGTTGACCAGCGCGGAGACCCACGACGGACCGTAGCCGCGGGGGCAGTTGGTATGATCGGAGTCGTCGCAGACCGGCGTGATCCAGGTGAAATTTGCGAGTTGACCTTTGCGAACGTCGGTGATGAACTTCCAGTTGGGCGAGATGACGTCTTTTTTCCAGTCGGGCCCGTGATAAATATGTCTGACGGCCTGATAACTCGACCATACCGCACCGTCGTCGCTCCCCGCGCTGCCATACGTGCTGGCGTAGAAACGCCAGGAGAGTTTGGCCTTGTCGAGTTCATCGCCGAGAGTCTGGTAATCGTAGCAGGGCTGCCGATACCCGCCATAGGTGCGTATCGTGGTGATGGTTTGGACTTGCGAGCTCCCTTCGCAACCCCAATAGCCGTCGGGCAGATCGACGCTCCAGGCTGCTTGAGCGGCGATGATGTACTGATGCGCCACGAAGCTTTCGTCGAGCTGCGATTGGAACATATCGTCGGCCAGAACCCCTTCGTGTGCCATGTCGAAGTAGGGTTTCGATTCTTGATGCGGCACGTAGACGTACTGCGGATCCTGTCCAGGACCGTCGTTCTGCTCGAGATCGAATCCGTCCATCCGGCAGTCCGTTCCCTTGAGTTTACCGGTTCCGTCGCAGGCCGCGAACATTGCGGCGGCCGAGTGGTCGATATCGTAGAACGCTCCAAGCCCCACCGGTCGCAGCTTGATCGTTTGCCCATGGGAGTCCTTACCTTCCGAAACCGTATTTGCGCCGGGATAGCCTTGGAAGAGATTATCGAAGCTGCGATTCTCCTGGACGATGTAAACGATGTGCTTGATCTTTCCCGCGCCGGTCGAGCTCAGCGCTCGCAACGCCGCGCTGCTTTGCATGTATGGCAGCGATGCTTGCGATCCGCCGCAACCTGACAGCATCGCCATGGCTATGCAAAGGCTGACCGTATTGCGCACGGCGGCCGGCCTGCGGGTATCGTCCTTTATCGTAAGGCACTCTTTTGGCATGGCGAAGAACCTCCAGTGGTTTCCGGCGCGTTCGCCACCGAGCGCCCGTTTTCATCGCCGATACCGTCGATCGGCAGGTCGGTCGCTTCGGGACAGGGCGCGAGTGCGGTTGCCCGGCGTACATGAGTCTACGCTTTAACTGTAGAAAATGCTCGAGCCTTGGCGTTAAGAAAAGCACTTTTGTGGATCGCGGGCGCTGCGCTGATTCCTTTGGTGGCGGGCGCATCAACCAACATCCAGACTACGATCAGTCTCAACGGAGCTCCGATCTCGCTCGATCGATGCACGGTTGTATTGCCGAATAGCGCCGGCGGCGACACCAACAAGTCGCTATCGGAGCTGGTTGATTTTACGAATATCGGCCAGCGCACCGCGACCCAAATCCATTTCGCCTTCGAAATCGTCGACGCGATTGGACGGACCCTCCACACCATCACTGCCGACGAGCCGGGGAGATTCGCCCCGGGAATTCCGGTTAACGATGCAAAGCTGCTCCCCACGGATAACGACGCGCAGCAATCGATCGATACGGTGCCTAGCGGCGGTAAAGTTGTTTGCAGCGTCCAGATGGTTCACTTTGACGACGGCAGCGACTGGCACGAAGGCGATGGACCCGCGGGGAACGCGGCCGTTTACACGCCCTTGCCCGCTCCATCGGAGTCGCCGCCATTCCAATTTCCGGAAAATTGGGCCACTCCGCCGTAGCTCTACCAGCCGGCCCGTCACCAAGTTGGAGAAATCTAGATGCTAGAAAATTTACCCAAGAACTTCCGCAACCGCGAGGACGTCAAATACGGCTCGCTGCGCCTTATCGACATCCCCGAAGAGGTCAAGGCGAACGCGCCTTGGTTCAACCAGACCCTGACGACCGTCAATAATGCGGTCGTGCGCCTCGGGGTCTTTGAAGGGGATTTCCCGTGGCACAAGCACGCCGATCAGGACGAGTTCTTCCTCGTGCTCGAGGGGGAGATGTTCCTCGATGTCGAGGGGGAATCGACGGTCGTTCTGCGTCAGCACCAAGGCTATACCGTACCGAAAGGCACCGTACATCGCCCGCGTTCGCCAAAACCTTCGGTGGTGCTGATGGTGGAGTCGCTCGGCATCGTCGCAACCGGTGATTGACAAGACGAAGCCGCTGCGTTCTTAAGAACGTTAAACCGGGAATGCATACTCGCCCGCGCAGGCATCGGAGAGGTTTGGCACGTAAGGAGCCGACTCTTGCAATTCAAAGGAGTTAGATGATGTCGAACCATTTTACTGGTCTGAGCTTGGGGCCACCGCTCGGAGACCAACGACTCGATCTCTGCGACTTGTACGCCTTCCAGTCGCCCACCGACCCGGCGAGGACGGTGATTATCCTCAATGCAAATCCTTCTGCCGACGCGCTCCATCCCGATGCCATCTACCGGCTTGCCATCGACAACGATGGAGATCTCCAGAACGACATTGCGTTCAGCTACGTTTTCTCGAAACCCCAAAATGGAAAGCAAACCGTAAATGTCTTCATGGCAACGGGCGACGATGCTCGTTCTATCGAGGCGGTCGGGACCAAAATATTCTCCGACGTGGACGTATCTTTCGGTGCCACGCCGAATATTGTGAAATCGGGTCCTTACACGTTTTTTGCCGGCGTGCGCAGCGACGCTTTCTTTTTTGATTACGACGGCATCAAGAATCTCTTCGATACGAGCGGCGGCAGAAATTTCACCGCGCCACATTTGGGCGGGAAATCACCCTGGACCGGTAAGGATTCGAACACCGAGGCCAATATATTTTCGATGGCACTAGAGCTTCCAACCAGCGAACTCGGTGCGAACCCAGCGGTGCGTATCTGGGGACGCTGCAGCGTGCGGGGTAAGGAAGGCGTGCTCCTTCACGTCGATCGCGCCGGTCATCCATCGGTCAGCAGCTTCTTCAACACCGACGATACCAAACTGGAATACAACGCCAGCGAACCCGTAAGCGATCGGGCGCGCTGGACCGATCTGTTCGTCCATTTGATGGGCCATACCGGCAACTACACGCGCGAAGAAGCAATCGCTGCGATCGACGCCCACGGCCTGCTGCCGGATATGCTGAGCTATAACCCTTCGAAGGCCGCGGGGTATCCCAACGGTCGCGTCTTCACCGACGACGTCATCAACCACCGCCTCGCCTTTCTATCGAAGGGCGACATCCCTCCGGACGGCCTCAAACCCCATACGGACACGCTCAAAGAGTTTCCCTATTTGGGGACGCCGCATCAAACGAGCTGATGCCCAGCCGGCGGCGAAGCCGGCAGTCCTAAACGCAGCAACGGCCTCGCATCGCGAGGCCGTTTTACGTCTGCCCACGAGGGTGGTTGCAGCGGACTTCCTGAATACCGAGTGCACGCCATTGGGCTCGACGATAAGTCGGGCAAGTAGTCTCAACCGAAGAAAGGAAGAGTTTTCATCATGAAGATTTCGAGTTCGGTCTACTCCGCATTCGGCGTTTCGGCGGCTGTCGTACTACTCGCCGGTTGTAGCGCCGGCGGATCGCAGTCGCAGCTCGCGCCCTCAGGTTCGATCCTCCAACCGTCCCGCGCCGGCGTAAGCGGCGTCGTAATCCAGCATCCGGACCGCAGCCGGTCGTGGATGGCTCCCGATGCCAAGAAGAAAGATCTGCTCTACATCTCCGATGAGGCCACCGCCGACGTGTACGTCTTCTCCTATCCGAAGGGTAAGCTGATGGGAACGCTCACGGGTTTTCCGGAGCCGCAAGGCGAGTGTGTCGACAAAAAAGGCGACGTGTTCGTCACGAACTTTGGGAAATCGGTGATCATCGAGTACGCGCACGGCGGCACGAGTCCGATCGCGACTTTGACCGATTCAGGCGAATACATCGAAGGGTGCTCCGTCGACCCGACGACCGGTAATCTGGCCGTCGTCGATTTTGAACCCACCAGCGGCACCGGCAATGGAGGCGTTGCAGTGTACGCCAAGGCGAAAGGCACGCCGACCGTCTACAACGATCCGGATTTACTCTTGGGATACGCCCTCGGCTACGACAACAAAGGCAACATCTTCCTCGACGGCGTGAACGGCAACCGCGATTTCGAATTCGTCGAGCTTCCCAAAGGCAGCAGCTCGTTCACGACCATCCCCCTAAGCGTGACGATCAATACTCCCGGTGGCGTTCAGTGGGATGGCAAACACGTGGCGGTGGGAGATGCAACGGGTGGAGTGATCTATCGGACCACCGGCGCAGGTGGTAAAATCGTCGGCTCGACGACGCTCACCGGTTCGGACGGCGTCTTTCAGTTCTTTATCGATCGCAACACCGTCGTCGGCCCGGATGTCTTTGCCGCGAACACAAACTTTTGGAGCTATCCAGCGGGAGGTGCTGCAACCAAAACGCTAACGGGCTTTGCCGATCCGTTCGGCTCAGCCGTGAGCAAAGGAAAGAAGTAGTACTAACGACGCTTTTGATTTTGGAGAGGAAGATGCCCGCATATCTGGTTGCAAACGTAACCTGGAACGACACCGAAGCGGCTCGCCGCTATTTCGACCTGATACTCGAATCGTTCAAACCATTCGGGGGACGCTACCTGGCCCGGGGGCCGATCGACTCGGTTATCGAGGGAAGCGGGGCTCCGCAGCGGCTGGCGATTGTCGAGTTCCCCTCGGCCGACGCCGCTCGGCGTTGGCACGATTCCGAAGTCTATAGGCCTGCGCGCGACGTGCGACACGGAGCGGCCTCCACCCATTGGCTGGTGGTCATCGACGGGGTGCCTGGCTGAAACAAAGCCGGCCGGCCGCGCGTAGAGCGACCATGAACCTTTTGCGTTTTGCCATGGGGGCGTTCGCCGCTTCCATCCTTCTCACGACCGCGGTATCGCGCGCCTCCGAGGCAGATCCGCGCGTCGCACAGCTCATTACGGCCTCCGGTGAGGCGCTCGGGGTCGCATCGCTGGCTTCGGCTGAGACGATCCGTCTCGACGCGACCGTTTCGGCCGTCGGACTCAGTGGAACGGCGACGCAGTACGTGGATCTGCGCGACGGCCGGTTCGCCGAGTCGTCGAACCTCGGCCCGCTAACTCAACTCGACGGCTACGACGGGCAGGTCGAATGGAGCGGCGATCGATCGCACCTGGTGTGGAACGACGGCGGCGACAGCGACCGCGCGTCTGAGATCAATCAGGCCTACCTCGCAACGTACGGTCTCTGGCAGCCGAATGCGCGGGGCGCCGCGGTTGCATGGATCGGGCCGAAGAGCGCCGGCGGCCGCACCTACGATGCTTTGCGCATCACGCCGCAAGGGTCGAAAGTTCCCTTCGCGCTGTGGTTCGACAGTGCGACGCACCTGCCGACGCGAGCCCTCTTCGTCAACGGCTTCACCACCGCGACGCTGACGTTCTCCGATTACCGCCGGGTGAACGGGCTCAACTTTGCCTACGCGAACCACATCGAGTCGAGCGACGGCAACAACACCGATATCAACATAACGCGCGTTACGTTCGATCCGCCGGGCGCGCAAGCCGCATTGGGGCGGCCCCAAACGCACCCGACCGATTTTTCGATGCAAGGCGGAAAGACGTCCACGACCGTCCCGATTACGATGGGCGAGAACCACGTATATCTCGACATCATGCTCAACGGCAAAGGCCCCTACCACTTCATTTTCGATAGCGGCGGGTCGAACGTCGTCGATTCTGCGGTGGCCAAAGAGATCGGCGCCTTGGGCAGCGGATCGGCCCAGGGCAGCGGCGTCGGCTCGCAGACCGAATCGCTCAGCTTTGCGCGCGTTAACACGCTGCAGGTCGGTGACGCGGTGTTAACCGACCAGATCTTCGCGGTCGCGCCGACGCGTCTCGGCTTCGGCGTTTCGGCCGGCCGGACGGTTGATGGATTGATCGGCTGGGAAGTGCTCGCGCGTTTCGTCACGACGTTCGACTACGCCAATCAGCGGGTCGTGCTCACTATGCCCGGCACGGCGCAGCCGCCCGCGAACGGCCACGTGGTTCCGTTCGTGTTCTACGGCACGCAGCCGCAAATCGCGTGCACCATCGACGGCATCCCCACCGAGTGCACGATCGATACCGGCGCGCGCGACACCATCAGCTTCATGACACCGTTTCTGAACGCTCATCCGCAGGTCGAACCCGCAACGACCACGGCGGTCGGCATCGACGGCTTCGGCTTCGGCGGCCCCGCGCTGGGCAAGCTCGGCCGCGTGCAAGAGGTCGGCATTGACGATTTGCGTTTCACGAATCTGGTCGGCGATTACTCAACGCAGACCGCCGGCGCGCTGGCCGCGCCGTTCGTGGGCGCCAACGTCGGCGGCAACTTGCTGCGGCGCTTTACCGTGACCTTCGATTATGGCAACGGCACGATGACGCTGGTGCCCAATGCGGCTTTTAGCGAACGCGACTTCTACGAACGTTCCGGCCTCTTCCTGATCAAGCATTCGGGCAACATCGTGGTGATGGATGCACGCCCGGGAACGCCGGCCGCCGCGGCGGGCATCGTCAAAGGCGACGTGATTAGTTCGATTAACGGCACGCCGGCCGACACGATGCTGCTGGGCGACATCCGCAGCTTGCTCGCGCAACCTGCCGGAACCCTGGTGACGCTCGGGCTCACCGGCAAAGGCGGAACGCAGCGTTCGGTCAAGCTCACCTTGCGCGATTACGTGTAGCTTAGGGGAAGCAGTACGAATCGGAGGATGCATCGCCGCCCTGCAAGCGCACTTGATGGGCACGATGCTCGCCGAACTCGAGGAAGAACTTCGGATCGAGCGCCATGGCGCCGTCGGCGCCGATGTCGAGCTTCACCATCCAACTCTTGAGGCCGTCGGGATAGAACTGATCGTCCCAAGAGCGATAGAGTGAATTGGTGAAGTAGACGCGGCGGCCGTCGCGGCTGATCTCGACCATCTGCGGACCGCCGTTGAGCGGCGTGGAGGCTTTGGGATGCGGCGCACGCCGCGCGATTCCGCCGATGTGCACCGAGCCGACGAGCTTCGGAGCGAACGGATCGCTCACGTCGTATTGGCGCATCTCGCCGGTACCCCAACAGGATGCATACAAGAACCGGTCGTCGAGCGAAAGGTCAATATCCGTCAGCAGCGGCGGCACGGCGCTAAACCCTTTGAGCAGGTCGGGCAGCTGCGCGGGATCCGCCGGTTCGGCCGGGATTTCGATGACTTTCTTTACCGCCCAGTTTCCCTTCTCGCGGTGCCAAAGCCAGATCGAGCTCGACAGATCCTTTAGCGAAACGACGACGCCGACGAAACCGTATGTTTTGGTGGGGTCGTGCGACGGACGCAGCTCGAGAGTCATCTGCTGCTCCTCGCCGAGATCCACACTCTGCAGATGCTTGCGCCGCCGCAGATCCCAAAAGTGCAGATGGTGGCCGTACTTGCCTTCGAGCAGCAGGGTCGGGTCGACCCCGGCCTCG
This sequence comes from Candidatus Cybelea sp., assembly GCA_049696515.1. Lineage (GTDB taxonomy): Bacteria > Vulcanimicrobiota > Vulcanimicrobiia > Vulcanimicrobiales > Vulcanimicrobiaceae > Cybelea. The sequence continues at coordinate 26,810 of JBAVTZ010000083.1, read as the reverse complement.
ATCATGTTCGGCGTTCCCCATTCGCTTGTGACCATCACGTCGTGCCCAAGATGCCACCAGAAATCGTAGGCGAAGAACTGCGGTCCGCGATCGACCTCCCATCGCCCGAGCACGTCGAAGGTGTCGTGATCCATCATGAATATTCCGCCGGGGCCGCCGCCGTCGGCCGCTCCCAGCGCGCTCACGTAAATGGCATCCGGACCGCAATGGATGGTGTGCGGGCGAGTGTAACCGGCACGATCGATCAGCTCGCCCGGTTCGATCACGCGAACCAGGCGCGGTTGCGTAGGATCGGGCTTGGTATCGATGATGTGAATCCGCGAGGAGCGCAGACCCGGTACCACCAGATAGCGACGCTCCACGTGGGCATGCGGCGCGTACGGGCAGAGCGCGGCGCTGCACGCGTTCCAACCGAAATGGTGCAGCTCGTCGCCGGCATTGGGCATATCCACCTGGCCGACCACCGACGCATAGTTCGCGGACGACGAATCAACGTCCACCACCGCGAGTGCATCCGGTTTGCCGTTGCCGTGCGCATCGAGCAGCGCGACGTAGGCGAGCTTTTCCGGCGGAGCCTGCATCGCGAGCTTTGCCGACGGATAGAAGGTGGGATCCGGTTTTAAGAGCATGACGCAATCCTACTTTCGGTTACTTACGTGAACAGCGCGATGAGGCCGGTTACGATCAGCGCGGCCGCCCAGGTCGCATCTACATTGAACCATGCCGTCCGCAAGAAACTCAATCCAAATTTTCGATAGACCAGCAGCGCGATCGCGGTCATCGTCAGCAAGTAGCCGAGCGTGTGCACGCCAATCATCAGCCAGCCCACCGCCGGGCTTACCGCATGCACGGAGGGCATCGGCATCTGCATCGTATTGCCGCGCATTGCCGGGGATGCGGCAGTGACGAAGGGTATCAGCATCAGCCCCGCGCCGTGGGCGGTGGACATCAGGAATCCCCACAAGAGCAGACCCCAAAAACCGACCCGCATGCCGACCCATCGGACGTGGCGCGCGCGCGAGAGCCGATAGATCCCAAAGCCGATGAGCAGCACCGCGGCGGTAACGTGAACGATCGTATGGGGAAATCTGGCTGCAGCGAACAGCGCGAGCATGACGATGATGGCGACCGAAGCGACGTGTCCGATCGCGATCGGTACAATCGCACTCAAAACGGCGCTGGTGCGCCGCTCCTGCAAGCCAAGCGCAACCGCAAAGAGCCATCCCATGCCGGGATTGATCCCATGGTAGCAGCCCAGCGCGAAGAGGATCAGCCATACCAAGACCCGGGACTTTGTCGGCGCGGCGAGAACTGGCCTGCCTCTATCATCCCACTTTCTGCCGGGTCCCCTCCGGCATTGCAGCCGAAGGAGGCGTAGTCATGGCGTTACGCAGATTTATCATCGAACGCGATATCCCAGGGGTAGGCAGCCTCGAGCGCGAGCAGTTGCGGGGCGCGGCCGCAAAATCAAACGAGGCGCTCAACGAACTCGCCCCCGACATCCAATGGATCGAGAGCTACGTTGCCGCGGATAAGACCTTCTGCGTCTACTTAGCCAAGGACGAGGGGGTCATTCGTCAACACGCGCAGACCAGCGGCTTTCCGGCTACCAAAATTACCGAGATCCGCAAGATTATCGATCCGACCACCGAGCGGCCCGACTAAGCGCCTCGCGTCACGCGTGCTCTAGACGGAGCTTCCGCGCGCCGACTGCGATCGCGAACAGCACGGCCGCGGCCAGCGTAAAGCCGGGCGCGTACGCGCCTTGGGTGAAATCGAGCGTCGTGCGGTTCATCGGACCGAGGTACCAGAGCACAAGGTAAGCGATTTCGAAGAGCCGCGTGGTGCCGGAGAGGGCGCCGCACGCGATCGCAAGCGTCGGAATGAAGACGGCGCCGGCGAGAATGCCTTCGATACCGTTGAGGTTTCCGGCTGCGGCCCAATGCACAAGCGAACCGCCCGCCGTCGCGACCGCGAGAAGGACGCCCGCCAGCCACTGCGCGACGAACTGCCGGCGAATTGGATGAAGTGTCGGATAAATAAACTGCTCGGTTGCGCAGACCGCTTCGCGCGTGCCCAACTGCGACCACTGCAACATCGGCCAGATCCAGGCTAATCCGACCGCGATGCTCTGCACTTTGGCATCAGCAAAGAGTTGGAATATCCATAATCCCGCAGCCACCGCGTACCACCAAAGGCTCAGACCGCGCACCAGCAGCCGCAGCTCCGCGAGCACGATGGCGCCGAAGTCGCTGCTGAAAAGCGCGTCCACCAGCGGGCCGCTCACCTTTGCGAACGCCGATTGCCAACGTGCAGTAATGCCGTTGCGCGCAGCGCGTCCGGCTCTACGAACCGGCTTGGAGAAGCGGTCGAAGAGCAGCGCGGCCAGCGCGACGACGCCGAGCGCCACCGCAAACCAAATCAACCGCGCGGCCACGTCGTTGCCGGTGAATACAAACCCGTGAAAGGTAAAGAGATGTCGCGCGCTCTCGCCGCCGGCGCCAATTTCGACCGAGTTCAGCTTTGCGTGAGGATCCACTTGCAAAATCGCCGCCCAGACCTGGTGCATGACGAGGTTTCCACCGAGCATGTCGCGCCACCACGGCACGTGGCGCGCCTCGGCCTGGAAGCTCCAGACCAAGTACCAGCTCCAGAGGAAGAAATACGCGACGTTGCCGAGACCACCGCGCAGCCATGGAATCATTTCGAAGAGCAACGCGATCGCCGCGACCATGGCGATGGTCGGAAGGACGACGAGCGCGAACGGCGCGGCGATCTGCCCAAGATTGAATGCCGCGCTCTCGCCGCGCACGAACTGCATCGCAATCGCGACGATGAAGAGAATTGCAGCCATGGATGACAAGACGAGGAAGTTGCTGAGCGCTTTGCCGAGCGAGTAATCGAATCGCGTGACCGACGTCCCGGCGATGACCTCGCCGACTCGGCTGCTCCGATCGCGGTCGACCGCGCTCTTGACGTTGTAGAAACCGAAGAGCGAAAGCAGCAGGGTTGCAAGGATGGCAAAGGTCGCCCCGATCCAGGCCGAGTTGTAAATGCCGCGATAACCGTCAACTAAGAAGGTTTCGTATCCCGCGTTCTTGGCCGGGACCAAGAGCGTACCGATTAGCAGGGTGACGGCGATCGTCGCGACGTACTGATAGCGGCGGGTTCGTTCTAGCAGATCCGCTCGCGCCAGCGAGTAGATCGCCCAGAGTCGGGTCACGCCGCGGCTCGTGCGCCGGCGATAATTTGCAAATACGCCTCTTCCAGCGAAGCGCGGCCCTGTAGCAAATCCGACGGGCGGTCGTCGGCGAGCAGGGTTCCATGATTGACGATGACGACCCGCGTCGCGATGCTCTCGACGTCGGAACAAATGTGAGTCGAGAAAATAATGATGCGATCGCCGGCCATATCACGCAGCAGCGTGCGCAGGCGCACGCGCTCTTCGGGATCCAGTCCGGCAGTTGGCTCGTCGACGATCAAGAGGTGCGGTTCGTTGAGCAGCGCCTGCGCGATACCAACGCGCTGGCGCATTCCTCCGGAAAAGCCGCCTAAGGCCCGCGATCCGGCGTAGGTGAGGTTGAGGAGCTCGAGCAGCGCCTCGATGCGGGCGCGCAGTGCGCGGCGAGGGATGCCTTTGAGCGCGCCAATGTATTCTAGGAATTCGATCGCCGAGAGATGCGGATAGACGCCGAAATCCTGCGGGAGATAGCCGAGCGTGCGGCGCAGCGCGTCGGGAGATTTGCTAACGTCGCTTCCGTTGAATCGGATCGTCCCGCTGGTGGGCTTCGTGACCGTGGCCAGCATGCGCATCAGCGTCGACTTCCCGGCGCCGTTAGGGCCGAGCAGTCCGAGAATTCCCGGCTCGAGCTGCAGCGTAAAATCGCGGACGGCATGGATCGTGCCGTAACGCTTGTTTAGAGCATCCATCTGAAGGTCCATCGCGTCATATACGCCCCCGCGTGGGGATTGTTTCTCAACATCCAAGCGACGGCTGCTGCCCCAAGGCAGGTCCTCGCTTTGCGCAGTCGCCGGGATGGCGTTAATGTCGGCGTCGCCGCACCTTTGCAGTTCGCAACGATGCCACCCTTTCCGGCCGCAACTTCGTTTTCAGGACGAGTGACTCGAGGCCGACCGCAAGCTACGGTGGTGTCGAGCGCCGTGGCAAAAAGGTGAAGAATCTGTTCTACGCGAGCGAGGCCCTTGACAGCGAAAGCTATGTCCTCATGCTAATCCCGCTGGGGCTCGAGGGTAACGTTAGGCCCCTGATCGGGTCGGTGGGCTGGGACGGTTGCTAATTGACAGGCGTCGCTTGAGAGAAAACCGCGTGCCAGCGCGCACCGTCCCACATGAAGTAGTCCGTCCACCGCCGTACGTGCTTGCCGTCGGGGGAATGCGTCAATCCGCTCGATGCGGCGAAGTCGCCGTCGAGATAGACCATAACCGAGGCGATCGGCCAAGACTTGAAGTTGTGATGGGCGGCAGCAAAGCGTTGAGACTGGGCCAAATCGTGGCTCTTGTCGATGATGCCCTTCGGGGTAACGTAATGCCACGTCGGATCGTAAAGACAATCGAGGAAGGCGACGTCACCTGCTTCCCACCGCTTTCCCCAGGTCAAGTCGAGATTGCGCACCGTATCGGAAGTACGCTCTTGATGGGGAACGACGTGGCCTTTGCACGCCGCTGGGTTTGGAGGGTTGGAAACGGCTATCGTCTTGGCGCTTTCGGAGCACGCAACGCCCATGAGCGTTGCGAAGGCTGCGATTACTGCTCCAGAGTGCATCGCTGCTAGGTTATCCGATGAAAGCTCGAGCCGTCGGGATGCATCAGCGCGATACGGTACCCGTCACCGGTCTTCACTTGAAAGGCGATCCAGCGGCCATCCGGCGACCACGCCGGCGTTTCGTTAAGGGCGAACCCCGTCGCACCGCTGATCTCGACGGTGCGACCGTTCTCAACGTCGCCGACGACGATCGAGCCTGCCGTAAAGTCCTTGCTGTCGGCTTGAAATGCGATGAATCTGCCGTCAGGGGACCAGGTTACCCACTCGGCTGCGTCGGACCGGGGAAAAACAACCCGGCGCGCCGATCCGTCGGCATTCATGATGCAAATGTCTGAGCGCGCCACCTTCGCACTGGGTGAGTAATTACAACCGAAGGCAATACTCTTGCCGTCCGGCGACCAGGTGGCTTCCGTATCCCAGGTTCCCGGCGCGGGATGGCTCAGGAAGGTCCGCGTTCCTGTCGCAAGGTTGAGTTCGGCTACCTCCCAGTTCTGCGTAAGGTAGAGAACTTTCGATCCATCAGGGCTTACGCTGCGGCCGCGCTCGCCGGCCGGCCCCAGCGATCGAGCTTCGCCGCCGCCGCTGGGTACTTCGTAAAACGCCCCGCTCAAATACATCGAACTAGCGTCGGTCGTCGCGTAGAGCAGATGTCCGCCGTCGGGAAACCACGCCGGGGCCATACTCAAAACGCCGACCGGCCCCGACGTAATGCGCCGCACCGCACCTCCATCAACGCTCACAACGTAAATGTCCATCGAAGTCCCGCGCGAGCGCTCGAACGCGACGGAATGAGAGTCGGGAGAGAACGCCGGCCAGCGGTCGTTAACCTTGGATGCGGGCGGCGTCGCGGCGGACGCCGGCGCGCACAAAAGCGTGGCGGACACCACGAGAAAGAGGGCTAGCTCTTTGTAAAACGCTCTCAATAACAACAACGATAACTCCGTCCTACCATGGTAGCTCGCGGTTATGGCGCGCACAAGCGCTCGAGCGCAACACGCAAGTCTGGTTCTAAGCACATTTCGGCCGCCGGATCGAAAAAAGTCAAACGGAGTCTTTGCACCAGCATCGGCGGTGGGCTGGGCGGCAACGGAAAACGACTGGTTGTAGTCGTCCAACGTAACACGCGGACAGCACGGCTCTAAGCCGAGTCGCCAATAGAGGAGGTCCGGCGGGGCAACGAACTGGCTCGTCGCCGTCGGTGCCGGAGAGAGCCTGACTTTTCGTAGCAAGAACCCTTCCCCGGTGTACCTGCGTGCAAACGCGCTCTCGGAGGGAACCGCCATAGTTAGTCTCGCTCATCCGCAGGGTCTTTATCCTGTCCTATCTTTGATACAGGGAATCCACGACGATGTCCGATGACTTGCGCTGACCTCACTCCCAAAAACATCCCGGCTGATTGGGCGGCTGCGGGAGGAGGCGAGCGGCGCTCCCGCGATGTAATGGAGTCCCCAGAAAAGTATCACGCTCGAGGAACAACCGGGAGGGGAAAGCATGCCGTCCATATCTCGAGAGTTTTGCAAGCTGTTCGATATCGCTAACCCGCCGACAATTTTCGACAACACGACGGCATACGTTACACGCTACGATCCGAAATTTAAGGCGGAATGGCGAACCGGCACGGCGATTCTTTGGGATGTCCTATTCTCCGACGTAATAGGGGGCAATTTTGACCCTACTGTTCCCAACGCTCGCATTAATATAACTGCGGCGAGCCGTGCATCGTTCGGTTCTGAAGGATTCGTCTCGTACGAGGGAAGCGACACACCGAACCTAAAGGTCAGCGATCTCCGCATAGGGCGTGTTGTTTACGGCCCGACGCCTATCGCGACGTCTTTCGCACAGAAGTACGTGTCATCTGTGCATCATGGCGATTTTACGCTAAACTCTATTACGCTCGTTAATATGACCTACGAAACGCCCGACGGCTGGGTAAACGAAGTAAATCTCCCCGCCGCCAATGGCGCTCCTGCCTATAACCTCTTCACGTCTCCATACTATCAGGCGTCGCTCGAACAACAACAGACCGAGTACCCGCTCGACGGATCGTGGGGCCCATCAATCGAACCCGGTGATACGCCGGATGCGCCATATAAGGGGACAAATCCAATTGGTTGGAATAACGCGCGACTTGCGAGTCGCGATCGCAAAGGGCACTGGAGCAAGTGGGAACTGCTGAGCAAACGCCATGCAAACGCGGAATGCCAAACCAGTACATTCAGGGTAGTGGCTTCGCAGCCCTATTCATTCGCGGTGTTGATTTCGTAAGCGTTTCGGCCACGCCGATAAAGCGCAGCATTCCAAGGCGCTCGAATATAGGAATTGCAGTGAGTGGCGCCCCGGAAAGCATCGCTGTAAAGGCCTGCCCCAGGAGATTATCACCGCTCGCCGTCCACGCGCGAGCAAGCGTTAAGGCTTGGGAAGTGTCGCTCTCGTCGCCGATCGCCACTAGGCTTGGGATCACGTAGACGAGACCGGAACCAACTTTCAACGTGGCCAAGTACGACTTGAGCAAGAGCCGCGCACGCTCGACCTCTCCGAAAGCAGCGCTATAGTCGATCAGGGCGCCCGTCAATGTATTGACGAATAGCACGTCGTCGGATTCTTCGCAGAGCACGAACAGCCGCTCGTTGATAAGCTGCTCCGCGAGCTTCCGATCCCCGGTCGCCGCGGCGATTTTCAAGCCGAGTGCTGCGCAATAAAAGGTCGCAACGTTTGGGGCCTCGCCGGCGAGCGCGCTGGCGATATCGTAATACTTGCGCGCTTCGTGCAAGGCATCCATGTAATAGAGGACGTGACCGAGGCCAACGTTCCCTATAGCTTCGATCAGCCCGTTTCTCGCGCGTTTGCCGATCGAAACTACCGCGTCAAACGAAGGCCGAGATTCCGTGACCCGGCCAAACCAGCCGATCGAAATGGCCTGATTTTGGCGGAACGCAGCGACGACTGCGACATCTTTCGAACACTCGAGAATTTTTGCGGTAGGCGCCGTAACCGCCTCGAGCGCTTCATGCTCATGGCCTAACATGCCATGCGCGAGACCGCGATACCCTGCAATGCTGAGTTGCAGGTCAGGGTCGCTCACCTCCCCTGCATTGTGCAGATACTCGAGCGCTTCGTCGGCATCCCCGCGCAAAACGGCGGCTCTCGCCAACATGACATTCGCTTCAGCGCGTTGCGGGTCGCAAGCCGCGATCTCGCCTGCGGCCTCCAGCGCTCGCGTCGCCCAAAGGACCGACGCACGGCGTCGCAGGCCGGTCCACTCGCACGCGCTTAGACGAAGGAGTATTGTGGCCCGAAACGCCGGATCGACGTCATGCGTACTTTCGATCCTCTCGAGGAGCATTTCGAACGCGTGACGCGCTTCGTCGAGCAGTCCCTGCGCAAGCAGGGTTTCCGCTCGCTTAGCTTCGATCGCGAGTCGCAGCTGCGAGTCCGCGCAATTTTGGCGTAGCGCACATTCATAATAATCAAGAGCGTCGCGCAGCGCATATACGGCTCGAGCGTGATCGCCTGCGGCGACGAAGGCCTTAGCACTCTCAAAAAACTCTCCCGCCTCCTGCCAGTGATAGGCGAGATCAGCCAAAAGTTCGCCTTGCTCGGGATATTTGAGAAGTCCCGTAGCTATCACGCGGTGCAGGTTAACGCGTTCGTCGACTAACAACCGCGAGAGTATCTCTTCCCGAAAAACGTCGTGCGCGAAGCTCATGGCCTCTGGGCCTGAGAGCGATTTCAGAAAACCGAGATCGCGCGCCTTGCGTAGAACCCTACGCACTGAAGACTCTGGCACGCGGGCGACGTTCTTCAGCACGGCGATTGAAAACGTTGAACCGATCACGGCGGCAGCCTCGAGCACCCCCAACTCCTCCGTGTTAAAGTCGCTAAGGCGACGATGCACGCTTGCCGCGACCGAGGCCGGAAGCCGCAGCGCACGGGGATCTGCATGTTTGAGCATGCTATAGCGTGCCAACTCTTGCGCAAGGAGCGGGTTGCCCTCAGAGCTATCGGAGATGCTTTCGAGCAGCGTGATTGCCGGTTCTCTGCCCTGAATTGTGTCAGCGACAATGGCCTTCAATACGTCGCGATCGAGCGGCCCGAGCTCCACGAATAAATCGGCAATCGTTTGCAGCTCGGTTACGTCGACTTTCGCGTCGCCGCAACCAGCGCGATACAGCATGATAAAACTTGGCAAGGGCGACCGCAGAGTCTTAAGCGCGCGCAAGAATTCCAAGGTTGCGGCGTCAGCCCACTGCGCGTCATCGATTACAATTAAGGCAGAACGCTCGCCGCCAAGACGGTTGAGCTCATAGACGATCGCAAGCCATAACTCTTCGCGCGTCCGTGATTCCGGCCACTCGAACAGTTCCCTGATCGAGCCGTACGGGCGTCGCGATTCGAAAGTGCAGCTTACGTTGAAGGTCCGAGCGCCGCGCTGCGCCATGATGTATGCGACCTCTTTGGCTAGGCGACTCTTGCCGATACCCGCTTCGCCCGCTACCACGATAACGCCCGCGGGGGCCGAATCTGTGAGCGCTTTCATGATCAGTTGGACTTGCTGGTCGCGACCGCGAAAACTATAGGACCCCATGTGTAGGCCCAGCGCGTGGGTGTTCTTGGCTGTGCTTATCGCTGCGCCCTCGGCATCGCGCGACTCTGCGAATGGGGCTTCGTAGCGGTCGTCGCGTATGGAAACGACCGCACTCAGCAATTTTGCCGAAGGCTCAACGCTTAGCTCCCGTGCAAGCTCTTCACGAAATGTCTCGAATCGTTGGAGGGCGCCAAGCCGGTCGCCGCTTCGCGCTTTGATCAAGATCAGGGCGCGCAGCGCTTCTTCGTGCCAGGGCTCCTGGAAAAGATAGGCTTGCAGCAACTGCTGCGAGACAGCATGCTCGTCTTTGCAGTAATGAAACTCTGCGCCAAGGAGACACGCGGCGGCGAATTGATCGCGCAGTTGATTGCGGTAGGGCTCGACCCACGCGTCGCTGACATCGGCGGCCAGCTCGCCGCGATAAACCGTTGCGGCCGCCAGCTCTAAGCCCTGCGTCTGAGCCGCCTCTACGAACGTATCGAGGTCCAGCTCGAGCGGGAGGGCGGCGTTCCAAGCGATGTTCTGGTGGTCGGCGATGATCCAGCGGTTGTCGGGATGGATCTCTGACAACTTGCGCGAAAGCGTGTGAATGTGGCGACGCAGGTTGGCAAACGCTGCCTCTTCGGTTTCCTCAGGAAAGAGTGCAAACGCGACGGCCTGACGCGACGCAGCTTCGCCACGGTGCAGCAGTAACCACACCAGCAGTGATTTTGAAGCGGCGGGGAGGGAAGAAGCCGACGTACCTCCCCGGCGGCGGTCGACGACTTCCACTCTCCCGAAAAGTCTGATTTCCACCGTATCATGCGCCTCTCGCGCGGAGGGCTCGCTTGACCTGCGCTCGAACTCCCGCTCACTTCTCTCCGGCTGTCCCCGATTCTTTTTGTTGCTCGCTCTCCATTTAATGAAAACGGGGTGTCCACCGTGGACGGAACTCCAAGAGGCATACTCACCTATCTCGCGCTCCGACCCGACAAGATCCAGACAGCGTTCAACTATTTCACGAACAACGTGTGGAATAAAACGCAAAAGGAATGGTCGACATTGTGTGACCAGGTTGGCGCGCAAAATCTCGAGTTTTCTATCGTCTGCGATAATGTCGTGCAGCGTCTGGACATCAGGATATGGGCGAAGAGCTCTCCAAAGACCGTCAGAGATAATGTCTGCGAAGTAAAGACAGGGTTTTGGAAAGATTTCCACGAGCACCTCGATGAGTGTCTTCCGACCCCGCTGGGCGACCAGGGCTGCATCCTACTGTAGTCTCTACGCCTCGCGGAGCGCGATCGCAAAGGCGCGACCGCTCATCATAGCCTTGGATACAATGATGTAGTCAGCATACGAGGAATCGTAGATCTCGAAACCCTCGACGCGGGCATCGTTGACGTTTTTGAAGACCGTAATGCCTCTCATTCTGCCATCCCCTCTGCTGGCTGTAAACGCGAACCGTTGGAAATTGTTTCAAAACAGCGCATGGTCTCGGGCATGGGCTCGATGTCAAGCTCCAAACGCAGGTTCTGGGCGAAAGAACGGTAGTAGCGTAGGGCGCCGGCGCGGTCGCCGCGGCGGTAGCGCTGCATCATGAGCTCGCGCACGGCGTCTTCGCGCCATGGGTCGACGCTCAGGAGCCGCTCGATGTAGTCTTGCGAGCGGCGCTCGTCATGGCACATCCGGCACTGCGCGATGAGTTGATCCAGCACGCGACACATCTGCTGACGCAACCGATCGCGAAACGCCACAGTCCATTCATGGTCGATGTGCGGCGCAAAATCGCCGCGATATAGCCTGGCGGCCTCTTCAAAGGCCTCGCGCCGTTCGCAGAGTCGCATAAACTCGAGCACGTCGACGAACACGTCGAGGTTTTCGGCCAAGGACACGAGTTTTGAGTTGCGCGACAGCACCGATTCGCCGCCGTTCGCCAGCGCATGGTCGATGTTGTAGAGTTGGCGGCGCAACGTCGCGCGTGCCTCGGGTTCAGAGAGATCGGGCCACACGGTATAGGCAAGTTCCTCACGCGTCATGACCTCACTGCCCTGGACTGCCAAGACGACCAGTACGAGCAAAGCCCGCGACGAGAGTTTCGATTCCACCCGCATGCCGTCGACGGTGACGCGCTGGCTTCCGAGGAGCGTGATCCTAATGGACCGGGTTTCTTGCGTTGTGCTCTTCATGCGTCCGAGCATAGTCCCGAGGGAGTCCGGCAGGCGTCCGACCCGTCGGACGCATTTCGGACGGCAGCGCAACGCAGAGGGGAACCGCTTCGGACGGTTCCCCTCTGGCTGGAGCTGCGGGACTTCCTGGCGGCTATTCGGAGAAGGTGACTTTGTAGAGGAACTCGTCGGCGGCCGGCTCGCAGTTCACACTTGCAGCTTCGTAACGCGAAGCGCGCGCGAGTCGCATCGCCGCGAAGTCGAGCATTTCGTCGCCCGAGGATTGAGCGATTGCCAGGTTGTCGACGTGCCCCGACGCGCCGAGCCCCACGCGCAGCGTCGTCTCACCGTATGCGCTGGGCACCAAGTCCAGCAGAATCAGGTCCGGATGACTGATCAATACCGCCCCGTGGTTGGCCGCGCAATTGGTAATCGCGACCGCTTTGACGTCGGCCGATGCCGACGTGTGCGTGGCGAGGATACCGCAGAGCGCGATCGCGACTGCGAACAGCTTAGGACCCCAGCCTTCGAAGATCGGGTGCCGCGTGCGCATCGGGCGCGCTAGGCCGGCTTCTCTATCGGGGCGCCCAGGATTGCGAACGTTTTGAAGGTCTTCATTGTTGATCGGTAACATTGTGGTGTCTCCTCACTTGAAAGTGGAAAGGTAACACCGCAAGACTACACAATACGCCGTCCCACGGCCGTCGCCGCGATGACGCAATTGCGTTAGTTATGCGTTCCACAAGTGTCCCGCCAGCGTCCGCATTTTGTCGTCCGCGTCGAGACTACGGTCAATATAGTCAGCCCGGTCCAAATCGCTCTCCGCGCTATCAGAAAGGTGTGAATCCGGCGACGGATCGAACGGAAACTCCGGCGCCCGGCAGTGTAGGAGCTTCGTCGTGAGAAAGAACGACTCCAAAAACGAGAGAAAACCCCGGGCCTATTGGGGCTCGGTCGGGAAAAATTGACTATTAAAGCCTGCAGTTACAGTACTTGGGTCTGCCGATTGTGTGCTGCAACCGCCGTAGATGAAGGTGCGCCGCGGTTAGCATGGCGCTTTTTGTGGTGCTCTCAGTAACAGCAAACAATAACTCCGTCCTGCCATGGTAGCTCGCGGGTTTGGCCCGCACAAGCACTCGAGCGCAATACGCAACTCTGGTTCTAAGGACATTTCCGAGCCGAATCAGAAGAAATCAAAACGCCAAGGGCGCAATTTTGTGAGGTGAGTAGACATTCGTCCACCGCTCGAATATACTCCGGTGCGAGGTATACGTTGAACCAGGATCTCGATACGCTTCAAATGCTACCCGGGCAGTTTTTCGGCGATACGACTTCAAAGCGTATCGCCGGCGCCATTCTCTCCGAAGTGACCCATCCTGGTTCGCGCTCGCTCCCGACGCACGCTCATCAGTGGCCGTATCTCTGCGTGCTGCTGCAGGGCTTCTACAACGAAACGGTCGGCAATAAACCGATCTCCTACGATCCGTTCACCGCCGTGTTTCACGGCGCATCGTTGGTGCACGACGACGCAATCGGCGAGGACGGCGCTCGCTTCTTCATTGTCGAGCTCGATGACGATTGGCAAAGCACGATCGAGCATTACGGCGGCGCCCCTCGATACGCGTACGAACTCCACGGGGACGGCGCCTCGTGGGTCGCGCTCCGCCTCTACCACGATTTTGTCGCCGGCACGGCCTCGGATGAAACCGTCGAGGAGTCGCTGCTCGAGCTATGCGCATATCTTCCAGCCTCACCACCGGCCGACACGTTCAAGCCGCCCTGGTTCAATGCGGTTGTCGAACGGCTGGTGGAGGACTTTCGCAAGCCTTACAGCCTGCGGCAACTGGCGCGCGAGGTCGGCGTGGATCCGTCCCACCTCGCCCGCACGTTCTACCGATTCCGCCGGCGCACCATCGGCGATTTCGTCATGGGGCTGCGGGTTCAGGACGCCTGCCGGCAGATTCGCAAGCTCGATCGCACCCTGTCGGACATCGCCCGAACCAGCGGGTTTTCGGATCAAAGCCATATGACGCGTTCGATTCGCCGCATCGCCGGGAATACGCCGGCCGAGCTGCGCCGCATCTTGCAATAAGTGCCAGGGATTGCTGCGACGTTAGCCGGCGTCCTATTTTCATGCCTCTTAGCGATCGCGAGCGCTCCGCCGGCGGCGCTTGATGGTTCGTGGGCGGGCGTCGTAAACGGCGGCACACACGCGCTGTATTTGGTCGTTACGCTCTCGCTCGATGCGAAGGGCGCTCAGGTCGCGGCCATCGCTTTCCCAAAAGAAGGGGAAAGCGAGTTCCCGGCCTCGGCATCCACCGCCAACGGGACGACGACCATCACCGCGGTCAAAGACGGCGCGACGTTCTATATGGCGGGCGCGCTTTCGGCCGAACGAATCCAAGGCAGCTACCGCTTCGGGACGAGCCAAGGCGCATTGGACCTTTGGCCGCTGCGCAAGATGAACCGCGGCGATCTGCTTCCCTTTACCGGAGATTTCTCCGACGGCCAGGGCCGCGAGGTCGTCATCGCTGAGTCGCTCGGAGTCCTCTACTTCTTCGATCGTTTGACCGGAAGGACGGGCCGACTTTATCCGCTCGCCAACGGGTCGTTCTTCGGCGGCCCGTCGCTGCTTATTTACGTTCCGGTGGCCGTAACCGCGCAGTTCAGCTCCTCGGCCAACGATCTCACGTTTGCGGTAGACGGCACGACGACGGCGCTTCATCGAGTCACAATCGGTAGTCGCACAAACGTCTCGTTCGATGCGCTCGGTACGCACATCGCGGGAACTTTGCGAAGGCCGCCGGGAACGGACCCGTTTCCCGCGGTGCTGATTCTCGCAGGTTCGAACGGGCAGCCGCGAAGCGGCTTTTACGCGCTCGAAGATTTCGTGGCGGACCAATTCGCGCGATTGGGCTTTGTCACATTGACCTTCGACAAGCGGGGCGTTGGCGAGTCGGGCGGTCCGGCAGGGGACAACGGCGTCGAGCAGGTGGCCGCGGCCGCATTTCGTTTTCTCAAAGAGCAACCCGGCGTGGATCCCGCACGGATCGGAATCTGGGGAATGAGCCAAGGCGGGATTATCGCGTCCAAGGTGGCAACGCTCGAGAACGGCGTTCGATTTATCGTAAACGAATCGGGCAGCGTCGTCGACGCGAATACCGAGGAGGTCGAGCGTACCGCAAACATGATGCGCGTGGATGGCTTCGACGAGCACGAGATCGCCGATGCGGTCGCCTTTCAGCGCCTCAAGTTTCACTACGCGCGCACGGGCCAAGGCTGGGACGACTATGCGGCCGCCTACAAAAAATATGCGAGCCGGAGTTGGTTTCCGGACCCGTACGTCGGACCGCCCGCATCGAAGAGCTCCAGTGCTTGGAAGTTTTGGCGCGAGTCGGGCGCTATTGAGCCGGCCGACTTCTGGCGGCGTTTTCCGGGATCGGTTCTGTTGTTGTTCGCGGAGCACGATAGCATCGGGGATCCCAATGAAAACATCGCCTTATTCGCGAAGGCGATGGCCGTGGCAGGAAACAAGAACTATACGATCGGGATCGTTCCCCGCGCCGATCACAGCATGTACGTGGCGCGGACGGGAAGCCGGCGCGAAGATCATCTGCTCACGAATTTCAGCTTACCGGCCTTCAATCTTTTAAATAGCTGGCTTCAAAGTCAAAGGCTCATCGAGTCGATCCCCGAAAGCGCAAGACTGGGCGCTCGCTAGTCAACGTGTTCGGTGAGAAGCAGGCAGCCGCAGAACTGCCCACGCGCGCTTTAGACTTTTTTCATTTCGAGTCGCTAGGCTCGCCGAAGAAACGGAGGCATCATGTACAAAAACCCCATTGCGCTGTTGGTAGCGGCGCTCGTTAGTCTCGCGCTTGCCGCTTGCGGCGGCCACGCCAACGGCAGCGATGTTATGCCGATGAATGGCAACACGGTTACCCTTCCCGCAATCGGTCCGGATTTGGCTGTCGTCGCGGCGCTGCCGAAGGACACGATCGGCGAGGAGCTCCCCTTCGAGGGAGTCGGAGCGATTAAATCGATGGTTTGGAAAGCGCTGCTCGGTGGATTTACCCAACAGACGCGCTCGCAGGCACTCGGCTTTCCGCCCGGCA
Source organism: Candidatus Cybelea sp. (assembly GCA_049696515.1). Taxonomy (GTDB): domain Bacteria; phylum Vulcanimicrobiota; class Vulcanimicrobiia; order Vulcanimicrobiales; family Vulcanimicrobiaceae; genus Cybelea. The sequence continues at coordinate 11,186 of JBAVTZ010000083.1, read as the reverse complement.
CCAAGATTACGATTCGCAATCTCTCCAAGAGCATCCAGCATACGCTCGACGTGGTCAAAGTAATATCCGGACCGCCGGCAAACTTCCCGAAAAACCCGAACCTCTCGATACCGGCAAAGGGTGGCAATAGACTCCAAGCCGGCTACGCGAGTGGCCCGATCAACCCAGGCAAATCGGTGACGGTTACGCTTTCGAAGCCCGGTACGTACCTGATCGGTTGTGCCTTCCATTACAGCGAAGGCATGCACGACGTTTTGGTGGTCAGCAAAACCGCGAAGCCCGGACCCCAAGCAACGCCGATCCCCTAGCTCGAGCCGCTGCGGCTCTCACGATGCGGTCGAACGAGGTTCAGGCTTGACAACGGCGTCGAGCTCTCGTTCGATCGCGTCGGCAAAGGTGCCCCGCGCAGGATCGTGAGCCGTTAAGTAGAGTGAAGGCTCGATCAGCTCCACTTCATTCACGCGGACGTTGCCCGCGTCGTCGCGCAACAGGTCAACGCGGGCGTAGAGCGGTTGACCGGGTACCACCGTAACGGCCTTGCTTGCAACCTCGATCTCTTCTTCCGTCGCCTCAACGCGCGCCGAGCGGGCATCGCCGACCGCCAACACCGTATTGAACGGCTTCTTGACGACCGCATGCGAATAACGCGCTTCGAAAAAGACTAAAGCGCGTTCGCCGTATGCCGCGACCGCGGTTAAATACGGCTGGACGAGCGCATCCTGCGTCTGCACCAAGCCGTCGAGGTGCGCTTGACCCAGCACGAGCGCCTCGTTTTCTCGGCCTACACGCATGACCGAATGGGCAGCGGCACCATGCGCGGGCTTGATCACAAGCTCGCGCCAGCCGTGCGCGTCCGACAGCTCGGCCAAGCTTCGCGTCGCACCCTGCGTTATCCAGACGGTAGGCACGATCGGCACACCGAGCAGCTCGAGTTCGCGTAGATACGCCTTGTGCGCGTTCCAGCGCAGTAAGTGCGGGTCGTTACGAATCGCCGTCACCGCGGCCGCCCGTTCGATCCAGATCAGGAAATCTCGATACCGGCTGTGATAATCCCAAGTCGAGCGCAAGACGCAAAGCCGGCTGCCCGCCCAGTCCACCTGCGGATCGCTCCAAACCGCGCTCGAGACTGAAAGTCCGCGCTCGCGAAGCGCGTGCAGCAGCGTGCGGTCGTCGGGATCGAGCGCTGAAACCTTCTCGCACGTGACCAGCGTACAATCGATCATGCGTTAGGTTCGCGCGCAAATAAGCGCACAACGCGCGTTGACATGATTAGAGCTTAACCGTGAACGATGGACGGGGGACAGAGCTAATACAACGAAAAAGCTTTCCGGCGCCTTGAAAAGGAGGAATCGTTGCCAGAAAGCCCCCGTTTTCACAGTCTCGACCGCATCGATTGCTCCATCATCCGTTCGCTGCAAGAGAACGGGCGCGGATCGTTTGCAGAGATCGGCAAGGCGATCGGCCTTTCGGCGACGAGCGTTGCCGAGAGGATTCGGCGACTGGAGCAGGCGGGGGTCATCGAAGGTTATCACGCACAGATCTCGGCGCCAAAGGCCGGCTATCCGGTCATCGCCTTCATCTTGGCACGACCGAACGGACCGGACGCGCGTTTCGTCAAGATCGCCGGCGAGCGCCCCGAAATCCTCGCTTGCTACCGCGTCACGGGAGAGTTCTCGTTCATTGCCCGCGCCGTTTTGCGGGATGTCCAGCACCTGGAGGAGCTGCTGAACCACCTCGAACCGGTAACCGTGCACATCGTGACGCTCGTCGTTCTCTCGACCTCATTCGAAAGCGCGCCGATCCGCATCGAGGATTAGTGAGCCGAAGGAGCCCCTTGCGCCAGCGAATGCACCCGATTGAGCCGATAACTCAGGCCTAGCTGTAACAGACCGAAGAGTATCGCGTAGATACCGATCAGCCAAATCACGGCGAGCGCTCCGGCCTCCGGGTTACGGAAAATTAAGATGCCGAACACGATCGAGACAATGCCTGCCAGAATATACATCCATTCGTTACTGATCATATCGCGCAGCTGGATGCCGGCAATGATCTCGAAAACGCCGGATATAATCGCCCAAAATGCGACCACGTAAACCAGCGTGACCGAGCTCATCAAGGGCTCAGTCCAGACAAAAAACGCCACGATTAAGCTCAGTAATGCTTCCAGCAGTAACGCCCACCAGCGCGAACCACCAAGCCCGCCCAGCGCTGCGGCGAGCGCAAAGACGCCGTTGATAAACGCGTAGACGCCGAAAACGATCGTGAGCGCGATGAGCGTCATCCCGGGCCAAGCAAAGGCCAGAATCCCGAACATTATCGCCGCAATGCCTTTGATCAAGAAAAGCCACCATCGGCTGGTAAGTGCATTGATCATCTGCAGTCTCCTTGCTGAGTTCTCCTCAAGCACTCTTCAGAGGCAAGTCGCCTCGATTTAGCGTGATTATACGACGAAATGCTTTTTTGGTCCACTCACCAAGCGTGGGCTCCAGAGATCCGTTCGGTGGAAGAGCGTTTGAGGCGCCATTCGTTGTCATTTGTACCGTAAATGCATCGCTCTATGAGGAAACCGCCGCACCCCTAAAGATTTCGAAACACCTGCTTTCCATCAATCTGATTTGAGCGGCAACTTTACCCAGCCTTTTAGGTTCTTCCGTAGTAGGAAAAAGAAACTCAATTGAAAGTTGAAATTTTATGATGGACCTGACCAAAACTACGCCGCGCAGCGTCGGCGAAACGATGCTCGGCGTCGTGCAGCTCGCTCGAGCGACCGACAAAGCGAAGGCCTTAACCCACGGCAACATTGGCGAATACAAGTACGATTGCCCGATGGACCAAGGCCTCTTCGAGTACCTCGGCATGGACCCGAAGGCGTACTTGCAAGTCGTGAAGGACTCGAAGAGCGATGCCGACATCGAGTCGTACGCGAAGATATTCGTTGCGAAGAAAGATCCTCGCAATCTCGAGGCCTTCAACAAGAAATGGCTCTCCACAGTCCCGACCGGAGAATCCCTGAAGCATTTTGAAGAGCTGCGCAGCAAGATCGCTCCCAGCCGGCTTGATGTCGTGTCGTGGTCGGACCTGCTCGACTTAGAAGAAGGTCGAACCGTTCCTCATCGCGGAACGGTGTACGCGTAGGAATACCTAGACGCGTAACAAGCTAGAGAGGAGCGCGATACCAATCGCGCTCCTCTCTTTTGCGATAAACGTCTCAGCGCTTGATGCGGTTAGCTGAGCCGAGTGACGGTAGATTGAGCAGTCGCTCAACTCGTTGCACGCCGGCCCCCGCGACTGTGTCACGTGTCACCGCAGCCAATTCGTACCAGTGCAGCGCCGTTACGTAGTTCTGCGCAACACCGTCGCCATACTCATACATGTGGCCGAGCGAAATTTCGTCGGAAGTTTCAGGCTCGTCGTGGGCGCCCTGCGGGTGAACTATCAAGCTACTCAGTGCTTCTTCTTTTCAAGCAAGAACGAAATCTTCGCGTTGATGCGATACTTCGTGATACGGTTTCCCGAAACGACTGCCTCGAGATCCTTGATGTAGATCGACTTGATATCCTTAAGCGTTTCGGCGGCTCGCTTGACAGCCGATTGGGCGGCGTCGTCCCAGCTGGTCGTAGATTCTGCGAGTACTTCGACTACTTTGAGCATGTCGGACATTCTGGGTTTCCTTTCACGTTTAAGTCGCTCCCAAGGGTACCTTGGCTCCGTTCGATGCCGACGATGCAGCCTTCGCTTGGCTCTGCATAATCTGTAGGAACGGCTTGATGAGGTCGATCGGCATCGGAAAGATAATCGTCGAGTTCTGCTCGCTTCCGACTTCGCTGAGCGTTTGCAGGTACCGCAGCTGCATAGCTGCGGGGGCTTCTGCCAGGATTCGCGCCGCATCGAGCAGCGTCTGGGCGGCTTGAAACTCAGCCTCCGCGTGAATGACCTTCGCTCGCCGGTCGCGTTCCGCCTCGGCTTGCTTTGCGATGGCACGAATCATGTTTTCGGTCAACGTCACTTCTCGAATTTCGACGCTAATGACCTTGATGCCCCAGGATTCCGTTTGGGCGTCTAACGTGCTTTGAACGGAAGCGTTGAGGTCGTTACGCTTGGCAAGCATTTCGTCGAGCTCGTGCTCACCCAGTACGGAGCGAAGCGTCGTTTGGGCAAGCATATTGGTCGCCCGTAGAAAGTCCTCGACTTGAATGATCGCCTTTTGTGCATCGACAACGCGAAAGTACAGGATCGCGTCAACCTTCAGGGATACGTTGTCTCGCGAGATTACATCCTGGCCAGGCACCTCCATGACCACCGTGCGCAAGTCAACTCGAACGATCTGCTGGACAAATGGAAGGAGCAGGATGAGCCCCGGGCCCTTGACGGCTTGAAAGCGCCCCAAGCGGAAGACGACGGCACGTTCGTATTCGCGCAGAACCTTGACGCCGGCAACGAGCAATATCAGGGCGACAATGTAGACGGGGATGAATGCGAGCGATAGAAACACTGGGTCTCCTCTTCGCATGTCTCGCGCGCGGTCAAACGGCTCGGTGAGGCCCGAGCGGGGCGAAAACTGCGTTCCTATGAATTGTAGCACTTCCGCGTGCTGCTGCGATATCGTGGAATTAGGGATAGCGCCTGACTTCGAGCCTCTCCGAAGCCCCGCACTGGATTGCTGCTAAGCCCGTCGCTCTTCCGGCGTGTTCTCCCATCCCAGCACGCGTGCGATCAGTTCGGTGCGGTTCCGACTCCCGGTCTTGTCGACCATGCTCTTGATGTGATTTTGGATGGTGGAAGCGGTAATGTGCAGCTTTTCACCGATCTCCTCGAGTTTCGCGCCATCGAGCAGCAGGGCCAGCACCTGCAGTTCGCGAGGCGAGATATGGAAGCGCTCCGCGGGGCCGGTCAGCGACTTTGATGGATGAAAGCGGTCGATCCGTACCCCGATGAAGAGTCCAGCCGGCCCCGACATTGGCTGCGTGCGCACAACTAAGAAGGGAACCGGATGCGCGATGCCCGCGTGCTGTGTGTTGGAGTCGCTTTGCCAGCCGACGATCAGCTCCCGGACGGTTTCTTCGAGTATGGCGGGCAAACGATCTGCCAGGCGGGTATGCAGCCCCGTAAGGGCGATGCGCCGTTGCTCCTCGGCGCTCCATGCGAGCACGATTTGCAAATCGCTGTCCAGCACGTAGAACGATTCCCCCGACGTATCGTCGGCCCGTGGCGCATCGCCAGAGCGATCGTCAGCATCGCGGGGAACGTCGCGGCTGGTCTCGGGCAGGTGCAGGCGCAGCGCGGAAAGGCGCTCCGACGTAGCGTCGAGGGACAACGCCAAGACACTAATTTCGCTCGAGGTGAACGGTCCGAGGTCGCTCGTACGCAAGAGCGTCAGAATACCAAAGTTGGCACGGGCGTCGGCAAACAACAACGTGATGCCACTCTGAAAATCGCCGAGCGAACCCAGTGTCGCGGCGATGCGGGGGCCGGTTTTGGACTTCTTGCGCTGGCGCTCGAACTCGTTCTCCAGCCGCGACAGTTCGCCGCCGTTTCCGTGTGAGTCGAGCAGCAAGCCCAGTTCGCCGGCTCCCGTGACGCGCGCAAAAGCCCAGCGCGAAGCCGGAACGACGCGAAGAATCGCCGTGATAATCGGATATGCCGGATCCGACTCGGGGACGAAATCGGCCGCGCTATCGCGCTTTTTCACCATAGTCACTTTCTCGCCGCGATGGTACGCTAAGACTGCTTCTGTCCCCATGGCGAGGCGTACTTCCTTGCCTTGAGGAGAAGAATGCCGCCCTTTCCGCGGTTTGGCGTCGAGCCAGCCTTGAAAGCGTTAAGATTATGGCCCGTATATGCTGCTTGGCCGCCCTGGATACCACGGATGTCCCGCTGCTCGCCGCTGCACTCAAAGGTGCCGGAGAGCCCGGCCTCACCATCATTGCCGATCTCGAGGTGGCTGAGCTAAGCAAGCTCGGACCCGACGTTCTTGTCGCCGATATCGACCGGCTCGCGGTCGACCCGCTCGAAATGTTGCGCCAGCTTCGCTTCGTCTTACCCGACTGCGTCATCGTAGTCTATACCGCGATCGCCGAGCCTTCTTGGAGCCGCGCCTGCCACCTCGCCGGCGCGAGCTGCCTGCTCTCCAAAGAGTCGCGCGAGTCACAGCTGATATCCGGGCTGCAAGGCGCAATACGGACCGGCTGCTTTACCGACCCACGTTTTGCCGCTGTAGGGTGATAGAGACGGTGCGCGATACAGTCACTTCCATCGAGGGCAGCGCACCGCGCGCCACTGCAAACGCACTCGACTGGAATGTGAACCTGTTGAATCTGCCAGCGGACGGTGCCCGCCGTGGTGGAGACTGGTGCGACACGTTTCCAATCTCCGACGAAGCGGTTGCGTTGACGATCGGCGACGTATCGGGGCATGGTGAACTCGTTGCTGAAACGATGGAAACCTTGCGCTCAGCCGTCTTCTTGGCCATGCGTGACACCGCCGACCCCTCAAAGGTCCTATCTATTGCGAACACCGTCGCGTACTCGCGAGGAGACGGCGTCATTGTTACAGCCATTGTGGCGATTCTGAACCGGCGACTGCGGACGCTCACTTTCGCGAACGCCGGCCATCCCGCGCCATTTATAATGACTGCCGCTGCACACGGATTTTTAGGGCGCATGATCGGCGATTTGCCGTTAGGAATCGTTCCCAATCACTGTGCGGCGGACTACGTCGTTGCGCTTCCGGCCGATGTGCAGATCGTGTTGTACACCGATGGCGTCACCGAGCACAATCGGGACGTTCTGCTCGGTACTCGCGAGCTCGTCGATGCTTGCCGCGCCGTATACGATTATCCCGTTCCAAACGCCGCTTGCGCCATCGCGTGGCGCGTCTTCCAAAAAGTTCGCGGCCACGACGATGCTGCCGTAGCCGTCCTGCGCGAGTTGCCGATGTTGGCGAAGGAAGCAGCATCTTCTTGGCTGTATAGGATGTGAACCATGTATGTTCTAAGCGCGGCATTCGCCGCAGCTACGATCGCCGCAACGGCCGGCGCGGTGACCATTGGTTATCCGTCCGCCTTAACCGTAAAACTATACGCTCAGAATCGGCCAGGTGAAACCGGCACCGCGACGTTCAAGCAGATTTCCGGCGGTGTGAAGATCGTCGTCAGCATGTCGGGCGGCCAAAACGGCACGCAGCCCATCCATATCCACACGGGCACCTGCGCAAACTTGAACCCAGTGCCCACCTATGCGCTGACCAACATCGTCCATGGAAGCAGCACGACGACGCTACCAGGCGTCACTCTCGCCGACCTGCTCAAGGGCAAGTACGTCATCGACGTCCACGAGAGCAGCGCCGATATAAAGAGATATGTGGCCTGTGCCCCAATCGTGGGATCACAGTGAAAAGCCGCACCTATCTCTGAGTAAAGGATTTCGCAGCTAAAATCGGGGTGCCCCGGAAGCGCCCACTCGTCCCAACGGGTGGACGCCGCGCAACCGGTGCCCGACCATCATAGCACACTTTGGGGCTAGTGTTTGCACTCTGGCGGGCGACCATTGACAAAGGCGGCAGGAAGCCGTAGCGTGCACCTTAGAGGTCCTTTCGATGCGGCGCGCCTTTGGCACGTCGCAACTGTGCTTTCTGGCGGCGCCAGACCTTTTCGCGTCAGCCCTCCGGAGGTTTGATCGGCATGAAACATCTAAGCACTCTCATTGGAACGAGCCTTGCTGCAACGCTCTTGATCTCTTGCGGCGGTGGCGGCAATGGCCTTTCTCCCTCGACGCCGGCGTCCGACGTCGTCCCTGCCTCGCAGGCGCAAAACGACCGTAGCGGCCCGCACGAGTACCTGTACGTAGTCAACCAAAGCTCAGACAACGTTTCCGGTTATGAGATCAACGTGCAGAGCGGTGCGCTGAGGCAGCTGAAGTATTCACCGTTTGCGGGCGGCAGCCAGCCGAGTGGCCTGGCGGTCGACCCGGCGGGTAAATACGTTTACGTTTCAAATCAAAACTATCCTCACGCTGACGGCACGGTTTATGGATACACTATCGATGAGCGCAATGGCGGCCTGACGCAGGTGCTGGGCTCGCCGTACACGGAGGGCGACAATCCGTATGGCCTGGCGATTTCGCCGGGTGCGGGCAGATTCGCCTACGTCGTTAACGTTTTCTCCGACAACGTTTCGGCCTATAAAATCAACACCTACGCGGGATCGCTGAAGCCGGTGGCCGGCTCACCGTTCAGCTCGGGCGGCGGCGAACCCGAAGAAATAGCGATCGATCCTTCGGGCAAATTTGCATACGTGCCGGACACGGAGAGCAACGTCGTTTCCGCAAACACGATCGACCCCGTAAGTGGTGCGCTGACGGAGGTGGGGACGTATAAGGCCGGGACCACTCCCAATTTCGCATCGGTCGACCACACGGACGCATTCCTCTATGTGACCAATGCAAACTCCGACAACGTTTCAGCCTATAAGATTAACCAAAGCAGTGGAGCGCTGACACCGGTATCCGGATCCCCCTTTAAAGTGAGCGGAAGCGTCGGTGGCGAGGCAATCTCGCCTACGGCCAACTTCCTCTACGTTATCCAGAGTAGTCCCCAAGGCGTTGACGCTTTCGCCATAAATCCGAGCAGCGGTGCGTTGAAGAAGGTTTCGGGGTCGCCGTTTGCGGCGGGCACCGGTCCGGATCACATCGCCGCCGATCCTACCGGCAAGTTCGTGTATGTGGCCAACACTGGTTCCGACAATCTTTCCGCCTACACCGTCAATCCCAGCAGCGGAGCACTGATAACGGTATCCGGGTCGCCGTTCCGAGCGGGTAAAGTTCCGTTGGCCATCGGGATCGCGCTCCCGCACTGAAGGGGAGAGACCAAAGGCGAGCGCCAACCTGAAACGCCTCAGGAGGTGGCTTGGTGCAGCTTAGATTGGTCTTTCGCTTAATTCCGCTCGCGCGGATGTTCTCGGCGGCGGCGTTCGTCGTCGCGCTGCCGTCGCTCGGCATCGCACAAAGTATTCCGGCGCCGCAAGGCACGGCGGCGCTCAGAGCCGCTCTGCAGCAAGACCTGGACGCGTACCTCAGAGATCGCGGCGCGAAGGAGCACCTCTCGTCGCTCTCGCTTTCCGTGAGTCTGGCCAAGGACCAGCCGATGCTCAATGTCACAACGGGCACGACCCGCTTTGGGGCGGGGCCGGCGGTGACGCCGTCAGATCTCTACCAGATCGGCAGCAATACCAAGGCCTTTACCGCGGTTGCAGTGCTGCAGCTCGAGGCCCAAGGCCGCCTTTCGATCGACGCTCCCATCGGGAGATATCTTCCGCAGTATCCCGCCTACGCCAAGCTGACGCTGCGACAACTTTTGAGCATGACCGGTGGGATCGACTCGTACGACAACACGCCGGCGTGGGAGCGGATGTTCGTCAATAATCCGATGGCGAACGTCGCGTCCGGCACGCTCATCCGCTTGATCTATCCAAAGTTCAAGTCGAAGCCGGGGACGAAGTACTTTTACTCCAACACGGGATATCTCTTGGCGCAAGAGGTCGTCGCCGCGCGCAGCAAGAGCCGAAGCTTTGACGCCGAGATCAAGCGCATCATCGCGAGCGTGGGTCTCAAAAACACCTTCTATACCTCGAACCTCTACCCGCCCCCAATCGCGAAGCGAGTCGTTGCCGGATATTACGGGAACGACGATCCCGGCTTTGGCAAGTTTATCGGCAAGGACATGAGCGGTTACAGCTTGTCGTGGGCGCAAGGCGCCGGCTCGATCGTCTCAACCCCCGAGGACCTCACAACTTGGAGCCGCGCGCTCTATGAGGGAACCACGCTTTTGCCCGCAAGGCAGAAGGCCGAACTCCTGAGCCTGATCTCACTCAAGACGGCGAAGCCGCTGGCAAAGGCGACGGCCGACGATCCCGCGGGCTTCGGGCTCGGCGTCGCCCAGCGCTATAGCGAGCAATGGGGCGCGTTCTGGTTCTATCAAGGTGAAACGCTGGGCTTCCGCGCTGCCCATCTTTACTTTCCCACTTCGGGGCTCGTCGTGTCGCTATTCGCCAACAGCCGGCCAGTCGAAAAGGAAAGCCATCTCCAACAACTTTTCGCGACGATCTACGCAACCATCAAAGCAAAAGCAACGCCGTAGCCAACACGCGGGCCACGATTTAGATTATACGAGCCACCTGCCATTGCGAGGGCAGCGATAACTCTCCACTGTGGCCTGCGTTTGCAATCGGAATCGAGACGTGAACGACTGGGAACCCTAATACCTTAAGCACAGCCTTCAGGCTGGATCCCTCCAAGATCGTATACTTTACCGAACCAAACGTCCTGGTCGCAACGAGCAGCGGCGGATTTTTGAATTCGGTCGAGAAGCCGGGCGCCGTCGTGTCTGGGAACATCGCGACCAGCGCCCCAATTTGACCCGACGCGGTCACGAGATTTATGGTGCCCGATAGCGTACCCGAGACAAAAAGGTAGCTCGCCGAAACGCCGCCGTTAACCTGGACGTCGATCGTCGGGCTGGCGGTGACGTAACCGCCATACCTGTCCGAGAACACTTTGCCGTTCAATGCGATCGTACCGGAGCAGTCGACCTCGAAGTGCGTGTTGGCAAACTCGGCCCTAAATGGAGGGATCAAAACGATTCGCTGACTGCCGGGTAGAGCGTAGCTGTAATTTGGGTTTATGCTATTCGTGATGTCAAAAATCGGGCTGGAGCCGATCGTTATTGATACGCCGGCGGTCGTCGTGTCGCCGGCAGCCCCAGCGGCGGAGGCCGACACAAACTGAGCGTCAAGCTTGAGCACGTGGAATTGCTCGCCGAAGAGCTGGGCGTTCAGGTCCGAGTCGAGGGCGAGCGTACTGGTCCCCGAGGCTTCTGAAAAGGTTACGTTATTCGCAAACGCTTCCGAAACGTAGGGTCCGTTAAACGGAGGCGCAGGCGCTGAGACGGTTGGAGGAATAAACGACGATACGGCCGGCTGCGTTTCACTCTGATCGAGGGCCGGCGCGATGCTCACGCCGCATCGGCTGACGCTGCTTCCGTCAGACTTTTTTCCGGTTGCAAGCGCTTCAACTTCGGCCCATGCGTCTCCGACGTTGGACACGGTGGGGAGCGCCGCCGGATTACACGTCGGCGCAACCACCGGCGCGGGCGTGGCTACCGACGGTGACGGCGGCGATGGTGAAGGCGGGGGC
>JBAVTZ010000082.1:0-2614 GCA_049696515.1 Candidatus Cybelea sp. | reverse complement strand
TAACATAGGCGCTGCCGAGCCCGCCTGACGACCATTTGACGACCATTCTTGCGGAAAAGCCTGGAAAGCCACGGAAACCTCTGGAAGCCTAGTGGATCGGAAAGTCTCGCCGCTACGATACTTTTCGCCGTTTTCGGCGCTTTTTCACGGGTTGCTGATCTGCTGGGGAATCATTTCGCATGTAAGGGGTCGGGGGTTCGAGTCCCCCCATCTCCACCATCCAAAACGTCCGATTCCTTTAGGGATTTCGGCGTTTTTGTTTTCGCGGCAAGACGAAGCAGGGCGCGCTTACCGAAGTTAGTCTTGCAGTAGCTGCGTTCCCAGCGGCCGCAGTCACGGAATTAGTCTGATTACTTGCAGGATCTGTAAGGAGTCGGGGTTCGAGTCCCCATTTCCACTAACGGAAACGCCGTACTTTTGTAAGTAGAGGTTGCCGAGCTCTCCTACTACGCGGGCGGCGTCCAGCCAGCGTCTAACTGGATCAACGTGCGGCGAAGATCTCTCGATGGAGCGGAATCGCAGAAAAGCCGGCGCGTGTTTCTTCGTCCGGGATCGCCGCTTGCAATTCCTCAAGCGCGTCGCGAGCTTCCCGATACTTTTCGCGAGCGCGCTTTGCTTGGTTGGTCGCCGCGTAGAAGCGGCCGGCCGACCAGAGGGCCTTCGGTCGAGGCAATTTCGGGAACGCGTCACCCAGCGCGGTCATTTCTTCCATAAGCTCGTCGACGCAGCGGCCGGCGTCATCGTATCGCGCCTTAGCCAGATACGCGCGCCCAAGCTGTATTAGAACCTGATACACATCATGCAACAATTTGCAGCGTCGCAGCTTCGGCAGCGCGTCTTTTGATTTCTCGATCGCGTTGTCAAAGTCGCCGAGTTCCAGGTACGCGTTTGCCGTAATCGAGAGTCATCTAGCCTCCGCGCGAGGCCCGGGTCGCTTCGCCAATGCCTCCCGAGCAATCCGCAAAGCAAGGGGAGCGCCCTTGCCTTGTAGGGCGATTTCCGCAAGGTTGCCGAGACAGATGCCAGCGCTGTGCGTCTTGCGGCTGCCACGATGAGGCTAACTCTGAAACGCATGTAAATACCAGGCGATGCCACGCGTTTTGAGGCTTATTAAATAATTCAGATAAAACGTCGCACAGTTAGTTCGGGCTATGGAAAGGTAAGCCTAGTGGTTTACCGGTCGCCCACGATTCCGGAAGGGAGCCATAGCGGCCCGCTTTATTTGGCGACAAACGCGCCCATCGCACCGAGGTCGGCGTCGCCAAACGAATGCGTCAAGAACGGATAGCGGCTCGGCTCCGAGACTGTAAACTCTACGACGGCGCCTTCGCCCGGAGCAATCGCCATCGTTTGCAGGCCATGAAGTTCGTTGTCGGGGTTGCCGTCGGTAAAGGCCTTTTCAAAGATCGTCCCGACGACGTGAAACGCCGAGAAGTGGCTAGGCCCCGCGTTGACGACGAAGACTCGCACGGGTTGATTCACGACGATTGGAAGCGGCTTGTCGAGATACTGGGTCGGTCGCCCATTGAAAGCGACGAAGTCCGGCATAGCCGAGCGCATCTTGTCCATGTTTCCTGTAAAGATGCCCGGGTGACCCGGAACCGGCTGCGTGTAGAACTCGCTTTGCACGAGGACGTACGAACGCATATCCCCGCCGGGCCAACCGCGTTCGGGGTCGACTACGACCGCACCGTACATGCCGTTTGCTATATGCATGAGAACCGGCGGGGTGCCGCAGTGGTAGAGAAATGCGCCGGGGTATTTCGCAACCCACGAGAAGTGGATGCTCTGGCCAGGGAGGATGGTCTGATAGCTGACGTCGGGCGGCGCCAGCGCCGAATGAAAGTCGATCGAATGGCCGATGCTGGCCTTGTTCGTCAGCGTGACGTCGATCGTCTGGCCGACGCGCGCGTGGATCACAGGCCCCGGCATTACGCCGTTGAACGTCCATCCTTGATACTTCACGTCGCGCGTAATTGCAAACGTTCGGTCGAGCAGGGTCAAGTTGACCTTCACTACAGAGCCGCCGGGAACCGGAGGAAGCTGCGAGGGACGGTCGGTCGCGGGGGAGGGTGGCTGCGGTGCGCTCTGGGTCGCGGTACACGCGCCGAGAAGAACGCAGGCGATGAGGAACATCCAACGTACCATCGGTTTTTCTCCAACGTGACGGCAGTGCGCCGTCCACCTCAATTATTCTATTGAATTCGTCGAAAGGCACCCACTGAAGTAGCATTATAACGGCAGCTTAGGGCAATTTGGTAACGAAGTCTTTCTGCTCCGAGAGTATCTGCGGCGCTCGCCGCGCCATCCCGAAGAGACCGGCTTCGCCAGCGTGACTGTGCTCCCGTCTTCCAGCTCCCAAGGATCACGTTCCACAGCCTGCGGGGCGCCGCAACGATGCTGGCAGAGACAAGCCTGAACCCGGTCGCAGGAATGGCGACGGTTCTTGGCGCGTTCATCGGTGGAGAGAAAAATGGGGAGAAGGCGGCTTGACGGGTCTAAAAACCCCATGGAGCATGCGCCTCTGCAATCGATCTCCCTGCTTCGCATGTAAGGGGCCGCTGTTCGAATCCCCCCATCTCCACTAACAGAAATGCCTTACACTGTAAGGCAT
>JBAVTZ010000081.1:0-7357 GCA_049696515.1 Candidatus Cybelea sp. | reverse complement strand
CTCCGCAGCAGCCGGAGCCAACGCCCACGCCTGCGCCCCCGCCGGCATCGCAACCGCAAAACCAAGCGGTATCTGCCCCCGCCGGTGACGGCGTCGTCCATGCCGGTCCGGCCATCCGCCGCTTTGCGCGCGAGCTTGGGGTCGATCTACGCGACATTCGCGGCAGCGGACCCAACGGACGCGTTACGCGCGAGGACGTCCAGGATTTCGTCAAGGGAGCCATCCAGCGCGGCGGCGCCGCGGCACCGGGGCTGAGCGGATTGCCGGGCTGGCCGCGAGTTGACTTCGCGCAATTCGGCGAGATCGAACGTCGGCCGCTCTCGCGAATCAAAAAGCTCTCGGGTCCAAATCTTCATCGCAATTGGTTGCAAGTTCCGCACATCACCAACCAGGACGAGGCCGACGTTACTTCCCTCGAGGCGTTTCGTAATGAGATCAATGCCGAGCGCGCGAAGCCGGATGGACCGAAACTCACGATGCTCGCGTTCTTAGTCAAGGCGTCGGTTGCCGCGTTGCAGCGTTTTCCGGAGTTCAACGCGTCGCTCGACGGGGACGAGCTGGTCTACAAGCGCTATTACAACATCGGCTTTGCAGCCGACACGCCCGACGGACTCATCGTACCGGTGATCAAGCACGCCGAGGCCAAGGGACTGCTCGAAATCGCAGGCGAGACGGCGGAGCTAGCCGCCCGAGCACGCCATGGAAAGCTCGGCCTTGCCGACATGCAGGGAGGCTCCTTTACGATCTCGTCGATCGGAGGCATCGGAGGGACCGCGTTCACGCAGATCGTCAACGCACCGGAAGTCGCCATTCTTGGGGCGACGCGAACGGCGATGAAGCCGGTCTGGGACGGCGAGGAGTTCATTCCGCGCCTGATTTTGCCGATTAGTGTAAGTTACGACCATCGCGTCGTCGACGGCGCCGGCGCGGCGCGCTTCCTGGCGTACGTCGGCGCCCTTTTAGCCGATTTTCGCCGAATCTTGCTCTGACCGTCCACGATACATGACAAGAGATGTCATGTATCGCGCGGTAGGATTATAACCACAGCATCGCTTTTTACGAAGGAGAGTCGAGCCATGAGCGCTACCCCACCCACGCAGGCGAGCACGGCAATCACCGGGATCGACCTTACGGCATACTTGGTTCGCGACCCCGAACGCGCAGTGACGTTCTATCGCGACGTGTTAGGCATGACTCCGACCGCGGTCGACGACGAGGGACGGGGCGCAGAGTTTACGCTTCCTGACGGCTCGACGTTTGGGGTGTGGAAGCCCGAAGAGGGCGGCTCGGGCGGCGCCATCATGTTTGCGGTCGACGATGCCAGGGCGGCCGTCGAACACTACCGCGCGCGCGGACTTCAGCTTAGCGACCCGATGGAATCCCCCGTCTGCATCATGGCCTTCGGTCAGGATCCGGAAGGCAACGCGATCATCATCCACCAGCGTAAGGTCCGCGACTAGCCGGCTATCCCGGCCGTTTCGCGTAGCGCGCTAGGGTGCGTCGTGCGCGTGCAACGAGCAGCTCGCGCAACTCCGTGGGCTCGACCAGCGTTGCCACGTCGCACCACGCGAGTATCTGAAAGACCGCGACCTCGGAGCCAGGGAAGGTCACGCGCACGAGCGAGTCACGCTTGCGCGCGGCCACGATCTCGGCCGGCCAGTAGTAGGTGATACGTTCGAGTGCGTCGTTGGAGGCGCGCAGCGTTACGGTACAGTCGCTGCTGCGCGAGACTTCGGCGAAGCGCGCCGAGGATTCGTTCCAGTATTCTTCCAGATCGAACGTCTTTGGCCGCACGAAATGATCCGGAAGTTCCTCGGCGCTGCGAATGCGCTCGATCCGAAAAGTGCGCAACTCGTCGTTGGAGCGCGCCACTAGATACCATACGCCGGCCTTCGAAACCAGCCCCAACCCATCCACGGTACGAATCGACTGCGCGCGATTGCGATCCCCATATCGAATTCGAAGACGCCGGTCGTCCCATATGGCTCGCCGCAAGGCCGTAAGAAGCGCGCGCGGCGGCTCGGGTTGATTCCAGCGCCGCTGATCGAGGTGGATGCGTGAGCGTGATTTGGCTGCAGCTCGCTGCTGGATGTCGGCTAGTCCACCGTGCAGCTTTTCAAGCGCGCGTTTGAAGCCGCGCTCCATGCCCAGGTCGGCAAGCGGGCTCGCGCCGGAAACAAAAAGCGCGCGAATTTCGTCCTCATTGAAATGCGTAAGCGCGCGGCGGTAGCCCTCGGAAAGGACGATGCCGCCGGTCGAACCGCGCTCGGCATAGACCGGTACGCCGGCGGCGCCAAGCGCATCGACGTCGCGGTAGATGGTTCGCTCGGAAACCTCCAGCCGCTCGGCAAGCACGCGCGCGGAGCATTGCCGGCGCGACTGCAAGACCAACAACAGCGAAATTAGCCGATCGGCCTTCACGGTCTCATCAAACTACCCAAACATGACAGCCTATGTCAAGTATTGATGGTAGCTTGATTTTTGCGCCTTCCATCGCGCCTATAGGATTGCCGGGCTCAACTAACCACCTGACCCCGATTGCTTTGCCGGCGAAGGAGTGAGCGTCAGATCGCACTGTTGCGTTTGGTCCGCGTTGATGGTGTATCCCGAGACGGTTCGCGAGTAGTATCCGTCTCTTTGCAGAGTTATCGTATAGCTGTCGGGCTGCAGGGAAAACACTACGAAATGCCCCTTGGCATCCGTGGTCACGTTTGCGGCATCCGATGGGGATGAGATCTTTAGTTGCACACCTGGGATTGGCGAACCAGTTTTAGCATCGCTAACTGTGCCGGCGATGCCTCCACTTGAACCGGCAAGCGCCCAGTTTGCCGGAGCTATAAAAGTGAGAAGCAGGCCGAGCGCGATCGCTCCGCGCCTCAACGAAGATCGTTTCACAGTATCGGTTTCCTTTACGGCATGAGTTAATTCTAGCAACGGCGACATGCGACCGACGCCTCAGCTTACAGGCCAGTATATCTGAGAAGGTTTATTCGCTCTCCTTCAATTGTCTGTAACCGTTGTTGGGCAGGCAACACAAGCTAGCTGCGATGCAACTCGATCGGGACACACTTCGCGCAAAGATATCAACTATTCTCAATTGCTCGAGGGGGCGCCCGATTAACGGCCGGTCAGGTTTCGCCGTCGTAGTAGTCGAGAATCGGTTCAGAACGGACGAGCGTCTCCGTGGCTTCGACGAGCAACTTTCTCGATTGCGGATAGAAACACACGTCGTATGGATTTGTGTTCGCAATCAGAACGAGCGTAGACGGTAGCGCGCTGCGGTTGACGACCTTGTGCGCGCCGAATTCACGCGTCGGAAAGGCGACCAGGTCACCGCGCCTCAGCAGTGTGGATCCATCGGGCGTTTCGAGCGTCGGGGTTCCATCCCAGACGATGAAGAGCTCTTCTTCCGCAACGTGCCAATGCAGGGGACAGAAGGCCGCGCCCGGCTCAAGCCGAGCGGCGCGATAGCCCAACTTCTCGGCTCCCAGCAGAAAACCGATCTCCGCCATCTCCCCGCGATATTCTCCCGGGTCATCGAAACTGTGAAAGACGAGCTCGTCCAAATTGACGCGGTTGACGCTTGCATCGGGGCGCGCTTCCAAGCAGGCGGTGATGGCTTCGTAGGCGCGCCCAAAGATGGGGTCGCCGTCGCCTACGAGCAGATCGCGGGGGTAAACCGCGCGTAGTTTACGCAGCGACTGGGCCGCCTTTATCGGATCGATGAGCTTGTCGTCGGGCATCATCCGCACCGCACCGGCTGGATCTCCCCACAGGGCGTCCCCCACGAGAATCGTTCGCTTCAACGGCAGATGCAGGGCAAACTCGCCTGCGGTCTTGAGGCCATCGAGCGCGATGATCCTTGCGTCGCCGATGGTCTCGCCATCGCGAAGAATTCGGTCGACTGCTACCTTCATCTCGTTGGCGTCGGGCTCGCGGGCAGCCACTTTTGCACCGAAGCGATCGACTGCCTCGCGCGCGGCCCGCTCGTGGTCGCGATTAGTGATGACGATCCACCGTGCGCCTCCGAGCGCGGCAATCTCCTCCGCATCTGGATCGTCGAGCGGAAGGGGATCAACGAGCAGATTCCCATCTTCGCCGCGAATAAAATAGGAATTGAAGTTTATGTTGCGATCGGATTGCCAGCGCGACCAGATTGCGATGCCGTCGATCGTGGTACGCTGCATTGACTACCTCTTCGCTAGCTGTTGCTTGGCCTGCAGTTGACGCAGAACGTACTGCAAGATGCCGCCGTGCCGGTAGTATTCGGCTTCGTTGGGCGTGTCGATCCGAACGCGGACGTCAAACTCCAGCGACCTGCCGCTCTGGGCGTCGGTCGCTTTAACGCGCATGTGCATGCCCGGCTCGAGCCCGCGCGCGATGCCGGTGATATCGTAGATTTCTTCGCCCGTAAGGCCGTAGGTCGAGCGGTCGGCGCCACCGACGTACTCCAGCGGCAGCACTCCCATGCCGATCAAGTTGCTGCGGTGAATCCGTTCGAACGACTCGGCGATCACCGCCTTGACGCCGAGGAGATAGGGTCCCTTTGCGGCCCAGTCGCGAGAGGAGCCGGAACCGTATTCCTTCCCGGCTAGGACGATCAATGGCGTCTGGTCCGCCTTGTATTTGACCGCAGCATCGAAGATCGGCAGCTGCTCGTTCGTCGGCAGGTAGCGTGTGATGCCGCCCTCCACACCCGGCACCAAGGCGTTGCGCAGGCGAACGTTGGCGAACGTTCCGCGCACCATCACTTCGTGATTGCCGCGCCGGGCACCGTACGAATTGAAATCGCGGGGCTCGACACCGCGCTCCATCAGATATTTTGCCGCCGGACTGCTCTTGGCGATGCTGCCCGCCGGCGAGATGTGATCGGTGGTCACCGAATCACCGACAACCGCGATCGCCCGCGCGGCGTGCACGTCTTCGAGCGGCCCCGGGAGAACCGGCATGCCATCGAAATACGGTGGCCTCTTGACGTATTCCGAGTGCGGGTCCCACGCGTAGCGTTCGCTGGCGGCAACCTCCAACTTACTCCAGTTCTCGTCACCCCTGAATACGTCGGAGTACTGGCGGGCGAACATCTCGTCGCTGATGCAGCGCGCCATCGTCGTAGCGATCTCGTCATTACTCGGCCAGATGTCCTTGAGAAAGACGGGCCTTCCGTCGCTGCCGGTGCCGAGCGGTTCGGTCGTCAAATCCACGTCAATGCGGCCCGAGAGTGCGTACGCGACGACCAGCGGCGGCGAGGCGAGGTAGTTTGCTCGAACCTGCGGATGGATGCGTCCTTCAAAATTGCGATTGCCCGAGAGGACGGCGGCTACGACCAAATCCTGATCGGCGACCGTTTCCGCGACCTCGCTGGGCAGCGGACCCGAGTTCCCGATACAGGTCGTGCAACCGTATCCAACGAGGTTAAAGCCGAGTTGGTCGAGATACTCACCCAAGCCGGCTTTGGTCAAGTAATCGGTCACGACTTTCGAACCAGGTGCCAACGACGTTTTCACCCACGGTTGCGTGTGCAGCCCGCGCTCGACGGCGTTGCGTGCCAGTAATCCGGCCCCGATCAGGACCGACGGGTTCGAGGTGTTGGTGCAACTCGTGATGGCGGCGATCACCACGGCACCATCGTAGAGATCTTCGGTCGTCTGTGCGATCGTCGCAGTTCCGCCGCCCCCCTCGTTTTCAAAACGCGAGATCGCGCCGTTGGCTCGCTCCCGCTCGGCCGTCCACTCCTCGAAGGCACGATCGAACGAACCTTTGACATCGCGCAGCGCCACCCGATCTTGTGGACGCTTCGGCCCCGCCAGGCTGGGTTCGACAGTGGCTAAGTCGAGCGCGAGCGAATCGGCAAACTCAGGATCCGGCGTCTGGTTGGTGCGGAATAACCCTTGCGCTTTGGCGTACGCCTCTACTAACGCCACCTGCTCGTGCGAACGGCCGGTTAGACGCAGATATTCGAGAGTTCGATCGTCGATAGGAAAGATCGCGACGGTGGAACCGAACTCCGGCGACATGTTGCTGATCGTCGTGCGGTCGACCACGGGGAGCGCGCTGAGCCCCGTACCGTAGAACTCTACGAACTTTCCAACGACGCCTTTCTTGCGCAACATCTCCGCTACGGTCAACACCAAGTCTGTCGCCGTCACGCCTTCGCGCAGCGCACCCTCCAGTCGAAAACCGATCACGTCCGGAACGAGCATCGTCACCGGCTGACCGAGCATTGCGGCCTCGGCTTCGATGCCCCCAACACCCCACGCCAGCACGCCGAGTCCGTTGACCATCGTGGTGTGCGAGTCGGTGCCGACGGCGGTATCGGGGTAGGCCAAGGCGGGCTCCGTCGAAACCTGCGAAGCGCCGAAAACGACGCGCGCGAGATACTCGATATTGACTTGATGCACTATTCCGGTTCCGGGTGGAACGACCCGCATTCCCGAAAGCGCAGATTGACCCCACTTGAGAAAGGCATACCGTTCGCGATTGCGCTCGAACTCGATTTCGGTATTTTTAGCTAACGCGTCGTTCGACCCGAAGTAGTCGGCTTGGACGGAATGGTCGATCACCAGCTCGACGGGCTGAAGCGGATTGATCGCGCTCGGATCGCCATGCATCTGTGCCATCGCATCACGCATGGCGGCTAGATCGACGACACAGGGCACCCCCGTGAAATCTTGTAACAGCACGCGAGCCGGAGTAAAGGCAATCTCGCGCCCGTGGCAATCGCCGCGCGCGAGTGCTTCCACATCGTCGCGCGAAACCGAACGGCCGTCTTCGAATCGAAGGAGATTCTCGAGCAAAATCTTGAGTGAAAACGGCAGCCGCGCCAGCTTCGTCAGGCCGGAGCGTTCGAGTGCTTGAAGGCTGAAATAATTGAACGATCGATCGCCGACGCGCAGCGTATCGAGCGCTCCAAAGCTATTCGGATGTCGAGTCATCGGACAACCGTACTTTGGGATCACCCTGCGCGTAGCCTTCGATTTTCAGCATCGCTTCGCCGGAGCAGAGACGCCACAGTGGGTCGGCGACGAGTGCGAGACGCCACGGTTGCAGCGCCAGTATGCGTTCGAAACTCGCTCGGTCCGATGGAATCTCACGTGCGAGACGTTCGAGCGCCGCCCGCGGAACGAGCAGGCTGGCCGGAAGTCCGGCACTTCGAGCGATTTCGGCGATTGCGGCACCGAGCAACGCGACCAACGCGTCGCGCGCCGGCGCGGCGGGGCGAGCCGGCCTGTTTGGGAGCTCGTCTTCGTCCATTGCCTGGCCGCGGGCGACGGCTTCGAGAATCGCGGGGCCAAGCTGCCGCTTCATACCGGCCTCGAGCCGGCGCAGCTGCGCCAGCTCGTCGATCTGCGCCGGCTTG
>JBAVTZ010000080.1:0-62877 GCA_049696515.1 Candidatus Cybelea sp. | reverse complement strand
TTGCGTTCGGTGGTCAATGTCGTCTCCTTCGTAGCCGACGTCACTACAATGACTCGGCAGGATTCGACACGATCTTCGCCAACTGTCCGATTAAGTCTTAGCTAATGCACATAAGGCCTCTGAAACTTCCGGTGTGTCCACGTCTTGGCACTGACCCTCAGCGTGCCCGGTCCTCGATCGGTCCGACTAAGATAGGCTTCGCCGCGGGCTAATAAAGGAAAGCTTGAAAAAACCAGACAGCGCGCCACTCGTAGTCCGATTCCAGTTGTCCGTTGCCCTTAACTCCCGGACGGAGGATCGACTGCAATCCCGGACACACCCCGTTGACGCTTGCGGCCAGTGACTCGAATGCTGTATTCGTAGTTACCGGCTGGGTAGCTGTACACGTCAACGCTCGTTCCTGATGACGCAACGAAGAAGTGGCGGTTGCTGTGGTCTAGTGCGCCGTACCCCCCACAACACCCTGTGATGATTCGCCGAGCGGGTGGCCCGTTGAAAGGTGGAGCGAAGACATAAACGTTTTCGAAAGCAACAATAAGAAGGTTGCCATTAAGGTCGAAAGCTAAGCCGCAAGGACCATCCTGGAATCCCGTGATTTTCAGCGCGCCGGCTCCCTTCTGGCGACCGTGCGGGAATTCAACGATCGCGTCATCGTAATCTCTGTAGGTAATACTCGATACGTAAACGTTGCCGTACCTGTCGACGGCAACACCACACGCCCCCTTAAGTGCCGCATTACAGAGCGTCCGCGTCGGCGACGTAGCTCCGTGCTCGTAAACTTCGACGCAATCGCTTTGACTTTCGGGAGCGTATACGATGCCTTTTTTATTGTCGAACGCCACGGCCCTGGGTGCGCCGTTCGGATCGGTCAACGAAGGTCCTTGCCCACCGCAGTTCGGAGCAAACGTATATATTTTACCTGCGAGCGACGGCACGTATAACGTATGCGCGGAGTTCACGCCGATCCCGACGCTCGTCCCAATGGCTGACGGAAGGGAATCGTGGCAGACCGGCGCGTGGCTCCTGCGGTCGGAGATGGCGAAATCTTTGATCGACGCGCTCAAGCTCGATTGCTCGTAGAGGCGCTCTGTTGTGACATCCGGGAACGCCTTTGGGCTGATCCGCATTTGGGTTGCCAGGCCCGGGTTTCCGGTCGATAACTGAGGAGCACCGCAGCTCGCGGCCATAATAAGACTTGTGCCAACGACTAGCGAATGCATCGATAACCAGCGAACGTTCATAACCGCTCCCCTCCTAAGCTCCAGAGTGTGCATTGTATCAGGACCGTAACCGGCGTCGACGGCCTCCGTTCTAAAAGGATTCGTTTAGACTATGCCGTGCATAGTGCTAACGGCCCAACGTGGCGCCGTCATGTGGGCCGTACGGCACAACGCCAAAGGTTCCGCGGCTCCGAATTTTCGATTTGGGAGCGAAGCTAGAATGCCATCCCGAGCTTGAGGCGCACGCCCGGACTGCATTGTGATCCACGACCATGGCGGCTTTTGCAAGCTCAAAGCGCTGCGTGCCGATTGCCAGCGCTCTCGTCGGCGTGCTGCCCCCCAATCCGCCCCTAAATGCCTGGCTAAGCCGCGCCTTTTGCGGGGTCCAATCGATCAGCCACAGCTAGCGCCCATTCGGCCCATCCTGGCTCCCTAGCGGCGCGGTCTTTCATGGCTCCAACGTAGCTTCGAACCTGTCGAGCATCTTCCCAAGCCTTAGCCTCCGTGAGCAGTGTTTGGACGGCTTCGCGCTCGCGGCGTTCGCGCTCCTCGCGTTCCCAGCGGGCGCCGCTGCTCTTCGGCACGGCGCGCGGCCTGCTGGCGGAACTCGCAAAGCAAAAGTGAGACTCGCATCTTCCCAGGATCCTGAAGCCATCGCTGTGTCGATTTCGCTCAACGGCCGGGAGAGGAGCGAGTCTTACGGGTAGATCAGGGGGAAACCGAGTCTTTGCCCCGAGGCGAAGACCTTTCCGTGCTTATTCTTCGACGGGTAAATGTCTATGCGAGTACTTTTCTTGTCGCGAATTGGAAATGCGTTTACGTAAATATTATTGCGTCGATCAATAGCGACGCCGCCAAACAACACCTGCGAAGGCGCCTTAACCGTTCGAAGAAGCTGGCTCGTATCGTTCTGATATTGACTGATAAAAGAATTGCATGACAGGGGGCCTGAACCAGTCCCGATGCACTCGCCCGTCGAAAAATAGACGTTGTTGCTTGAGTCAAAAGCGAAGAAGCCTGAACTATTGTAGAGCGCAGGGGTGACGTAAAAGGTAAGGAGCGGCTTCGTTGCGCCGCGACTGTATTCGGCGATTCCTACGCGCCCTTTATCAGAACTGTCGGAAAATAAGAGGTAGAGGCGCCCTGAGCTATCCGTCCCAATTGTCTCGGGTGATTCGTTAGAAGGTATAGCTATCGTCCGGGCGACCTTGTGCGAACTATCGTACTCGCGAACGAGTGCATGTACAGGCCCTGAGTACGTCCCGCAGTTCACTCCAACATAGGCAGTGCCGAAGGTATCAACGGTCAATACCTGAGGGCCTGTAAAAGAGTCTATGCCTCCGGCGCAGAGCCCGCTATACGTTGCGAATTCGGGATCGACATTCCCAGCCTTATATCTAACAAGTGGGCCGCTGAAATCTAAGACCCATAAGTTACCGGCTTCATCGACCCCCATACCAATGGACTCAGTGCTGATTCCTCGAGTGACCGTCCTTAGGAGCTTTGTTGTGCCTAGTGCGTACTCCGTTACGCTCAGCAGAACCTTAAAGTTAAGAACGTAGAGAGTCCCTGATCCGTCAATGGCGACCTTTTGCGGATAACTGATGCCTTTTTTAATCGTTCGCAGGCGCGTACCCGAGAGCTTAAGTTCGAAGATGCCACCTGGGGGAATGGCCTCACTCGGAACATACAGTAACTGTGGGGAGGCTTTCTCGCTTGCCCCCCAGACTGGCGCGCCTGGACTAATCGCGGTCGCGGGCAGCGAGTTGCCATTAATAGCGCCGCCCTTGCACGCTGCAAGGATTAGTGACGTCGCTATTACGAGCGGCGCAGCGTTCGCTGCTCGCGAATGGAACGTCATCTATTCACTCCTTTTTTACGGGCAGGGCGACGGACTGGGCGGGTTATTCGCTATTTCGATAGTGACGATCTGGGCCGCCGGGTCGGGGATTTGGTTGCCGTTGGCGATAGCAGTATAGGTGTTGTCGAACGGCTCCGTCATGCACAGCCGCGGCGAAATGAACTGCGGATCGACTGGGCCGCCGGCTCCCAGCGAATCGAAAAACTGCCACGTTCCATTGCTGCTGGCCTGCGTCGTGAAGGCGTTGAACGTCCACACACTCGGCGGGGTGGGGGTTGGGGTGGGACCAGGTGTGGGACCAGGTGTTGCAAAGGCCCTCAAGATCGATTTTTGCACTAGGAGCGAAAACTCGGTCCCAGTACCGTTGTTGTTCAAGTCAAAGGAGAACTGCTGGGGGGGCGTTATGGGGAAAACCCAGCCTGGCGGCTGATGCGGATTCAAGCTTGGTACAAACTGCATGTACTTAGCATACGCCCCCAGGGCGCTGCCGAGCGCAATCAAAGCAACCGAATAGCCGGCCCAGTTGGTGCGAACGGAATCCGTTGACGGCGTGACGCCGCTTCCGCTCGTGTTGAAGACGATCATGTACTGGTATTGGCTGAAGTTGAAGGGCGCCTGCACGTCAAAGACCACCGACATGAACCCCACGGGCGCGCCGCCCGCTCCCAAGCCGGGAGGGTTCGGCGTCACTTGGCGACCGCAGGCCGAGACCCAAACCGATGCGATCAGCGTAGCCAAAAAGACGAGTTGTCGCTTTTTTGCCATGGCGTCTCCTAAGTGCCTTTAACACTACAGGTAGTTACTGTGAGGTAGCTGATCGACGATGGCGTTGTTGCTTGCTGATTCGCGCCTGGCGTGCCCGCTCTTACCAGCGGCGAGCGCTGAGCGGGTGATCCGAATCGGCGCCGCGGGGGATCAGAAAATAGCCGACGATGCTGAGATAGAGCGCGAAGCTCACAATCGGCCAGAGTAGCGCGAGGAGCGTCGCCCCGACGTAGACGAACCACCCTATACGATATCCGCTAACGGTCGCCGCGATTGCTACGGGCGAGACCTCGGGCGCGAACGAGCGCGAACGCACGAGATGCCAGAGCATCAGGTTATAAAACGTGGCGCTGGTCGACAGCACCGCGCCGTAGAGGAATGCAGATGCGCTTAGCGTCGGATACGAACCAAGCGTCGTAGTCGCAAACGGAATCAGCACGGTCGCCCCGAGGAGCAGCAAGTTCCAAAAGACGGTCCTGCGGTCGACGTTCTGCACGAGCCGGAAGAGCGCGTGATGGTTCTGCCACATGAGCCCGATCACCGAGAAGCTCAATGCATAAGCGATCAGGTTCGGCCAAAGCCGCAAGATTGCGACGGCCAGCTCGCGATTCGACGGCTGGTGCATCACGGGCAGCACGAACCCGAGTGCCAGCAGCGTGATCGCAAACGCGAAGACGCCGTCGGAGAATGCCTCAAATCGTGCTTTGTTCAAGGGCTGTTCGCTAAGAAGGTCTTTACTGGACTAGGGAGTAACCGCGATTCCGTTTGAGGAATGCCCGGTGTTCTCGTATTCGGTCGGTATCGTACTCGGGGCAAGCAGATAGGGCATCGAGTATACGGAGCCCTCTTCCGAAGAAACCCACAGCGTCGTCTCGCTATTCTGCATCGCCAGCTGGGCGAGATTACCGATCCCGGAGAGCGTTATCGTCACCAACGGCGTCGTCGCCTCCGGCGGAAACACGTCGATACGGTCGGCCGCCGACTCAACGACAACGATGTTCCCGGCGCTATCTACGACTAACCCTTGGGGCTGATCGATCGCCATACCCAGAAGCCGCTTATTGGTAAGGCCCGGTCCAAACTCGGCGATAGTCGCACTGGCTTTCCTCCGCCGAAATGCCACGTAGAGATTGCCTTCCCGGTCCTCGGCCATTCCGTCCGTTTCTGCGCCTAAATGCACGTGGGCGACCGGAATGGTCGTGCCGGCGTTGTACTCGAAAACATAGCCTCGATTGCGGCGGTTGAAACCGATACCCGATACGAAAACGTGCCCAGCCGAATCGGCCAACGCGTATAACGGTCTTTCCACTGCCTTCGAGTACGTCATCGACGGGGTTGAGGAGCCATACGGGTAGACGGTGACGGTGCCGTTTCCTGAGTTAGCGACGTAAAGCGAGTTGTTGGCGTCGAGGCTCAATCCCCACGGGCCACTCATGCCGCTGGAAATCGAGCCTAGTTGTTGTTGATTCGGCCCCGTGAGCGGAAAGATGTTGACGGCGCCGCCGCCGTCACCGACATACAACAGGGGCTGGCCGCTTAGAGCGGAGCGCGGAAGCGGCCTCGCCGCGCGGTGCGATACTGCGCCTCTTGGCAACGGCGTCGATGTCGCATCCTCTTGCAGCTGCGAGAACGCCCTTTGCCCGATTTGCTGCGGGCCGCCGCAACCGGCGTAGGCTATCCCGATCGCAATAGCGACCGTGAAGCTCAGGCGCTTAGAGATTTCAGCCATTGTCACTCTCCCCGACACAGGTTTCTTCGCAGTTGCCTCGCCGCCCCGCCCTCGCCATTAAGCCTCGGCCATGATTGACTCGACCGTGCTCTTTATGGGACGAAAGACGAGGAGGTGGGGTTAAGCGCCGCTAGGCCGAAGCGTTGCTGGGGTTGCATGGCGTCCAGGGATCGAGGGAGCAAAAGCGATGGGAATCTTAGATTTGGGCCGCCGTTGGTTCAGCATTTGCGTAGCAGCCGGATCACTCACAGCCTGCGGCGGCTCGCAACCGTCGATCCGCGCGCCCAGCGCGACGACACAAGCCAATGACAATGCCTCGTCTTTATTCCAAGTGCTACATCGCTTCGGCCGCCATGCCGAGGGTGGCGCCGTACCGCAGAGTCCCTTACTCAATTTCAACGGAACTCTTTACGGTACGACACTTTGGTCGCATCCATGCCACCATCATGGCTGCGGGAATGGAACGGTATTTAGTATTACCAAGACCGGACTAAAGAAAGTGCTCTACAATTTTAAAGGCGGGATCGCTGACGGAGCGCAACCCATAGGACCTTTAATCGACGTGAATGGCACCCTATACGGCACGACGGAGCAGGGCGGGGGTTCCGGATGCGACGGTCGCGGCTGCGGTACGATTTATAGCCTGAGCACCAGCGGTTCGGAGAAAGTGCTGCACAGCTTCGAAGGTGGCTCCGATGGTGCCGAACCCAACGGCGTTATCGACGTCAATGGAACCTTGTACGGGACGACTTCCCTGGGAGGCAGCGGCGTTAATTGTGGGGGCTCTGTCGACACTCCGGGCTGTGGAACCGTTTACAGCATCAGCACGAGCGGTTCGGAGACGGTGCTACACGCTTTTGCCGGCATCCCCGACGGGGCCCTACCGAACGCGGCGTTGATCGATGTGAACGGTACGTTATACGGAACCACCGGGTCCGGCGGTGTGGAATGTGGGACCCAATCTATAACATTTACCCAGGGCTGTGGGACCGTTTACAGCATAACGATGAGCGGTTCGGAGAACGTACTTTATCGCTTCAAGGGCCACCGGCTAGCTGCGGTGATCCCAGTCGGGGGCTTGCTCGACATTCACGGGATGCTGTACGGGACGACGAGCAGCGGCTTCGCCGCCGGCAGCGTTTACAAAATAAGCTTAAGCGGTGCACACAAAATCGTATATTACTTCCGGGGAATTCCCGATGGGGCGTTGCCGAGCGGCGGATTGATCAGCGTCAACGGCCTGCTGTACGGCACGACCCAGTCGGGTGGCGTAGCCTGCATGAAGAGCACGGACCGCGGTTGCGGAACCGTCTTCAGCGTAACCACCGGGGGTAGCGAAACGGTGCTACACAGCTTTACCGGCGGCTCGATCGGAGCCTACCCGCATGCCCTGACCGACATAAACAATACACTCTATGGCACGACGGAATCGGGAGGTTATCCGGCTCCGGGTTGCGACGCGGGCTGCGGCATCGTCTTCTCGCTCACCATTTAACCCGGGATAGCTATTTGCGAAAATGTGTAGCTAGTCTTCGATGATGCCGACACCGAACTAAAGGTACTCAACAGATCGGTAGTCAAGGTCGCTAGCATGATTACGTGTTTCATTCGTTATCAGATCGACCCGTTTCAACGTGAAGCGTTCAAACGGTACGCCGAAATTTGGGGACGCGTGATTCCTCGCTGCGGAGGGCGTCTCATCGGCTACTTCTTGCCGTACGAGGGCACTAACGATATCGCATGGGGGTTAATTGCGTTCGACTCCCTCGCTGCGTACGAAGAATATCGTCGCAGGCTTCGAGACGACGATGAGGGGCGCGCAAATTTCGCCTTCGCCCAAGAGAACAAACTCATTTTACGCGAAGAGCGAACCTTCACCGAATTTGTGCCGGGGACGAATGGGAACTTCTAGCTTCAGCCTAAACCGGTTTTAGGCCGCGCCCAATTTTGCCAGCGCCTCGGCAGTCGTAGTGATTTCGGCGATCCGAGGATAGACAGCGCTCATGGCGTGGTGGTGATTGTCAGCGCTCATGTCGGACATCGCGTCTTCGACGATGACGACGTTGAAGCCACGGTCGTACGCTTCGCGCGCGGTGGCTTCGACGCCCATGGTCGTTGCGACGCCGGCGAGAAAGACCTGCGTGACGCCGGCGCGACGTAAAATTCGTTCGAGCGCCGTTCCGTAGAAGGCACCAATTTGAAATTTCGTGACGGCGTAGTCGCTCGGCCGGCGGGCCAATTCGGGCACGAGTTCGGCCCAATCGGCGGGCGGGGTGAAGTTCATCGCCGCGTCGACCCGGCCAGGAGCGCGCCCCTCGACATTGACGAGGATGACCGGAAGATTACGTCTGCGGAATTCGCTCGCGAGGTCGGCGCTGCGTTTGACGACGTCGGTCGTGGCATGCGGGCCGCACGGCATGCCGACGATACCTTTTTGAAGGTCGATGACGACGAGCGCGGCGGAGGGATCGAGCTGGGTGAGGGGCATGAAACCTTTCCTTTCGTTATACGCGACCGCGCGGAAGCGTGCGATCGAAGATGGTAAAGATAAACAGCGCCGCGGCACTCGCAGCCATGATGACGCTCAGCCTGAGAAAACCATCGTTGGTCGCGCTTTGTCCGTAGACGAGTGCGAGAACGCTGGCGGCGACGATGGCGCCGAAATACGATGCAGTACGCTGAAGCCCGGAGGCTGCCCCGATTTCGCCTGCCGGAGCCTGAACGTAGACAGCGGCTTGAGTGCTCACAAAGAACATGCCTTGCGGAAAACCCAAGAGGACGGCGGCAGCAACGATGAGTCCCACGGGGGCGCCAAAGGCGACTGCTCCGAGTGCGGCGCAGCCGAGCACCATCGTACCGATGCTGACGACGAATGGCGTGCGAATGCCCGTCGTGCGGCCGCCGACGTACGATGAGATGCCCGCCGCGACCGACATTGGGAGCATGATCGCACCCGCTTGCGCGCTCGAAAAGTGTGCACCGCTTTCAAGCCACTGCGAGAATCCGTAGAGCATGCTGTAAACGATGGTCGAAAGGACGCACGCGCGCAGGTAGGTTACGACGAGCGGAGTGTTGCGCGCCAGCATGTGCACGTCAAAGAATGGCGCTTTATTGGCGCGCGAATGAACGACGAGCGCGATGCCCAACGCGATGGTGATCGCAAGCACCCACCACATCGGGTGCGCAAGACGCATGAGAAAACTCATCAGGCCGAAGAGCGTCGCGCCGAAGAGCGCGAGACCGGGAACGTCGATGCCTTTGAAAACTGCGGCAGCTGTTAGTTCTTGTGGGGCGTCCTTCGGCGTCCAGACGATGACGAGAACTGCGGTCAGAACCGCGAGGGGCAAGTTGACGGTGAAGATCGAGTGCCATCCGAACGCGCCGGTGAGAAGGCCGCCGAGGAGCGGCCCGACGGCCATCGTTGAGATGGCGGCCAGCGAGAGAAAGCTCATGGCGGCGCGCGGCGGCGGAACGTTGAGAAGGTCCGCACGGATACGAAAGATTCGCATGGCCGCGGGATACGCGCCAGACGTGCCGATTCCGAGCAGCACGCGGGCGACGATCAGAACGTTCAGCGACGATGAGAGCCAGCCGACGACACCGGAAAGTGCGACGAGCGTAAGCGCGCCCAACAACACACGGCGTGGGCCGAAAAGGTCGGCGAGGCGCCCCATCGTCGGTTGCGCGATCGCACTCGCGAGATAGAGCGCCGCGATCAGCCATCCGGCCTCGGCAGCGCTGACATTAAGGCTGTGCGAGATCGGGACGAGCGCCGTTGCAATCATCGTCGAGTTGATCGGGTTTAAACACGATCCGAGTGCGAGCGGGGCGACAAACGTAAACCCGAAGCCTTCGTGCTTCGGCTTTGCGGCAGCCGAGGCGGCAGCGGTCAAGAATCCGCTAATTTTTTCATCGGTTCGGCAGCGGCCAGCAGCGCACGCAGTTCGCTTTGAGTGAGCTGGGCGAGCGCGCCGGAGAGCCACGTGCGCTTGAGGCGCGAGCGCGCTTTGCGAAGGGCGACGCCGGCGCGTGTTAACGCAAAGAGAATCTGGCGTCCGTCGACTGGATGCGCGCTTCGTTCGACGAGCCCTTGTTCTTCAAGCACCCAGAGCGTGGCGCTCATCGATTGCGGTTTCACCGATTCGATCCGCGCCAGATCGGCGGTGCTTGTGGGGCCGAGCTTCTCAAGCTGGCTGAGGACGGCGGACTGCGACCAGGTGAGATTGTCGCCGCTTGCTTCAGTGCGCAAGCGCCTCAGGAGCTGAGCCGTAGCCTGTAGAAACTCTTCAACCGACGCCTCGGCGCGGTCGGAAGACTCTGCGATCTTGGCCATCGACAGCATGATATCAGATTATCAGGTAAACTTGCAAGTTTGCCTGTCATTTCCCTAGGCAGAATTTCATGCGAAGACTCGAGCGGGTCGGAAGTTAGCTAGGTGTTTAAGCTGCCCGGGACCGCGTTCTGATGCCTAAAGACGCGCATGACCGCGTACCAGAATCTCACAGCGATAGAGCGATTGCGTTGATGGTTTCGTACTTAGCGAGCTGCTGCGTCGGCGCACCCCCAGCTGGATACGGCCAGGCCCAGACGGCTTTCCCGTTTTCGCCCCGCGTTCCGATGAGGGCGTTGTCGTGCAAGACGAAGACCGGCGACGACGGATAGGTCCTTCCATAGAATCCCTGCAGTCGCACGATGCCGACGACCTCGCCCTTCGTGCCGGAGACTTGCAAGCGGTAAAGCAGCGGCCGTGGATGATAACCTTGGGTCGTATTAACAACGACGTACGTCCCATCCCACTGCACGGCCCCCCAGAGCCCAGTCGGTTTGTCCAGCGTTATCCTCTTCACGCTGCTGCTGCCTTTTGCAAGCTCGCCGAGCGCGAAGAAAAACTCGCTGATGCTATATCCCGCCGGCCCGGTAATGAATAAGTTTCCCTTGTCGTCGTATGCCGCATACGATGGCACAAGCGGGACGTGATACTTTGCCGGCTTTTCCTTCCGTGCTCCTCGCCAGAGAATGGCCTCCCAGCCGCCGTCGATGCTCGTACACATCACCGCGAGATCACCGCTGCTTGGGTCTACAGCGCAACTCGCTAACGTCACGCGTGGCGCCTCGAGCTCCTCGGTCGGCTTCGTGCCGCCATGCGGGAACTCATCGACGTACCAACGGTTCTCGCGCCGGTTGGTAACCCAGACATTGCCCGCTCGATCGGAGCAGACGCCGCCGACGAGACGGTAACCCGTAATGTGCGTTACTTCCGTGTGCTTTCGCAGTGAGAGAATCGAGATCACGGAGTGCGAATCGTCCCCTACCCGGTGGACGACGTACAACAGCGGTCCGTCCCCATCGTACGCCCTGGACACTCGTCCTGCGGTGGAGCTACCCGGACTGAGCGCCGTTAGTGCAGGCACTTGATTTTGCGCCTCGCCGCAACCGGTGAGAATCGCAGCGCCCAGTACGACACCTAACGCGCTGCGGAAGTAGCTAGAAGTCTCCATTGCGCTGGCTCCCTTCGCCCCTGAGACATTGGGGCCTGAGTCTTCTAGTTTAACCTTCCGGACATGCTGAAGCAATCCCCGGCAGCAGAGCTGCGGCTGAGAGCTTTCATCTGCCCTTTCTTGTGCAGTTGCTTTGGCGAAAAGTGATGTGCACCTATAGGCCGCTACACGACGGTCGCGCGCTGCTGCGCGTCAGCCGAAGTACTTGCCCGATTGCATGGAGCACAACGCTTGGCCGATCCAGCTGGATAAAGTGACCGGTGTCGCCCACATCGCACACGATTCCCCGCTGAGACTGAGCGACGACCTGTCGCTGCAACGAGGTTCGTTCGCCAGTCAGCGTCGCAATCTGCCTCGCGGTCGGGCTGGAGGCTTCGTAAGTGGAAGCGTTAAGCGGAGCAGAGAGCAGTATCAGAGGCGTACTGCCAAACTGGCGGCGGCGAGAGTTCAGTTCAAGAACATCGGCATTGTCCCCATTAATTGCCTCCGACTGAAGATCTGACCAATAGCCGGGGCGCTGCTTGGTAGCGTCGCGCGCTTTCTGCACCTCCGCCGTAAAGCGAGGATCACGCGGTGGGAGGCAGTCTTTATTCGTGGACGACCGTGTCCTTAGGTCGCCCTTTTCGGCAAGCTTCTGACACATCGCCAGTGAGTTAATGAAGCGGTCACCATCTAATCGGAACTGCGGGAACATGCGCTCGACAACCTCGTCCCACCCGGGAAGCAGCGGGTCGATTAAGACGATGCCGGACACTTCCGATGGATAAAGATCGGCATACAGAAGCACATCTAGCCCCGCCATTGAATGCCCCACCATGATGTACGGTGGCCGCTCGTCGGCTTCCGTGAGCAGGGCATGGTGGTCGTCTACAATGGCGCGAGTAGTGCGCGGCAGAGGTCCCGGGTCGCTAAAGCCGTAGCCGGCTCGCTCGTAAGAGCAAACCCTTGCACTTTCAGCTATCTCAGGTTGTACGAATCCCCACGAGATTAGCGGAGCCCCGAAGCCTAAATCTAGAATTACAGTTGGCGATCCTTTGCCGGTGCAGTAGATATTGAGGCGTCGACCCGAGCCGACACTAACCAAACGCTGTGCATGGCTATAGGGCTCTTGATTAAATCCAAATGGATTCGGCTGGCTTGGGGTCGCTGCAATCCATAACAGCGCGAGACAGAGTATCAAGTTCCTCACTTAAAAGCACATACGTACTCGTTGTCTAACACGCTATTTGCGGACCTCGACGACGTCGCCGTCGCTAAAGATCGGCGCTGCCAGATTGCCGGTTGTCGGATCCATCGCGCAGTTCGCCGGCTCGCCAGCCGATTCGGTTAGTGTCTTGATCGGCTTACTGCCCCCCGCACCGCCCCGACGGGTATCGGGCCGATCGGCTTGTTGCTCTTTGGGTAGTCGTACTCAAGAGCGAGCTCGTCCCCGATGGCACACCAAAGGCCGTAGCCCCGTTGCTGCCGCAGCCCGCCATCAGGACGACGGCGGCGCTCAGGCCCAGTGCGTGAGTGGCTAGACGTGTTACGGTCTGACTGAGGCGCCTGTCGTGCATGATTACCTCTAGGTGGGGGATTTGTGCGGGCTACTTGTACGGCTGTACGTTACGCCGGCCCCGTCTATTTGGCATTATCGAGCCGCGAAGGCGATCTGCCTTCTACACGCTTGATAAGGAGCTTTCATCATGAAGTTTCGCACGAACCCGGCACGGTACGGGTTATGGATTGCCGCCTCGATCGTCATCGCAGCTTGCTCGTCGCAGGGGCAGCAGGGGACGCTTCCGGAGACGCCCTCGATGCTCTCCGCTGGGGCTGCCCACAAATCGGCGGGGGCACGCCTTGCGGCGTCGTTTAAGTTCCAGACGATCAACAATAACACCGACAAGACGTTCAATCAGCTGCTCGGAATCAACGACATGGGTACGATCTCGGGCTACTACGGGAGCGGTGCGGCCGGCCACCCGAACAAAGGTTACACCGTGGTTACGCCTTACAATCAGGATAATTTTACCGCGGAGAACGTTCCCGGATCGGCTCAGACCCAAGTTACCTGTATCGACAATCTCGGGAATACCGGTGGATTCTGGATCAACGCCGCCGGCGTCAACCTCGGGTTTGTTGAGTGGAACGGCGTTTTCACCACCTACAAACATCCTAAGGCCAAGGGTAAAGTCACTCAGATTCTCGGCCTCAACGACGCGGGGACGGCGGTCGGATTCTACACCGACGGTGCCGGGGCGAACCACGGGTTCACCCTGAACCAGGCCACGGGTAAGTTCAAGCCGGTGCAGCCTCCAGGCGGAGCGAACGTGACGGCGGCCGCAATCAATAACAACGGCGACGTAGTCGGCTTCTACGGTGCGCCCTCGGGAAGCATCGGATTCCTCGAAAAGAACGGTGTGTTCTCAACATTCATGTATCCAAAGTCGACCTCCACCATGGTCTTCGGCGTAAACGATCATGACGCCATTGTGGGCGTGTACGTGGATACCGCCGGAGCAATGCATGGTTTCCTGTTGGAATCGCCGCTCTTGAACGCAAAGTTCACAACGATCGACGACCCGAACGGCATCGGCAAGACGACGCTCAACGGCATCAATAACAACGCGCAAATGGTCGGCTTCTATGAAGACACGGCCGGTAACACCAACGGAATGCTGGTTACGCACTAACCGGTCTTCCAGGACACGCGGAGAGGATTGGCCAGCCGGTCCTCTTCGTTCTTTTTTGCTTTCTCGGCGGTAAGGGGTGCGTGTCCGGCCGGGTAGAAACCGGCCAGGGCAATGGAGCAGAACGTCCGGTCGGGCTCGCCGGGATTCGGCACGCTTCTGCGGCGCTACCGGCTGGCAGCCGGGCTCTCGCAGGAGGCGCTCGCGGAACGCGCACGGATGAGCATCGAGGGCATCAGCGCGCTGGAGCGCGGCTTTCGCCGCTCACCGCAACGCGAAACGCTCGAACTGTTAGCGGGCGCACTGGCGCTGGACGCCGAGCAGCGGCGCGATTTCGAAGTTGCCGCGCGTACCGCAGTCACGCGCCGCCAGCGCAATGCATCGGTCACCGTCGGTCCATGGCCGCAAACCGGAACGGTTGGACTGCCGTTAGCGTTGACGACCTACGTTGGGCGCGAGAGCGATATGGACGCCATTGCCAAACTCTTGCACGAGTGGCGTTTGGTGACGCTTACGGGAGCGGGAGGCGTCGGCAAGACCCGCGCGGCGCTGCAAGCGGCCCACGCACTCGGCACCGACTGGGAGTATCCGCCGCGTTTCGTAAGCCTCGTTTCGGCCGTGGATGCATCCATGGTTACGCAGAACGTCGCCACAGCGTTCGGACTCCAGGAAGTGCCCAACCATGCACTACGCGAGACGCTACTTTCGAATCTCAGCGGCAAGGCCGCGCTCCTGATCCTCGACAACTGCGAGCACGTGATCGATGCGGCGGCTCAACTTGCGGAAGCGCTTTTGGCAAGTTGCCCGCGCGTGAGGATCCTGGCGACCAGCCGTGAGCCGCTCCACGTTGCGGGCGAACACGCCTACCGGCTGCCGTCACTCGCGGTACCATCGCAAAAGGAGCTGCGCGAACTCTCGGCCGCAGCGGTACTCGATTACGGCGCCATTGCGCTCTTCTGCGATCGTGCGAGTGCCCTTAATCATCGCTTCGAACTCACCGACGCGCAGGTTCCAATCGTTGCCGAACTTTGCCGCCACCTCGACGGGATACCGCTCGCAATCGAGCTGGCCGCGGCGCGAGCGAACACGTTATCGGTTCAGGCCCTCACCGACAGGCTCGGCGAACGCTTCCGCCTGCTCGCCGGCGGAGATCGCACGGCGTTGCCGCGGCAGCAGACCATGCGCGCCGCGATCGATTGGAGCTACGACCTGCTGTCGCCGCCGGAGCAGAGGATTTTCGAACGGCTGTCGGTTTTCGCCGGCGGTTGCACACTGCCGGAGGCAACGCGGATCTGTGGTGATGAGGATGCGCAAGAGGCCGACGTGCTCGATCGGCTTTCGACGCTTGCCGACAAGTCGCTCGTGGTCGCCGACCTCGACGCCGCCGAGACGCGGTATGGTATGCTCGAATCCTTCCGTCAGTACGCCCGCGAAAAACTGGCCGCACGCGGCGAACTGGAAGCGGTCTCGCGCCGGCATGCACTTGTCTACCTCGAGTTGGCCCGAGCGCTTGATGCTGCCGCCGAAGCCAATGGCGACACGCTCTATCGGCCCACGACTGGCTCCGAGCTAGAGAACTGGCGCGCGGCGCTGAATTGGTCGCTGGTCGCGCGCAACGATGTGCGTTTGGGCCAGGATTTAGCCGCCGCACTCGATTGGTTCTGGCACACCTTCGCGCCCATCGAGGGACGCCGCTGGCTGCAAGCCGCAGCCCAAGAGATCGACGAAGGAACGCCGGCCGGCATCCTCGCGAGGCTCAGCTACGCGCAGGCGAACATCGCACTGTTAGTCGGCTCGGAGACCGAGCAGCTTGCGCATGCCGAGGCCGCCCTCGCGCACTATCGCGCTCTCGACGACGCGCTCGGCATCGCGCAGGCTCAGAGCCGCGTCGGGAGTATCCTGATCTGGACCGAAGAGATTCAGGGAGGTACCGCAGTGCTTCACGAGGCGCTTGCGGCCGCCCGACGTTTGAAGAACGGCCGTCTTACCGCATTTGTGCTGCGTGCGCTCGGAATGGCGAGCGTTCAAAATCACGACTACCCCAGCGCACGACGATACGCGGCGGAAGCAGTGGAAGCCCTTGAAGGGATGGGAGCAACCCTCACCGCGGCGGTGGTGGCCGATCTTGCCGACTATGAGTTTGCCGCGGGCAATCCGGAGCTGGCGGTTCAGCGCGCGGCCGCACAGCTTGCGATACTTCGCGAAGCCAATATGGCTCCGCATACAATCGCGAGCAGGCTGAAGACCATGGCCTGCTATCTCAACGCGCTGGACCGGTATGACGAAGCCGAGAGGTGCGCTCGCGAATCGCTCGACCTCGCCTGCGAGCACGAGCTTGACTACATCGCCGTCCGCGCACTGCAGCGCCTCGCCGCAGCGGCCGCTCTGCGAGCACAAACGGCGACGGAAGGCTCCCGCGACACCTGGACGCGAGCAGCGCACATTTTGGGCTTTGCCCGCGTTCGCTCTATCGCGCTGCACATCGAGCCGACGCTCTTAGAGCAGCAAGAGTTAGACCGCGTTCTCACCGTCCTGCGCAGTGCTATCGGTGAGGCAGCAGTCGCGGAAGCCACGCAGGTGGGCGAGCGGATGTCGCAGGAGCAAGCTATCGACGAAGCGTGTGTGACGTAGCAGTCTTTATCAGGCGTTCCCTTTTCGGAGCGATCGGAAAGTCGCGCGAACGTCTTCGGAAAAGAGTTGCGGCTGCTCCCAGGCGGCAAAATGACCGCCGACGTCGTGCTTCTTATAATACACCAGTTTGGGATACGCCTTCTCCGCCCAGCTCCGCGGCGCGGTATAGATCTCGTGCGGAAACGCGCTCACGCCAACCGGGATGGTGACACCCACAACATTGAAGAAGCCGAGCTTGTTTTCCCAATAAAGGCGCGCGGATGAGATCGCCGTTTTCGTCAGCCAATACATCGTGATGTTGTCGAGAACGTCGTCTCGGCTGAGGCCGCCGGGGTTTCCGAAGAAGGCCGGCGCGATCATCTCGTAACTGTCCTTGTCGTGATCCAGAATCCAGGCCGCAAGGCCGATGGGTGAGTCCATCAATCCGTAGAGCGTCTCCGGGCGGTTCGACATCTCGACGGCGTACCCGAGGTGATGCGTGTAGAAGTCAGCCAGCTGCTGATACGCGTGCAGCTCGTCGCCCTCGAGCCCGGCGGGCGGCGGAGCGTTGGCAATCGCCTTCGCTAAAGTGTCGGCCGGAACGGTGCCGGGCATGTTGCTGTGAATGCCCAGCACTTGCGTCGGCGCGAGCAAAGCCAACTGTTGCGTGATAGACGCGCCCCAATCGCCACCTTGGGCTACAAATTGACTGTATCCCAGGCGCTCCATCAGCACGAGCCAGGCCTTGGCGATGCGGACGGGGTCCCAACCCAGCGTCGCCGGCTCGGGTGAGTACCCGTAGCCCGGGATTGACGGAATGACCAGATGGAACGCGTCCGTTGCGGCCGCACCGTGGGCCGTGGGATCGCTCAACGGACCGATGACCTTCATCTGCTCGATGATCGAGCCGGGCCACCCGTGCGTGATGATCAGCGGTAACGCATTTTCGTGTTTCGAGCGAACGTGAATGAATTGAATGTCCTGCCCGTCTATCTGGGTCACGAACTGCGGTTGCGCGTTCAGCCTCGCCTCGAGCTTGCGCCAATCGTACTCCGTCGCCCAATAGCTCGCCAGCGCCTGAGTCACGGCTAATTGGATCCCTTGCGACTGGTCCGCGACGAGTTCTTTTGTGGGCCATCGCGTCGCCTTGACCCGGCGTCGCAAATCGTCAAGTTCCGAATCTGGGACGTTCAGCTGAGGAAATGGACGAATAGCGGTCGCACCGCCGCCCGCCTGTTGTGCAACTTGAGTCACGCTTGTTGTCCTTTCCGTAGGGCTTTTTGTTTCCTTTGAATTAGCGCAAGCGACAAGCGACAGATACGCACCTGGGACGCCTGTCGTAGCCATGCGAACGAAATGACGCCGGTCCATTCGATAAACCTATGCCCCCTGTTTGCGAACTGGCCCGAGGCCGCCGAGCTTCCTGTGAAAAGAATAGACTTGTAGTGGAGCTTGGTATATCCGTTAGCCGGACAATCCCTTTTTTCTTGGGCAGCGCGGACGTTGCGGGATCGCGTCATTCCTCACCGTCGAAGTAATCAAGTGGTTCAGAACGGATGATCCGGCGCTCCGGCGATCTTACGGACCATTTTTGGCTATCCGGATAGTAGGTCGAACCGCCCACTGGATTGTCCGCTACGAGATAGAGCACGAGCTGTTCAGTTCCATCGTTGATGATTTGATGCGCTTTTCCGGGTTCGAAAATGACTGCATCCCCTGCTTCGATCGCAGTCAGTCCTTCTTCATGCCGAACCTTACCAGCGCCGGATATGACGTGATAGAACTCCCACTGTGCGCTCTGCGAATGATAGGGCCAGTTTCGCTTATCAGGTGGGATGCGCACGATCGCAACGTCGCGTTGCTTGCGAAGAACGGCGCGCCGTCGGGGCCGGCCATCCGCGGCCGGGCCGTTGCCGATTACGTGGTTGTTCGCGCATCCGACGGCTACCGGGCGGTATTCGCTCTATGTGAACTCGACCCGAGGATCACGGACAAGATCGTGCTGCTAGCGGATAAGCGCAATGGCTCGCCGATGGGCTCAGACCTGGGCCCTTTTCGCGTCGTCGTCCCCGACGAGAAACACCAAATGCGTTGGGTCCGCAACGTCACTGAGATAGCAGTCTCAACAGCGATGTAGGAGAAGCTCCGGCATCCACTGTTTTGCGCCTCGGGGGGCAGGAGCTCTCTAACTCGTTAGGGCAAGGATCGTTGCCTGATGGCAAGGATCGGAGCTGCCCGCCTCCTCGCGTTACGGCAGGCACGGGGCCTCTCACAGCGTTCGCTCTCACAACTGGCAGGCATCACACGGCAGGCCGTCAGCGCGATCGAGAGCGGCAACATGCAGCCCAGCGTTGGCATCGCGCTCGCGCTCGCGCGATCGTTGGAAACGACCGTCGAGGAGTTGTTCGGCCCCGAAGGAGCGACTCCGAATGTCGGCCGAAGCGCATCCGGGACAATCGCCGGTCGGACGGTGACCTATTCACTCACTAAAGATTATTTAGCGGTCGAACCGGCGCAGGATGCCGTGCCCAACGTCTTCGTCGCGGGCTGCGATCTCTCGGTTGGACTTCTTGCCCGGCACACGCAGTTGCGCTCACGCAATGTCCGCGTTTTGTGGTTACCCATGACCAATCGTGACGGGCTCGAGGCGCTAACAGGTGGAACGGTGCACGCGGCCGTCGTCCATGGTCATTTGTCGCCCCAGCAGGTAAAGCAAATGGGTGAGTTCGTTGGATTCGTGCTGGCCACGACGGAAGAAGGGTGGCTGCTAGCTCCGGGAAACCCGCTAAAGCTCCACGGCGCGCAGGACCTTCAGCAGCGAAAAGCTCGCTTAGCAAATCGTCCGCCCGGCGCGGGTGCTCGCCGATTGCTCGACGAGCAGTTGCGTCGCTCGAGGGTTGACCCTCGCCGCATCGTCGGTTACGAGCGCATGCTGCCCGGCCAGCTCGATATCGGTCGCGCGATCGCGCAAGATTTTGCGGACGTCGCGATTGGGACGGCCAGCGTTGCGCACGTCTTTGCATTGGACTTCGTTCCGTTGCGCGAAGAGCGATGCACCCTGTTCGTGCCGCGTGCCGCGCTTCGAACGCCGGAGATTCGCGCACTTCTTGATGGGTTACGCTCGCCGGCTTATCGGCGAGACCTAGAAAGCCTGCAATCCTATGACGCTACCAGAACGGGGGAGCAAATCGCATGAATCGTCAGACTTGGATCTTCGGCTCGGCCGCCGCGGTACTAGTTGGGGCGCGCGCCGTCTACGCGCAGGAGTTGACGCCGATCGATGTCGCCTATGCGGGCTCGATGGGCTCAATGATGGAAGGCCCTGTTAAAGCGGGCGTCGCGCAGACGCTGCAGATCGAGATGCGCGGGCGAGCGGCTGGCTCCGATGCGCTCGCCAGACTGATCGTGGGCGGAAGCATTTCGCCCGATCTCTTTATCTCGGTGACGCCGAGTCCGATGCTTACGGTTTTGAAAGCGGGGAAAGCGGACGAGGGGGTGCCGATCGCACGGACGGAGATGGTGATTGCCTATTCCCCGAAGAGCAAGTATGCTCAGCAGTTCGCCGCTGCGGCGGCCGGGACAAGTCGTGCGGCACCGTGGTGGCAAGTTTTGGAGCACAACGACGTGCGCTTCGGCCGCACCGATCCGGCGGTCGATCCCCAAGGCCGCAACATTATTTTCACATTTCAACTCGCGGAGCGGTACTACAAGCAGCCCGGTTTGACAGAGCGGGTCCTGGGCCCGACGATCAATCCGTCACAGATTTTCCTCGAACCCACGGTTCAAGCGCGTTTGCAGAGTGGGGAGCTCGATGCGGCCTCAGCGTACAGGATCCAGCCGGGACCGTTTAATCTCCCGTACATAGCATTACCCCATGAAATAAACCTCGGCGACGACACGATGAGCGCGCTCTATTCTCAGGCATCGCTGACTCTGAGTGGAAAAACCTTCCATCCTGAACCGCTGGTGTATTACGCGGCCGTGCTTAATGGTTCGTCGCAGAAAGACAAGGCCATCGCCTTTCTGAACTGGCTCAAGGGAAGTGCGGGTCAAGCGATCCTGAAGAAATACTTCTATGACGCTCCGGGTGGGGCAGCCCCACTTCGCGCTTAGCTTTCGCAGTGTCCAGAGGCGCGGGTGAACGACGGGCCCTTCAGCGGATCGGCGCAGTGCTCTTTGGAATTGTTCTCCTTTATCCGCTCGCCGGACTTTTCGTTCCCGTCGGCCAGTGGCATTGGGACGCTTCATCAACCGCAAGCGCCGTGTGGGTCTCGCTCGGCTTCACTGCCATTGCAATGGCCGTGGTGGTCGCGCTCGGCACGCCAATGGCGCTCTACGTCGCTCGCATTTCGACGCATGAACGAATGTGGTGGCAAGCGATTCTCTTGATTTCGGTCTTACTGCCGCCGCTAGCACTTGGAATTTTGCTTTCGCTCGCGTTCGGTCCGCACGCTTTGGGCAGTTTTCTCGACCTGTTCGGCCTCAAAATGACGAACACGCCGCTGGCCTTTATCGTTACGCAAGTCTACGTGAGCATCGGCTACTACGTGCTTGCCGCAATCGCTGCGCTCGACAGCGTACCGAAGGGTCTTGAGACACAGGGAGCGCTGCTTGGCCATAGCCCATGGAGCGTCTTCTGGCGCATCACGTTCCCGATGGCACGCTTGGGTTTTGCGGTGGCACTTAGCCTGGCGTGGGTCCGAGCGCTCACCGAGTTTGGTGCGGTCGTCATTACCGCGTACTATCCTGCCGGAATGCCGGTTGCGATTTGGACAAGCCTTCAGAACTTTGGTCTGCCGGCCGTCATGCCGCTACTCGTCATCTTCCTCGTTACGGCGCTGCCTTTCCCGTGGCTCGCGCATCTTTTGGCTCAACGGCGTGAACTGCGCACTTGACGCAAACGTCGTCAAGGTGCGCAAAGACTTCACGGTCGAGGCCGCCTTCCAGGTCGCCGGCGGTACCGCGTGCGGTTTATTCGGCGTTTCCGGAGCGGGCAAGAGTACCATACTGAGCTGTATCGCCGGAACGGAGCAGCCCGACGGCGGTTACGTTCGGCTCGGAGAGTTGACGCTTTTCCCTCCAGCCTTCCCAGTTTATCTCAGGCCGATCGGATACCTTACGCAGGATCCCTATCTCTTCCCACACTTAAACGTCGCCCAGAATATCTGCTTCGGCATCGCCGAACGCAATGGCGCCCCCGACAAGACCTGGATTAACGAACTGCGCGATCGCCTCCAGCTTGATTCGATCTGGCGCGCACCAAGCTACGCGATCTCAGGAGGCCAAGCGCGACGTGTGGCACTTGCGCGAATGCTGGCCCGCAAGCCGAACCTCGTCCTGCTCGACGAGCCCTTCACCGGGCTCGATCGCCATCTCGTGCGTGAGCTGATTGGTGCACTTTTGCACTGGCACAAGGCCCTGGGCTTCACCATGCTCGTGGTCGATCACGAGTCCGAGGTGCTAGAGCGACTCTGTCCGCAAACCATCGCGATCGAGGCCGGGCGCATCGTTCAGCAGGCGGCTTGGAGTGAGCTGCGGGCGAATCCAGCTACGCCGCTGCTTGCCCAGCTGCTTGCACCACTCTGAGCTGATGCGTTAAGTTCCCACCAGTCTCACTTTCCGATCATTACCTCGGTGGCCTTAATGATCACGACCACGTTGTCGCCCACTTTGAGTGCGAGACGCTGCACTGATGAAGCTGTGATCGCCGCAGTGATCGTGCTCGGTTCA
The DNA here is from genome assembly GCA_049696515.1 of Candidatus Cybelea sp. Classification (GTDB taxonomy): domain Bacteria; phylum Vulcanimicrobiota; class Vulcanimicrobiia; order Vulcanimicrobiales; family Vulcanimicrobiaceae; genus Cybelea. Next base: position 40,795 of record JBAVTZ010000080.1, on the reverse strand, counting down.
GCCTCGACTTCGACCTCCGTCATAACGGTGCCGGGTGAAATAGCCTTCACACGACCGCGAATCTGATTGCGCGCGCTGATTTCCATCGATATATATCTCCCAACGGATAGTGAGTGTGAGTGATTCCGTGCCTCCAAGAGCAGCTATGGGCTGATAACCGAGCCAAAAGGAAACTCAAGGCCTGCCTTGATGTGCTCGATGCGGGTGCCACCGGCCGGATAATCGTAAATGTCAACGCTGGGGCCCCGAAAGTTCGGGCAGATCAACTTCTGCTCTTTTGCTGAGCCCGCGATAAAGTACTGGGCGCACACCTCCGACATGGTGTTCGTCGTGCTAGTGACGGTCCCGGTATCGGTAATCTGGTATACCACCGCATGTCCTCGGCGGTCCCTCAGATCACCAACCGACAGCGCCAGCCCCTCACTGAAAACCCCACCCGGGACCTCGATCGTTGCACCGCTAATCGTGATCGGGGTGAATGTCCCATCCTTGAACTTCGCCATACGGAAGGCCCCGTCGGAGTTCTTGCCGTCGAGGAAGAGATTTCCGTCAGCGTCGTACGCGAGGAAAGTCACGCTGTGAAGGACCGGATCTTTGTAGGTGGTTGGCGAGTCGACGCCACCTTTGTAGATCCTGATATTTCCCGGGCCACCGCCCTTGGCTGATTCGTTTGCAACGGCAACGTCGCCATTCCTTGGATTCACCGAGCAGTCATTCGGAAAGTACCCGGCGTCCTTCAGCGTTTTGAACGCGAACGTGCCGCCGTGAGCGTATCTCACCAGATTCGAAGCATTTGTGTTGACGATCCAGACGTTGCCGGATGCGTCAACACACTCCCCGAACGGTGTTTTGAGTCCAGTCAGCGTGCCGACGTGGCTAAGCGTAGGCCAGCTGTAGACACGCACTTCATGGGTTACCGCATCCGAGACGTAGAGTAGCGCCCCTCGTTCGTTAGGCGTCATCCACGATCCACGATGCGCCGCGTGCGCAAGGAGCGCTGGGCTCTGCGGCATCGCCCCCGGCGGCTGTGGTTCACCGCACGCGGCCAGCAACGCTGCGGCGACGCTTAGCGCGTAGCCGAATCCTCGACGTGACGGAGCCATGCCTCTCATCTGTTTCTCCCTGATGCCGTTGTGAATCGGCGGCTGGAGGGGTTCGGCACGCCCAGGCGCGGGCCTACTCGTAGCGATACGGTCCGACGTGGCTAAGATGGCCCGGTACGCGTGGGGATGACGATGGCGGTGGCGATCGCCCACGAATTTCGGATGCCGATCGCAAGCAACAGCAGCATGCCGACCGCCGCGAACGTAAGCCCGCGTTGGGTGTCATGAAGCGATAAAAATCCGCCCAGTACAAGGAGCCCGTACGCCAAAAAGGGGAGACCCGCATAGGGGATCACATCACGCCGTCGGTAAAACCTTCTCTTATCGTGACCGATTACCGTGGAGCCCGAGTAAAGTAAGCCCACGACGCCCGCGATGCCGATGCAAAGAGCGACTGTAAGCTCAGTATGGTCCGGAAAGAGCAGCAGCGCGGCAAGGGCGAGTACGGAAGCGAAATAGACAACGGTGGGCGTAAGATAGGTGTGAATATTCGCCTTACCCTCTGCCGGGTTTTTCATGAATTTCCCCCCGGCGGCGAGCGCGATTACGACAAACAAAAGGCCGATCAAGGTCGCGGCCGCCGCCGACATGGTCATGTAGAAGTTCGTCCATCGCTCGAGTGCCTGGTGTAATTCATTCATGACGTTTACTCAGGGCTTAAGGCGCTGCATATGCCGAGTTGGGCGAGCTTGGATCAATGGCGAGCTAGACTTACGGTCACGCCGAAGAACGTCGCCGGACTTGCGATGCTCTTAGTAGGGTCGCCGCCGGCCGGGTAATGCCAGAATCGAACCTCCGCCGAAGCGTTCCCATTTGGCTGGACGATCGTGCCGTTTTGTATCCAGGATTGCGCCGGCGTCGTATCGGTCCACCCCTTGAGTAGCGTCGTGCCGACAATCATGGCGCTTGAACCAGAAACGTTTAGTCGATAAATCGCGGAATCAGGCTGATCTTCGAGCGTGATGTAACTACCATCCCATTGAAGCTGCCCATACCAATCGATCGTCTTGCTTAGACTGACCTGCATCAACGTGCTGCCTCCACGCGGAAGCTCCCCGAGATACACCTGCGGCCCGGAGCCCGACCCATCGACGAAAAGGTTGCTCGCGTTATCGTAGCCGCAGAACATGTAGTTTGCAATTTGGTTGTCGGAGTAGAGTTTCGGCGTTCCCTTGGCGTGTCTATAAACCTCGACGTAGCTATTGAGGCTCTCCAAGTTGATGCTCGCAACCGCTAAATTGCCGGTACGTGGATCCACCGCGCAGCCCCAGGGCCAGACGAGGGCTTCGTGTAGGGTTTCAATCGGCGCCGTACCTCCATGGGCATATTCGTAGACGTTCCCTCCGTCATCGCTCGTCGAGAGCGTCGTAACAAAAACGTGCCCTTTCGCGTCGGAACAGAGCCCTTGCTGATATTGCATTTCCGATTGCGTGACGATTCCTACGAGCTTGCCTTTCGGATACGAAAACACATAAACACTATCGGCATTCGCGCCGTTCGCATCAGCGTAGAGAAGGTCTTCACGCGTCGCTTCCGGCAGCATCCACGATCCGCGCTGAGCGCGGTGCGTTGCGGTTAAGGCGCTTTGCGGCATCACGCCGAGCGCGGCGGCCGGCGGCTGCATGTCATCCTGAGCCAGCCTGCCCTGAGCGGAGTCGAAGGGAAGGACGCCGCAGCCCGCGAGCATTGCAAGGGCCGCGCAAAAGCCAAAAGCATAGCGACCAAAATCAGATATCCTCATTTCCCGTGCTCCCCATTAGGGCGAGATCTCTGCCTGGAACGTTCTACCTTTGGCGGTCGGCCCCTCACGCGGCCGCCGCGCCGGGGGTGTGTCGCCCTGTCAGCCAGGTCGGAACCCGTCACCGAAAGGACGTGCGAAGCCGTGGGTTTTTAGCCATTGAACGTCTCCCATTCGTGCCAAGGCCTCTTTGAAGAGACTTTGAACGTCGCGCAGCCGCGTCCTTGGATCGTTATTGTAGTCCATCAAGCGATGCTGATAGTCCCGACCTGCGCTACGCTCATCAATGATGCCGCGCAAAAGTTGTAAAGCAGGGCGCCGGTGCTGGAATCCGCCCGTGAGCTGGATGGTCGCCTTTTCCATCGCACAGTAAATGCTCAATGTAGCGGCGTTCTTAGGACACTCTCGGTTGTCCGCCCGATTCCAGGTTGCGCTGTTAGATAGCAACACCGATGCGCGCTGCACGATCTCCCGATCGAGGGGGCTGGGCGATATTTGGTAGAACGCGTAAAGGTCGAACGTCAACTTGCCCGGCGACGCCCGAAAGTTTGTGACGGGAAACCAGCCGGCTTCGGTGCGCAAAATACCCCAAGCGCCCTGGTAGAGTTCCAGTTCAATCGGGTCGTTGGCTTGATCGTCATCGGCCATGCTGCCGCCCCACACGGAAAGAGGCATGACGTCGTCACGCCACCTACCCGTGCTGACTCGCTTGACCCGCTGAAGCGTTACGGCCGGGACGTGATCGAATACCGCCAAGAGCGCCCCGCACGGGCCCTTAAATTCGGAGCCGGCTTGTCGAAGCGTACAGCTAGCTAACGATGTTTGGTCTGCTTCCGCGGCGGGTGCGAGTACTATTGACAAAACGAGCGCCGCAACAGCGACCGTGACCGGCAGCAACCGAGCTACACCCATATAACGTGTCAGCCGCATGGCCGGTTGACGGCGCTGCACGGCAACGAGGGGTCGTCGATTCGGTTTGGGGAATATGGCTGACAGGATTAATGACATCGTACTGGTCCACGGAGGCTTTGTCGACGGCTCTGGTTGGGCGGGCGTCTATAATATCCTCGAGAAGGACGGGTTCAACTACATCACCGCCTTCGCACCTGATCCTGGTGAGTTGGTAAACACACTCATCGCAAACCCTCCGCCGGGCGCGCCGGTCCCGCCGCCGGTTGACGGCTACCTCTTCCTGGACAAGCAGAAGTTCGCGGCCTCATTTGCAGGCGACGCGGATGTCGCTACCGCGAAGTTTATGGCGGATTCGCAGGTTCCGTGGGGCGTGAACGCGCTCGCCGGGACCATTACGACTCCGGGATGGAAGAGCAAGCCGAGCGCAGCAATTTATGTGCAAGCGCGCCGGCGCAACGAGCATGGAAGTTCCGGGAAGTCACGCGATCTATGTGTCGCATCCGAGCGCCGTCGCTGCACTGATTAACACGGCCGCAACCTCCCCAAAGTTCGCGTCGGTCTAGCTGATTCGGGCTAGAATCTATCGAGCTCAAGCTGACACTTCCTTGGCGCGAAGCTTCGCAATACGTTCGATAAGCGTCACTGGCACGGGTTCCGAAAGCGGAAATCGTATCGTGCCCTTTTGGATTTCGTATCGTCGTAGCTCGGACTTGAATGCCGCCAGGACGGATTTCGTCGCTGCGTAAAGAGAGTAGTGATCTTTCCAGCCTGCGAAGTGCACGAATACAATACCGTTCAGCTTGAACCTTGGCATGTTGTAGGCTATCAGTTCTTCGGCATCAGGCACAGCAACGCGAATCGCGTCGCGTAGTTGCCGGAGCGCACCTCGCACCGGCTCCGGGTGTGAAGCGATGTACTCATCGACCGACGTAAAGGCAACTTTCGGCATCGATCTTACTGGCTTGGCTCCTGCGGCGTGGGAAGCGCGTATTGAACTGGAACGACATGGTGAATCGCCAACTGGAGCAGGTCGCGTGACTCGGCGGTCAGCAGCGACGTTACGATCGTGACCGCGACCGCTCCAACGGCGGCGAAATGGCCGATGCCGGCCATGCCGATCAGGTCGCGAATATTTAGCCGCTGCTTCCAACGAACTGCGCTGAGCACGTCGATGGTAATCCCGAGCGTACCGAAAAAGATCAGCCATCGTAAGACCTGGGCCAAATAGTCGGGTCGAGAACCAGACATAAACTCATATGGCAGAATCGCGAGGGATATAGCGAGGAGCACCCATAGCGCCTTAACCGTGCCGATCTTTCCACGTATGTACGGATATGCAAGTCCAAATCCGAGCCCCGCGGCCATATACCCGATCACCGAGGTGAAGGTTTGCACAAAAACCGCAAAAAACGGTAGGTGAGTGGCTGATAGATTAGCGATAATGGATTGAGTCGCGAGCAACGTTAGAACTAAAGATGGAATGAACGATATGAGGGCGGATTGGCGAGCGTTTGCGACTAGATCGGTTTCAAGCCCCATCCCGAAAGCGAGCTCCGTCGCATGGACGCGCGCACCGGCCTGCACGCTCACTTGCTTGCTTCTGATGAATGCCTCGAGCTCGGCTTGTCGCTTGGTACATTCTTCCCACGTCAGACTCCCGTTGACGAATTGCAAGAGAAAGCGCTCCTGAGTTCGGCGAGCAGCCTCACACATGTCGGTGTCGTAAGCCTCTGCGAGCAAGTCCGCTCGCGTGTTTTTGCTTTCCAGGCTCTCCGAGATTACGTCATACTCTTTGTTCGCCCTTAGCGCAATCCAGTAGATAGCAGCCACCATGACTACCAGGGTTATCGGGAACCCCAAGTAGGCGTACCCGGTGAGGATGATGAGAACGGCGAAGGCCAAAGCAAGTTGGCCCTTATGCGTCGCCGTTCTGAGCATTGCATGGTTGCGAGAGCACAGGAACCAAAGCACCGGTACGACGACGGCCAGGCTCGAAATGAAGTTCCCGGCTTCCATGACCCCTGCATCTATACGAAACTCGGGCGCGGCAAAATTTGGCGAAACGTTCAGCAAGCTTCGGGTTGTGACCGACGCCGATAAGGCCATCACGAGGACGACGGTCCAGTAGATCCATGACCGAGAGGCCGCCCGAGTGCGAAAGAGCGCGGCGGCCAGGTCGGGCCTGAAAGATACCATCAGTAGAACGAACAGAACTATAGCGAGGACCGCATCGGAAAAAATGGTCGGCATCGAAGAGTTCAGATTGTTGTGGCCGTTTACGGCAACGTAGCGGTAGTGCAGCTCGACCGCACGGTACAGCGAGCCAAAGAGTGAGATCGCGTATATTGCGACTGCCGTCCCCAAGAAATAGCGAAAATTGCGCGTAACCTTAAAATGCCGCAAGGTGAGAACAATCGCCGCGACCGAGACGAGCGCCGCCAGCTGAGCGACAGCGAAGGTGGGCCGTAGGGCACCCAGGAGATAGACGATAAAACGGTGTTCCTCCGCAGATTGGACCCCCGTCCAGCTCAAGTAGAGATAATAGCCGTATCTTCCAAGCCAGGCTCCTGCATCCACGAGAACGCTTGCCAGCGCGGCCGCGGCGATTATGCCACAATAGCGCTCGTGCGCGGCATCGTGGCGCCAGAAACCGGCATAGAAGAGCAGAATCACCACAATAGCAACGCCAATTAGCGCGTGCACCGCGGCGGCGAGCATTTCCAGAAACGGATCGATCGTCTTCGCCGCTGCCGCTAGCAAGTGGTGAACGTCATTCAGGGAGCCGAGCGAGTAACCACGCACTGCGATTTGGATGCTCTGAGGACTTGAAGCGGTGGCTGACGTGTACCACACGTAGCTGCCGTCAGGGTTCAACTGCTTAGGCGGCCCGAGCGGTTGGGACACCCCAAGAGCATCGGTTGGAAACGAGCTAGCGGTGAGTCCCCGCAACTGTACGACGACCTTGCTGTACCCATTTCTGGGCCTGATAGCGTTGCCGGGTTCAACCGGCGACACAACGATGTTGATTTTTGAGCTGCCGGCAACGGCAGCGTAAGGGTACAGCTCGCCCTGGAGCGTCAGAAAGTTGTGGTGGTTGTTCTGATATAGCCGGACGACTGGGCTGCGAAGCGCGTCGTATACCGGGTGAAAGTTAAAGTTGATGTTAAATACTTGACGAGCAAGCTGGTCGAGCGAAGAGAGTCCGAGCGCACTCGTCAGTCGAGGATCGTCGCCGCGCAGCTCAAGCAAACCGTAAAAGCTCGTGCTTCCCGGGCTAACCCAAAAGTGTACCGCTCGCGTTGCCTCGGTAGAAAGCCGACGACTCGCCAAAAGATTTTGGGGTAGGGGAACCGAGATCAGAGAGCGGGTGACAAAAGGAAAGCCCGGCAGCGGACACTGGGCGAGAATCTGGTTTTGCGTCTGCCAAAGCGACTGCGGCAAGCTAAACGCGAAGTGCGCGGGCTGCTGCGAAGGCCTCGCAGTAGCGATCGGCATGTCATCGGCATAAAGCGTTAACGTGCAATTGGGGCGCTTGACGTAGCCCGAAATACCAACCTGCGGCGCTGAGGCTTGGAGCGCGGGCGGCGCCGTGGGAGCGGGACGCAAGATAATTAATCCCGGTTCGTTTACGCCGAAGCCATAGTGAACGGCCCGCACGCCCCCAGCGACGAGTGCGCAGATAACGAAGGCAGCTACGGTTAACCCTGCCACGCGTTGCGGCATCTATTATGCAGCTTTAACTAGCCGTAAGCTTGCTCCTACCGGTCGCCTTGGCCGCGACTATGGCCGCTGCCATCGCGAGCTTGTGGTCCTGGTTCCACGGTGGCCCCACGGCCTTCCGCATATCGAGAAAATAAGCGTCGAAGTCCTCGACGCGCAACGCCGCGCTCGCCGCGTCCACTACGTTCTTCGCGTCGTACCAGTGGACGGGCCAACCGCGTGCCTTCGCAGCGGCGGCCAGCGCCTTACGATACATCACCCAGTCGGCGACGTTGCGTGCACGGTAGTCCTTGATTCGGTCGGCAATCGTGGGCGGAAGCTGTTGGCAGGTACGAAGGGCCACGCCGAGGACGGGCCGCACGGCCGTCGCGACGGCTTCCAGCGCAAGTGCGGCATGCCTCTCCGCCGACGCACGCACGCGCTCGACCAAAGCTACGCCCTCGTCCGGCGGGAGGCCCTGGGCTTGGTGGTGATGTGGAAGCGCAGGCAAGGAGTCGTCGACAAGTTCTACGCGGCGCCGGTCGAGCAGCGTGCCGTCGCGCGCCACCGTCACGAGTACTGCCCACCCGCCGTGATCCGATACCCCGATGATGCCACCGCTCTTCGACATGATGCGAGTATAGCGTCGTACGCCTTTCGGAGAAAGGACAAGGCGCGCGGAACTAATAAACGGCGTTCGGATCGGCGACGGCGCCGGCCGGGAGAACGAACCCATAGCCCCGGCCGGACGCCTGCGCATTACCCAGCGTCACGGCGAGCGAGCCGCTGGGATAGTTAATCACGAACACGTCGTAAAGATCGGCCACAAAGGCGAGCTTGTTATTTTTGCTGAGCGTGACGTGGAAGGGGGCAAGGTAGCCGGATCCGAGCGTTCGGGTAATACGCGAGTATGGTGGCGCGATCACGTCGACGGCCGGCGCGTTTTGGTCAACCACGACGAGGTTGTGTTGTGTGTCGAGGACCATTCCGCCCGCGAACCCAAGCGCCACGTTAAACACCCTCTTGTGGCACCCGGCTAAGCCACCCTTGTACTCGGCGATCTTGCCCGAGCCGTATAGGTTCTTGTTGTAGTCGACGAACACGTCGTCGTTCGCATCGACGGCAACGCCTTCGACCTCGCCGCCGGGCGAGCAAGAATCGATCACGGTGTTGCTTCTCTGCGAGTATTCGTTGACGTACCGGCCGTCGTAGTCGGCCTCGTAAACGTTGGCGTGGCTGTCAACGCTCACATCGACTGGGTCAACCATGCGGTACTTGTAGGTGAACGACGGTGACTTCCCGCCGGGCTTGTATTCTTGGATATGGACACCGCCGTAGTCGGAAACGTACAGGTTACCAGCCGCGTCGACAAAGTCGCCGTCCGGCGTGACTAGACCCTGGGAGATCGTGCCGGCGCTTTTGTGGGTCGAATTCTTGAGGACTAGGACACTCTGGGGGACGAAGTCAGAAACGTACAGGTTTTTCAGAGCCGTATTCTTAGCGGCTTTTGCTGCATGCGGCACGGCCTGAGCGAACCGCACAAGCACGAGACCTCTGGGGGAGCGACCGCTCCGCGCGCCATCCGCAGCCGCGCTCCACTGTAGCCTGGCTACGCCCTGGCCAGGCTGCGCAGACGCGCTAAATTGCGATCCAGCCGAGCACGCGGCGAGGCTAAAGAGCACGCTCCCAAACGCTGCGGTCGAAGCTGGCGACGCTATTCGCAGCGCGAGGCTCATCATATGGGCCAGTGTAGCGTGGCACTGAGCCGGCTTCCACACACACAACCTACACAAGTTGCCTCCCATCGCGCTGCGCCGGTCCCGCTGAAGCCGCGGGCACAGCCGAGACGCTGGGACGGTCACAAACCTGGGGCTCAGTTGTTAATAGCAAGTAGTATTGCTAAAATCAAGGAGCTGCTCGATGATCCCTTCGCGCACCACCGCCCTTTTCGCAATGGCGCTCGTCGTGGGGCTGGCCGTAGCCGTGCCGGTTCCCGGCTGGACCTTGAGCCCACCGTACTCGCAAATGGCTCCGCTCGCCCAGTATCTTATTGCGGACCGTCAAACCGAGATCGACCTCGCGCGCAGCGCGGCACCGGCGGCCATCTCACGCCAGGCGACCGTCCTCGTGCTCACGCCGCATGGCTACGAAAATGCCCAGCAGGGCACCAATGGCTTCACGTGTCTGGTAGAACGTTCGTGGGAAAATCCATTCGATAATTCCAACTTCTGGAATTCGAAACTGCACGCGCCCGTTTGTTACAACCTGGCCGCTTCGCGTAGCGTCCTACCGTACACGATTTTTCGGACGGAAATGGCATTGGCAGGTGTCAGTAAGACTCAGATGCTCGACCGCCTTCAGGCAGCCATTTCGAGTAGGCGCTTGTCCCCGGCCGCACAGGGTTCTATGGCTTATATGATGTCGCACAACCAGTATTTGGGCGATGGTGCAAAGTCGTGGTACCCGCACGTAATGGTTTATGCCCCAAAATCAGATAGCACAAATGCCGGCGAGAGTTGGGGCGCAGACCGGCAAGGCTCTCCCGTGGTCTTCGATGCTTCAGATCACGTGAATCCCGAGCCGTGGGCGGTCTTCTATATTCCCGTCGCTTCGTGGTCTGACGGATCATCCGCACCGGCACTGGCCATGTGACGGGGTTCGTCCGAAAGTCGAGAAGTCAAAGGCTGACGCTTTCAGAACGGCGGGTGCGTACTGTATACTCGGGATGATGAGCGCGCAGCCGCTTGAGGCTAGGATCGCGAGCCTGGAGGGGTCGTACCGACAGGTAAGCGACCGCCTTAACAGCATCGATCGCCGCCTGGACGGCTTCGAGCAAAAAGTCGAGGGCAGATTCAATACGCTCGACGCTCGGATCGACAGCGTTCAATGGCGCGTAGCGGCCTTGATTCTCGTATCGTGGATCACGCTTATGAGCGCGATCCTGCTGCGTCACTAGCCACTCACGAGCGGATTAGAATGGCGCCTCCGGGCTAACGGCGACGCCGGCGGGGAATGCGATGCCGTTCGTGATCGCGTTAACCATTTTGCCGCTCGGGTACGAATAGACGTTGATGGTGTTCGAGAGCGGTTCACCGACGAACAACTGCTTGCGATTGGTTAGAAAAGCGATCGGGTTCGGGTCGCCTTCTTGCCCAAAGATCTTCGACGGCTGCGTCGAGCCCTGAGGATAGACGTAGATGCCGGCCGGCATTTGGTTCGCAACCACGATGTTCTCTTTCTTATCGATCGCAATCCCACTGGCGATGGGAAGCGAGATCCCGAGATTCTTTCCCTTGGTTGAGCCCGGCGGGAACTCTTCGACGCCGCCGCCATAGGAGACGTATAGGTTGTTTTGGGCGTCGAGCGTCACCCCAATCGGGAAGTCTAGGTCCGAATAGGTAGACGTCGGCGTCATGCTTCCTTTGGCATACGCGACGACGTCGTTAGTATTTAGGTTTGCGACATAGACGGTGCCATCGGTTCCGACGGCGACGCCATCCGGGCCGTTGAGACCGTTAGAGTAAGTCTTGGCGGCTGTCTTTTTGCCAATACGGTAGACCGTGACGGTGTTGCTCGCGGTGTTTGTGACATAAAGGTGCTTAGCGGCAACGGCCATCCCTTCGGGGCCGTCGATGCCGTCGGTGATCTGACCGATCGGTGCTTGATTCGAGCCCTTGGCGGAGTAGATCTCGACCACGTTGTTATTAAAGTTAGCCACGAAGAGCAGTGCCTTACCGCGCGCGGCCGGCGAGAGCCAGCCGGAGCCGAACGTGCGGTGCGGCACGAGGCGCATCCCAGCGGGAAGCACGGTAGTGGATTGCGGCAAAGTCGAAGTCGGGGCGGCTGAAAAGTTTCCCGAACAGGCACTGGCCAGAACAAGTCCGCTCAGGCCGGCGAGAACTCGAACGCGCGAGGCTAGAAGCATCGTTCACCTCATACAGAAGCACTACGGGCACAACGCTTTCGACGGACGCGACAGGTCCTCCCAGGCGCGGGTTCAAACGTGATGTTCAACCCGCTGTCTTTGAAAAGGAGCCTACCAATGCAACAGAAGAGCAGAGTTTTAACGCTATGCGGTTTCGCGCTTGGCGCCTCGATCGTTGCGGGGTGCGCATCCCAAAGTTCCTCCGGCCCGAGCGCTGGAGCGCTCGCGCCTGCGGGCGGTTCGACGACGCGCGCCGCAACCGGGGTGGTGACGCTTGGCGCACACCCGGAGAGCGCAGCAGGCCGGTTGACGCACGGATGGCTCTCGCCGGAGGCACGCAGAGGCAAAAAGCTGGTTTACGTTTCCGATCAGCAGACCGATACGGTTACCATCTACCCGGCGCGCAAGACCAACCCCGCGCCGATTGGATCGATTACCGAGGGGGTCAACATCCCGGATGGGCTCGCCGTTGACGCGAAGGGCGATCTCTACGTAGCGAACGCCGGAAGCACGACCGTCACCGTCTATCCTCCGGGTAGAACGACACCGTCGTTCACATACAGCCCAGGCCAGAACCCGGTTGCCGTTGTTGTCGGCAGCGACAAGACCGTCTATATCGCGCAGGGATTCGATGGCTGCCTTTGCATCACCGAATATGTGAAGGGCAGCGGGAGTCCGAAGCTAACGATACCACTGGATCAGACCGGCGGTTCGCCGATTGACGTGGCGCTCGACGCTTCGAATAACCTGTACGTGGCTTTGACCAACGCCACGGTTTACAAGTTCGCTCCTGGACAGACCTCGGGGTCGAATTTGGGCTTGGACGGCCTAACCAATCCGCGCGGTCTCGCATTCGATAAGCAGGGCGACTTGGTCGTGGCTAACGACACGCTCAACTTTAACGCCGGCGACGTCGATATCTATCCGCCCGGACAGCAGATGTTTAGCAAGCAGTTTGTGCCCGGTCCGCAGCCTTTCGAAATCACCTTCGGGCTCGGTCGCAAACTCCTGTATGTGGCCAACGTGAGCTACGGGGACACCGGCCTCGTGGCAATCTTCAACGCTAAACAGGGATATAAGCAAGTTGGGACGATCTCGCAGGGGCTAGAGCAGCCGCTCGGGGTAGCGCTCAGTCCCGACGCAAAGTAGAGCACGCTAAGCCGAACGCATGATAAGTCCGGCGGCCCGCGCCACCTTCGTTGCGAGCTTCCTGGGCTGGGCGCTCGACGCGTTCGACTTTTTTCTGCTGACGTTCGTAATCTCGCGGATCGCTACGACCTTCGAGCGCGGGATTACGGACGTCACGTTTGCGATTACCCTGACCCTCATGTGCCGGCCGCTCGGCGCGCTGATCTTCGGATGGATCGGGGATCGCTACGGCCGCCGCACGCCGCTGATGATCGACATTGCGTGTTACTCGTTGATCCAGCTCTTGACGGCCTTCTCGCCCAACTTCACGATTTTTCTCGTGCTGCGCGCGCTCTACGGCGTGGCGATGGGTGGGGAATGGGGGCTGGGTGCAGCGCTTGCGATGGAGGCCTTGCCCCCGCAGCGGCGCGGTTTCTTCAGCGGATGTCTGCAGGCGGGGTATATGACTGGTTACCTACTGGCCGCGCTGGCGTTTTTCTTCGTCTTTCATTTTACGCACTGGGATTGGCGGGGGTTGTTTGTTATCGGCGCGTTGCCGGCGCTGCTGATCTTATACATCCGTTCGAACGTACCGGAATCGCCCGTCTGGCTCGCGGGAAAGGAGGAGCGGATGGCGCTTCCGCCGCGTTTCTTGCTCAAGTCGTTTCTTGCGCACTGGCCGCTGTTCGTCTACGCGATTTTCTTCATGGCTTCGCTCAACGCGATGTCGCACGGAACGCAGGATTTGTACGCCACGTTTTTGCAGAAGCAGCGCGGGTTCTCGCCGGGCATCACGTCCACGCTTTCCATCATCGCAGCGTTCGGCGCGATTGCGGGCGGGATTCTCTGCGGAACGCTCTCGCAACGGTTTGGGAGGCGGGCGGTCATCATGCTTTGCGGCGTCTTTGCGCTGTTTACGCTCCCGCTTTGGGCGTTCAGTCCGACGACTGCGTTGCTCGGCGTGGGCGCATTTGTCATGCAGTTCTTCGTACAGGGTGCATGGGGTGTGATTCCCGCGCATCTCAACGAACTGTCGCCTGGCGAGGTACGCGGGACGTTTCCCGGGTTTACATATCAGCTTGGAAACCTTATAGCTGCCGGTACCGCACAGTTTCAGGCCGTGTTGGCGCAGCGGTTTGTCTTGCCTGGTGGCGGAGCAAATTACGGCGCGGCAATGGTAACGGTTGTTGGAACCGTTCTCTGCTTCGTAATAGCCTTGAGCGCGTTAGGGTATCTGGTGCGCAAGGAACGCCGGGGCGAGGGGTTTATTTTGTCACAGTGATACTCGTCCTTCGACTTCGCTCAGGATGACAAGCACTTCGCTCAGGGTGACAAAGGGGTGGCTACGGGGATGCGGCGGTGGGGGAGGCGCTGGGGGCGCTGGATCCGCTGGGCGACGGTGTTGGGGATGGCGTGGGCGTACTGCCGGGCGGGACCTGCGCGCCGTACATCGCGAGCAGCCAGATCTGCGTGTGGCGTACCGTTACCTTCGGAACGGAGAAGGTGAACTGCACGGTTGAGTTAGTGTTTGCAGGGGCGGTCCATTTGCCGTAATTTGCGATGAGCGTGTCGGTGCGCTTTCCGCGTAGGTAGGTTTCATTGTAGAGCTGTAGCCCAAAGACGCGCCCGGCAAACTGGATCGTGGGAAGCGTGTATTGCACCGATGCAGGACCGTTGAGCTGGAAATCCATGTTGCTCTGCAGGCGGATCGCAACCAGCGGGGTGACGTGCATGAAGATCGGGTTCGGGTTGGTCATCGCAGGTACGTCGCGCGGAAGCGGCTCCATCTGCAAGGTCATCGTTCCCATCGGCGTGGGCGAGGGCGAAGCTGCGTCGTCGCTGCTGTCGTCACTGTCGTCGCTGTCGGACGACGCGCTTGGCTGCGGGGTAGGACTGGGGCTCGCGGTTGGCTTAGCGCTGCTCGACGCATTCGGCGAGCCGCCCGGTGACGGCGACGCTCCCGGCATGTTAAAGGCCAGATTGCATTCGTATTGCTGGTTGAACTGTTGGACGGCCGGACACTTCATACCGGTGGGGCCCTGCGCGATCGGAAATTGCGCTTCGTTGGGTGCCAGCGTGGCGCCGGGATTTGTGAGTTGTTCTTGACCACCGGGTCCGACGTTCGGGCCGGCCATCTGGCCCTGACCATTAACTCCGCCCGTGAGTCCGCCGGTGTTTCCCCCGGCCATCGAGCCGGGCTGCGAAACCGGCGGCGCCATGTCGCCGCCCATGCCACCCATACCACTATCGAGGCCGGAGCCTGAACAGGACGCAAGTACGAGTGCGAGCGCCGCTATTACGGCGCGGGCATCACATTTCATCGTTTACCGCTTTGCCTCGACCATGGCTTGTAACTCTTCTACGAACGAACCGACCAAAAGATTACGCTGCTGTTCGGTGCCGCGCTGATTTACGTTCACGGTACCCTCTGCAACCTCTTGCTTACCCACGACCAGGATGTAGGGGACCTTCTGCATCTTCCAGTGCCGGATCTTGTAGCCGAGCTTCTCATTCGTTTCGTCAACCTCTACCCGAAAGCCCGCCCCAGTAAGCCGAGCCGCGACCTCGCGCGCGTAGCCTGCTTGGTGCTCAGAAATCGGCGCAACGACCGCCTGGGTTGGCGCCAACCAAGCGGGGAACGCACCGCCGTAGTGCTCCACTAGGATACCAAATAAACGCTCAAGAGAACCTGCGAGAGCCCTGTGAATCATCACCGGCTGGCGATCTTGGCCGTCCGGCGCCCGGTATTTTAGGTCAAAGCGAGCGGGCAGGATGAAATCGACCTGGACCGTCCCAAGCTGCCACCAGCGGCCGAGCGCGTCCTGCACGTTGATGTCTACCTTCGGCCCGTAGAAGGCGCCGCCGCCCTCGTCGACGTCGAACGCCAACTCCTCCCGCTCGAGCGCATTGCGCATTGCCTGCTCGGCGACGCCATCCGTTTCGACTCGTTCTTCGGCGGGGCGCGTCGAAAGCACGTAGCGAATTTCACTGAATCCAAAGGCACTCATCAACGATCGCGCTTCATCGACCGTTTGCTCGAACTCGCCTTGCAACTGCTCGGGCGTGCAGAAGAGATGGGCATCGTCCACGGTAAAGCCGCGTACCCGATTCAAACCAAGAAGCACCCCGGAGCGCTCGAAGCGATAAACGGTTCCGAACTCCGAGAAGCGTAACGGCAGCTCGCGATAACTGCGCAGCCGGCTCTTGTAAATCAGAATATGGCCCGGACAGTTCATCGGCTTGAGGCGGAAACGTTGCCCTTCAACCTCGAGCGGACCGAACATATTCTGCGCGTAGTTTTCGAGATGGCCGGAAATTTCGTAAAGCCGCTCGCTCACGACGTGCGGCGTGACGACGGGTTGATAGCCGCGCCGCCGCAACCCGTCGCGAATAAAGTTTTCGATGATGTCGCGTACGATCGCGCCCTTGGGATGCCAGAAGACCAGACCGCCGCCGGCCTCCTCTTCGATTGAAAAGAGATCGAGCTCGGTTCCGAGCTTGCGGTGATCGCGCCGCTGTGCTTCCTCGATCCGCGCAAGGTAGGCCTCGAGTTCGTCGCGGTCGTACCAGGCCGTGCCATAGATGCGCTGCAGCATCGGATTGTGCTCGTCGCCGCGCCAATAGGCGCCGGCTACGCTGGTGAGCTTGAACGCTCCGATCTGCCCGGTCGATTCGGCGTGGCCGCCGCGGCAGAGATCGGTGAACGCCCCGATGGTGTAGAGGGTGATCGGCTGATCGTCCGGGATCTCGCTCGCCATCTCGATCTTATACGGATTGCCCTCGAAGGCCGCGACCGCTTCCTCGCGCGTAACCCGCCGGCCGGTCATCGGGTAATCGGCGGCGACGATCTCGCTCATACGACGCTCCAAAAGCTCGAGATCCTCGGGCGTGAACGGCGTCGGGCGATCGAAATCGTAGTAGAAGCCATTCTCGATTGCTGGGCCGATGGTGGGCTTCGCGTCGGGGAAGAGATCCTGGACGGCATAGGCCAGCACGTGGGCTGCCGTATGCCGCAGCTCCGGGAGCGAAGGACGGCGATCGCTGGTCTGAGCGTCGGAAATCATGGGGCGCCTGATTCGACTCGGCTATAGTAGGTCACCCTTTCCCTGGTTGGTCATCCTTCGACTCCCAGGATGACAAAGGCGGGCGCCCTTCGACTTCGCTGAGGGTGACAAAGACGGGCTGGACGGAGTCTTAACCTAAGGTTAATCGGACCAGGTTACAACTAGAACTACCTTCGTGCGAACGAAAGGCCAGGTTTTCTTCATTAATAAGGAGTGTTCAGTGATAGGATCGTTCATTCGCTGGTGTGCGACGCTCGGAGTCGTGGCCGCGATGACCCTTCCGGCCCTTGCGGCCACCCAGCTGACGGGAGCAGGATCGAGCTTCGACTACCCGTTCTTTTCGAAAGCCTTCTATATCTATAGCCAGCAGAACCCCAACGTGACGGTCAACTATCAGTCGATCGGCAGCGGCGGTGGAATCCAGCAATTTACCGCAAAGAACGTCGATTTTGGCGCCACCGACGTTCCGATGAACGCTCAGGAGCTGGCGCGGGCAGGACAGCCGGTCCTGCAGATACCGGTGACGCTCGGAGGCGCAGCGGTCGCCTACAACTTGCCGGGCGTAAACGCGTCGCTGCGGCTCACGCGGCAGACGGTCGCCAACATCTACCTCGGAAAAGTAACCAAGTGGAACGATCCCCAGATCGCCAAGACGAACGCGGGGGTCAACCTTCCCAACATGCCGATCGTGGTGGTGCACCGCTCGGACGGCTCTGGTACTAGCTACATCTTTACCGACTTTCTGAGCCACGTTTCGCCCGAGTGGAAGGCCAAGGTCGGCACCGGTAAGAGCGTATCGTGGCCGGCACCCAGCGCCGTCGGCGCTAAGGGCAACGAGGGCGTTGCGGGTCAAGTGCGCAGCACGCCGGGAGCGATTGGCTACGTCGAACTGGCGTACGTGATTGAGAATCACATGTCGTCGGCACTCTTGCAAAACCGTGCCGGCCGCTGGGTGGGCATCACCCCCGAAACCGTTGCTGCGGCGGCGGCCAGCAGGCCCGACGTAACTTCGACGAACTTCTCGATCGTCGACGCGCCGGGTCCTTTCGCGTGGCCGATCTCCGGCTACTCGTGGGTAGTCGTTTACAAGAAGCCCTCCGATCCGAATCGCGCCAAGCTTCTCTACACCGTTCTCTCTTGGCTGGTCGGTTCGCAGGGACAATCCAATGCTAAGTCCGTCGACTACGTGCCGCTGCCCGAGAACGTGCAGGCCATGGCCTCTGGGACGCTCAAGCAGATGCAACACTAGTCCCTTACGCCGATCAAAACGGTCGAACTAAAAATCGTACGGGTCGAGGTGGGTCGCCGGCTTCGGCCCGTACGCGCTTTGACGACAGGTAATGATGCATAACGCTGAGCCGCACTTTCGGCGCGTAGCACGTTTGGTGAGCCCTGCCGACCGCGCTTTTGCCGCGGTCGTTTATGCTGGAAGCATTTTCTTCGCGTTGCTGATCTTGGGCTTATTCGTCGAGCTCGTGCTTGGCTCGTGGCCGTCCATCGCCGCATTCAAGTTTTCGTTTATTTGGAAGAGCGATTGGGATCCCATCAACAATAAGTTCGGCGCCTTGCCGATGATCTACGGAACGGTAGTGAGCTCGTTCATTGCGATCGTGCTTGCATCGTTTGTCGGTATCATGGCGGCGGTCTTTCTCGCCGATTTCGCTCCCCGCTGGCTGGCCAATCCGCTCTCTTTTATGATCGAGCTGCTGGCGGCCGTGCCGAGCGTAGTCTATGGCCTGTGGGGACTCTTCGTACTCGCACCGTTCGTCCGAACCACGCTTGGCCCGGCGCTGCAGCACATACTTGGCTGGAATCCGTTCTTCGCGGGCCCAATCTACGGCGTCGGCCTGCTTACTGGGGGAATCATTCTAGCGTTAATGATCATCCCAACGGTGACGGCGATCTCCCGCGACGTGATCGTTGCGATCCCGCGGGACCTGCGCGAAGCCTCCATGGCCCTGGGCAGCACGAAGTGGGAGATGGTAACGCGTGTCGTGCTGCCGGCGGCGCGCGTCGGCGTCTTCGGCGCGTGCGTGCTTGCCCTCGGGCGCGCGCTGGGTGAGACGATCGCAGTAACCATGGTGATCGGAAACCGTCCGCAGATTTCGGCGTCGCTCTTTGCGCCGTCGTACACCCTGGCCAGCGTGATTGCCAACGAGTTCACGGAAGCGACGACCAGCCTCTACATTAGCGCGCTGATCGAACTGGGGCTGATACTCTTCTTTGTAAGCATGATCGTTAACGGCCTCGCGCGCCTGATGATTTGGAGCGTGCGTGGTTCGGAGCGAACGTAAGCCATGGCCGGGTTAAGCGGGGCGCTCCCCGACCGCGAGCTCGCACCGCGCTACCGCCTGCTGCGGCGCCGGCGCATCTACTCGTCGTTGGGAATAGCGCTGGCATTCTGTTGCGCGGCGCTGGCCGCGGTTGTGCTGCTGATTATCCTCGGCTACGTGGTGTTCCAGGGCATCGGCGCAGTCAACTGGGAGTTCTTGACCCAACTTCCGCATCCGATCGGCGTTCCGGGAGGGGGAGTCGGAAACGGTATCGTCGGCAGCATCATCATGATTGGGCTGGCAACCCTGATGGCCATTCCGGTTGGGCTATTGACGGGAATTTATCTTGCGCTGTTTGGACGCGGGGTCATTCCCGAGGCGCTGCGCTTCCTTTCCGATGTCCTGTCGGGAATCCCCAGCATCGCGATTGGCCTTTTCGCCTACGCCGTTTTGGTTGCGCCGTTCAAGCACTTCTCGGCGTTCTCGGCTTCGTTCGCGTTCATGATGCTGATGCTTCCGCTGCTCGTGCGCACCTCGGAACAGGCGATTCGCACCGTCCCACAGGTCGTACGCGAAGGCGCGCTCGCGCTGGGCATGTCAAACTTTCGCGCGACGATAGAAATCGTGCTGCCGACCGCGATGCCGGCGATCATCACCGCGCTGCTCTTGGCGATCGCGCGCGTTACCGGTGAGACGGCACCGCTGCTCTTCACGGCTTTCGGCAGTCAGTTCTGGGAGTTCAACCCGAGTAACCCAATGGCCGAACTCTCGCTGCAAGTCTTCACGTACGCGATCTCGCCATATCCAACCTGGCAGTCGCAGGCGTGGGGAGGCGCGCTGCTGTTAATCGTGGCGGTTTCGGTTTTGAGCTTGGGTGCGCGGCTCATGCTTCGCCAAGCGATGCGGGGGCTCGAACAATGACGATCGCGGCCGCGACCGAGGAGCTGCTCGCAACCGACGACTTGAGCGCCTACTACGGCGAGCGCAAGGCGATAGGAGATGTTTCAATCGCATTCCGCCGCCGAGCGGTCACGGCGTTGATCGGCCCTTCGGGTTGTGGGAAAACGACCTTCCTACGCTGTCTCAACCGGATCCACGAAGTGAGCTTCGACGCGCGCGTCGAGGGGCGGGTGCTGCTCGACGGTCGAGACATCTACGATGGCGATGTCGATCCGATGGCGATACGGCGGCGGATCGGGATGGTGTTTCAACGGCCCAACCCGTTTCCAACGCTCTCAGTCCTCGATAACACGATCGTGTGCGTGAAGCGCGGCCTAAGCCGCCAACAACGGATCGAGACTGCTGAGCGGGCGTTACGCTCTGCCGCGCTCTGGGATGAGGTCAAGGACAAGCTCAAGACGAGCCCGATGCGGCTCTCGGGCGGTCAACAACAGCGTCTGTGCATCGCGCGAGCCGTCGCCGCCGAGCCCGAAGTCTTGCTGATGGACGAGCCGACCTCTTCGCTCGACCCTATTGCCACTGCGGTGATCGAAGAGTTGATGTCGCAGCTCACTAAAGAGTTCACGATCGTCGCGGTTACCCACAACATGCAGCAGGCCGCTCGCGTTTCCAGCGTCACCGCATTCATGCTGGCCGACGAAACCGGCGTTGGACGGTTGATTGAGATGGACGACACCGGAAAGCTGTTTACCAAGCCAAGCGATCGCCGTACCGAGGACTATATCACCGGCCGCTTCGGTTAGGCGCCGTGGCAGGCGCCGCGGGCCAAAGGAATCGTCGAGCCGTTGCGTCGCAATAGGGTCTACCATGCGTAGAGTAGGCTTTATAGTCGCGAGCGTATTGCTCGCAAGCTGTTCGCACGGCGGCGGTTCGTCGCCGCTTCCGGTTACGATGCCGGGCGCGTTTCAAAGCGCCCAAGAGCCATTTGCTGATAGCGGATACAAATTGCTGTATAGCTTTAAATCGGGCACCGACGCGGCGCAGCCCGAAGCCCGCCTGACGCAGTTAAACGGCACCTTCTACGGCACCACCACCAGCGGCGGCGGCGGCTATAACTGGGGGACCGTCTTTCGAGTGAGCCCATCCGGCGCGGAGCACGTTCTCTACCGGTTCAAAGCCGGAAAGGATGGCGCGACACCGTATGGCAGCCTGACGGAGCTGAACGGCGTCTTTTTTGGAACGACCAAATACGGTGGCCTCCACGGCGCAGGGACCATCTTCAAAGTGAGTGACAGCGGGGAAGAGCACGTCGTTTACAGCTTCAAAGGCGGAACGGACGGCCAATATCCATACGGCGGATTACTTGCATTAAACGGCGAGCTGTTCGGCACGACCACCAGCGGCGGCGGCGGTTCAGGTTGGGGCGTCGTGTTTAAAGTAAGCCCGGCGGGCGTAGAGCATGTGCTCCACCGATTCCAAGCCGGCAGCGATGGCGGAACCCCGTTTGCGGGGCTGACGCTGCTCGACGGCAAGCTGTACGGAACGACGAAATATGGCGGCACGCCGGGATCGGGCACCGTCTTCCGACTTAACCCGAGCGGCTTCGGCTATCGGGTGCTTTACAGCTTCGAGGGGGGCACCGACGGCCAATATCCGCTGGCGCGTCTGCTCGCATTCCAAGGCTCGCTCTACGGCACGACCTATCAGGGCGGCGTGTCTTCGGGCTGGGGAGTCGTCTTCAAGGTTGGAACCACCGGTGTCGAGCACGTGCTCTACCGATTCCGAGCCACTAACGATGGTGCGCATCCACAGTACGCCGGAGTGATCGGGGTCAACGGCACGCTTTACGGCACCACCTCGCAAGGCGGTACGGGCGGCGCGGGGACGGTCTTCAAGGTTGGGCCGGCTGGCGGCGAGCATGTCGTCTACAGCTTCAAAGGCGGAAGCGACGGCGTCTACCCGTTCGCAGGCCTGACGTTCTTAAATGGTTTCCTCTATGGCACGACGGAGCTAGGTGGCGCGAGCAACCTGGGAACGGTTTTCAGGCTGCCGCCGTAGTTGCTTCGAGATGCGAGCTTGAAGAAGAAGGAGCGGTGATGTTTCAAGGCCGAGTTGCATTGGTTACCGGAGGCACGCGCGGCATCGGTGCCGCGATTACGGAAGTGCTCGCGAGCAATGGCGCGACGGTTGCGGCGGGCTACAACCACGGCCGGCAGCGAGCTGAGGAGTTCGCGCAGCAGATGCTCGAGAAAGGTGCAACGGTTTCAATCCATCAGGGGCGCGTTGACGAAGACGCCGATTGCAACCGAGTGGCCAAAGAGGTGATGGATCGTCACGGCCGCATCGACTATCTCGTGAACAACGCCGGCATCACCGTAGACAAGACGGTTCGCAAGATGACTTCGGAAGATTGGCACCAAGTCCTCAACGTCAATCTTTCCGGTGCGTTTCAAATGACCAAAGCGGTACTAGAACACATGATCGCGCGCGGCTCGGGGCGGATCATCAACATCAGTTCGGTGATCGGAGAGACCGGTAACGTCGGTCAGGCAAACTACGCCGCTTCCAAAGCCGGACTCTCGGGCTTTACCAAGAGTCTTGCGCTCGAGATGGCCCAACGCGGCATCACGGTAAACTGCGTGGCGCCCGGTTTCATCGAAACGGAAATGGTCGCAGCGATTCCGGAGGCGGCGCTAGCGAAGGTGGTCGAGAAAATCCCACAGCGTCGCTTGGGGCGTCCGGATGAGGTCGCGCGCGTCGTGCGCTTCTTACTAGAGGACGAGTCCAGCTACATAACCGGCGCGGTCTACTCGATTAACGGCGGCCTGGATATGATGTAGAGCGGGCGGCCGCTTTCATGCAGGCCCCGGGGCGGGGTGTTGCGTAAATCTAGCGCGTGAATAGTTTACCGCTCAAAGGACGCGTCGGGATCGTTACCGGAGGTGCGCGCGGCATCGGCGCCGCGATCAGCACCGTGCTGGTTGAGGACGGCGCAACCGTCGCCGTGCTTGGCTTGCCGGAGGACCGAGCACGCGCGCATACGCTGGCGGCCGCCTTCAACGGCGCTGCGTCCCGGCTCCACTTTTACGAAACCAACGTCGGCCTCTATCAAGAGTGTCAGGATGGGGTGGCCGAAGTGCTGCGACAGCACGGCCGTGTCGACTTCCTGGTCAACAACGCGGGAATCACCCGCGACCACACAGTTCGCAAGATGACCGTCGAAGAATGGCAAGCGGTCCTGCAAGTTAACTTGTCGGGGCCGTTTTTTATGATCAAAGCGGTACTCGATACCATGCTCGAGCAAGGCTTCGGCCGCATCGTCAACGTCAGCTCCGTGGTCGGCGAGAGCGGGAACTTTGGGCAGGCGAACTACGCCGCCGCCAAGGCCGGGTTGATCGGGCTCACCAAGACCGTTGCCCTCGAAGTGGCCAAACGCGGGATCACGGTGAACGCCGTCGCACCCGGTTTTATCGACACCGAGATGACGAAGGCGATGCCCTCCGAAGTAATCGAGAGCGCTATCGAGCAGACCCCAAAGCGCCGGCTTGGGCGCCCCGACGAGGTAGCGCGCCTCGTGCGCTTTCTGCTCGACGAACGGGCAGGGTACATCACCGGCGCGGTCTACAACATCAACGGCGGATGGTACATGTAAACGTGGACGAAAAGATATCGCCTGAAGAGCTGAGCTACGGGATCGACGCCACCGGAGTCGATCCGGCGTCGCTCACCGATGCGCTGCGCGCGGTCTTTGCCGACGTCATTGCCGATCCACTGCGCATGAGCACCTGGGTTACCGGTCTCGCGCTGGCCGAGCAGAACGTCGGACTCAATATGTTGCGGCGGCTCGGCGGGATGCCCTTCGACTCCGCTCAGGGTGACAAGGACAAGCGTTTTGCCGAGCCGGAGTGGAGCAGCAATCCGTTTCTTGCGGGCTTCGTCGAGGATTACAAGGCGCGAACGCAGGCAGCACTGCAGCTGGTAGACTCGGCGCGTCTGCCGGAAGCGACGCGGCGAAAGGCACGCTTCGCGATGCAGTTGATGTGCGATGCCTTTGCACCGAGCAATGTTCCCTGGCTGAATCCGGGCGTCGTGAAAGAGGCCACGGAAACGGGCGGCTTGAGCCTCGTGCGCGGCCTGGAAAACTTCTTGGACGACGTTACCAACAACGGTGGTTATCCCCGCCAAGTCGATCGTTCGGGCTTTAAGCTCGGAGAAAATCTCGCCGCAACTCCGGGGCGCGTAGTCTTGCGCAATCGGCTGATCGAGCTGATCGCCTACGAACCGCAAACGCCGGAAGTGCACGCGACACCGCTGCTGTGCAGTCCACCCTGGATCAACAAATACTACATCATGGATTTGGCGCCGGGGCGGTCGTTCGTCGAATGGGCCGTGAAGCACGGCCATCAAACGTTCATGATCTCCTATCGGAACCCCGACGAGTCGATGGCCGGCCTTACCATGGACGACTATTTGCGCGAAGGCGTTTTGGCAGCGCTCGATGCGGTACAGGAAATCACCGGTGCGCCGCGCGTCAATATCGCGGCGTTGTGTTTGGGAGGCACGCTGGCACTGATCGCCATGGCCTACCTGGCCGCGCACGGCAGCGGCGAGCGCGTTGGCTGCGCAACCTTGACGAACACGTTGGTGGATTTTAGTATCCCAGGCGACCTCGGGGTCTTTACCGACGAGGATACGATTTCGCGCCTTGAAAAGCGCATGCGCGAGCGCGGCTATCTGGACACATCCGAAATGGCGCGGACCTTTGATTGGATGCGATCGAGCGACTTGATCTGGAGCTACGTCGTCAACAACTGGTTCAAGGGCAAGCAGCCGCCGGCATTCGACATTCTCGCCTGGAATAACGACTCGACGCGCATGCCGGTGGCGATGCACTCGCAGTATCTGCGCTCGTGCTATCTGCACAACGCGATCGTAAAGCCGGGCGCGTTCGCGATCGGCGACACGCCGATCGACCTCGGCAAGATATTGGCGCCGCTCTACGTGCTCGGGGCCGAGAACGACCATATCGCGCCATGGCGCGCAACCTATCTCACCACGCAGTACGTCGGCGGCGAGGCCAAGTACGTCCTCACGAACGCGGGTCACATTGCGGGCATCGTCAATCCGCCGGGGGCGAAGAAGACCTGGCATTACACCAAACCGAGCGTGGTCAAGGGCGAGACGGCGGAGGAGTGGCTGGAGAGCTCCGATCGCCACCACGGTTCCTGGTGGGAAGATTGGGCCACTTGGATCGAGCCGCAGGCCGGCCGTTTGCGCGCACCTTACGCGCTGCCTGAAGGCGAGCCGGCACCGGGACGTTACGTCGTCAACGAAACGGGACCCGAGTTCGCGCCTAAAGTAGAAGCAAGATCGTGAGCGATGAGGAGAAGGATCCGGGAGGCGCCTGGCACAGTCTGGGTGATTTCATTCGAGGGCAACGGGAGCTCGCGAATCTCTCGATGCGCCAGCTTGCCGATATCGCTAAGATATCCAATCCCTACCTGAGCCAAGTCGAGCGCGGGCTCTACAAACCCTCGGCCGAGGTGCTCAAGAGCATCGCCAACGCCCTGCAGATTTCAGCCGAGACGATGTACACTCAGGCCGGTCTGCTCGACGACTCCGAGAGCCGGGAAGAAAGCCACCATGGCGTCGAGCATGCGATCAAGCTGGACCCGGGACTGACGGTGGACCAAAAAGAGGCGCTGATTCGGATCTACCGGAGCTTCGCCGGCCGCGAATAGGCCGTCGCTTGCTCATTCCTTGAAATGGCCGAGCCCACGCTTGTCATCCTGAGCGGAGTCGAAGGACAGTGGTGACACGCACAGCATGTGCTTGGTATACTTAGCACACCTCACAAAGCCACAGGAGAAACGAGTCGTAACATGTCGGTCAACTTTACCCAGTACATCAGCAAGCTTCAGGACGAAGGGCTCGCCGCGATCAAGCAGAGCCAAGATGCCAGCCTCAAGGCGATGGCGTCCTTCCGCGAGCTCGGCAAAGAGTTCGCCGAGAAGCCGGGTACCGTTCCGGTGCTCGAGAACATCCCGACCCCGACCCAACTGGTCGAGCTTTCATTCGGATTCGCCAGCCAGCTGCTCGAGCTGCGCAAGGCCTTCACGCTGAAGGTTGCCGAGATGGTTGTCGAGTCGCAGAAGCAGGCCGAAACCAACATCAACGCCGCGGCCCCGATGGCAAACAAGCCACCGATCAAGTAAGTCGCTGCAATAGTCTTAGCAAGAAAGACCGCTCGGTTTTCCCGAGCGGTCTTTTGCATGCATCGCCGAAGGCGTCGCGTTGATGGATTCCACGACGATCACGATTGGAAAAGAGCTAACTGTGAATCGCCTGGGCTTCGGTGCGATGCGCTTATGCGGCCCCGGGGTCTGGGGATGGCCGGCGGACCGAGAGAACGCGTTGCGAGTGCTGCGGCGTGCGGTAGAGCTAGGCGTCAACTTCATCGACACCGCCGATGCTTACGGCCCGCACGTTAACGAAGAACAGATCGCGCAGGCGTTAGCCCCATACCTGACAGGCGTGGTCATCGCAACCAAGGGTGGCTCGACGCGCAGCGGACCCGGCGAGTGGAAACGTGACGGTCGCCCCTCATACCTCGAGTCGGCCTGCGATGGGAGTTTGCGCCGGCTGCACCTCGAGCACATCGATCTCTATCAGTTGCATGCAGTCGATCCGGCCGTTCCCTTCGACGAACAGATCGGTACGCTGCGCAAACTGCGGGATGCCGGAAAGATCCGCTCGATCGGGCTTTCCAACGTTGACCTGGAACAGTTGCGGCGCGCGGAGCAGATCGTCGAGATTGCTTCGGTACAGAACAACTACAACGTCGGCAATCGCCACAGCGAGCCGGTGCTCAAGTATTGCGAGCGCCGCGGCATCGCGTTCATTCCATATTTTCCCCTCGACGGCGGGGACTTGCCTGCCCTCGGCGCGCTCACCCCGATCGCGCGCGCGCACGGCGCAACGATCTGGCAAATTGGGCTGGCGTGGCTCCTGCGCCACTCGCCGGCGATACTGCCGATCCCGGGTACCGCCTCGCTCGAACATCTTGCCGAGAATGTCGCCGCTGCCCATCTGCAACTAGGCGAGCACGAGTACGCCGAGCTGGATCGATTGGCGGCCGCTTAGCGCGGCTCGCACCTTTCACGGTTGGCAGCGGGGTAGGAGAAGCGAGCAAGACGCGAAACCTCTTGCTCCTTATCTCGCTCTGTCTCGGGAGGCGCTCAATGTACGTGTTACACCTACGCCGCGCGCTCTGGATCGCGGCGCTTTTTGCAATTGCCGGGTGTGCCGGTATGACATCCCAATCGCTGTCGCCTACTTCGCAAGCTCCGGTTACCGGGGCTGCGCACCGCAACAGCGGCCTGGCTGTCGTGCACCGCGGGGTCCCCTTCATGCCGGCCATCAGCCGCGTCGGGCTGAGGTCTTCGGTTCGCGCTAACTACGCGACGCGGAAATCGCTGGTTTTCGAAGGCGATCAAGAGGAAGCGTCAGTCAACATTTACCAGACCAAGGCGCTGAGTAGCAATCCGGCGCCGATCGCCACGATCAAGGTTGCGGCGGGATGTCCGTACGGCTTGGCTGCCGACAAGAAAGGCACGCTCTACGTTGCCGACAACTGTTCCGGGAACGACGTGGAGGAGTACGCTAAGGGCTCGACCACGTTGAAAACAAAAATTACCGATGGGATCTCTAATCCGCTTGGTCTCGCAATCGACAAGAGCCAGACGCTCTACGTGAGCAATTTTCCCGCCGCGATTACGGAGTATGCGTTTGGGACGAGCTCACCTTCGAAGACGATTAGCGGACCCCCGATGGAAGATCCGTTTGGACTCGCGCTCGATGCAAGCGGAAACCTATACATCGCCGACTTCGGCGCGAGTCAGGTCTTCGAACTTCCGGCCGGCGGGAGCAGCGTGACCGCACTGAACCTGCAAGACCTGGTCGAACCGGTGGGCGTCGCAATTGACCAAAAGACGGGCTTTCTTTGGGTCACTGACGGCGAGGGCAACAAGATCAACGTTTATAAGCTGGGATCCACCAGTCCGGTCGAGACGATTGCGGGACACGGCAGCCCCTATGCGATCAGCCTAGAGAACGCAGGGAAGCCTAAGGGCGAGGTGGTGGAATCGGATCTCGGCACCGATGACGTCTACGCCTACAAGAAAGGGTCGTTCACGTCTTACGCAACGCTCAGCAATGGAATCGAATTGCCGACGGGTCTGCTGGTAGCCAAACCGTAGCATATCGCGATATCGGGACGTCGACCGAAACGAGCCCGCAACTGCGCGGGCTCGTTTTTCTTTGCGAAAATGATAAGCAGAGTTACAAATTCGGGGGGTTGCTTGGAAACACCGGCAGGGTAGACGACGTTACTTCGAAAAAGGGGGCGGGTCTTTTGCTGTCCCTTGGCTACAAATCGAGGTCAATCGTGGTCGTTTCTTACAATCGTGCAGCGCTAATATTGCTGGCGCTCTTCGCAACATCAGGTTGCGGTGGAACCAGCGCGGTTCCCGCCGGCGCAAACTATTCCGCATTCCCGATCTCCGGTCTCGGCGCGACCAACGGAGCGCTGGCCGATACCACCTCGATGTTGAAGAAACTCAAAAAAGACGTCGTCATTGGATCGACCGTCGATCCGAAGAACGGCGACGCCGGCCCGCGGGCGATTTCGATCGTACGAGCCAATAACGTGTTGAAGCCGGGGCAACTGCTCGTTTGCAACTTCGACGACAAGGCCGGGAAGGCCGGCCAGGGAACGACGATCGAGGTGCTTGACCCCAAGCCCGGTTCGCAGCCAAAGCGTGTTGCTCAAAGCAACGACATCGAGGGATGCGACGGCGTAGCGGTTACCGGGAGCGACCAAATTTTTGCCTCGGGACTCCTCGGCAAAGCCGTGGTGGAATTCACAGTCAAAGGAAGCATAAAGAAAAAATATTCCGGCGCGCCCTTCGGGTCGCCGTTCACCGATTTCAACAATGGCAAGGCTCCCAAAGAGTATCAACCGGATTACCTGTGGGTGAGCGACGTAGACACGGGCTCGATCATTTCCTACAGCGTGGACTTCTTCGGCAACGGCAACCCGCTACAAGTCGCGACTGGATTCGCGGTCAACAAAAGTGGGCCGGCTGCGCGTCTTGGGCCGTCGGGGCTGCAATACGATGCGCCCCACGACATCCTCTACATCGTCGACGGCATGACCAACACGCTGGTGGAGTTTACCGGTGCGAGCGACCTTTTGGAGAAAGACGAGATCGTCGTTCTACCCGGCGGGAAGACCTTCAAATGCGAGGCCAAGAAGTTTACGTGCGGTAAACTCATCTACTCCGGATCGCCGCTGGACGCGCCCTTGGCCGCGACCTTGCTTCCCAATGGCAACCTCATCGTCGCCAACACCAAAGGTAAGGCCAATACGTTGGTCGAGGTGACGCCGGCTGGACAGGTGCTCGACACCAGGGTTGTTGATACGAGTGGAACCCAAGGCGTCTTCGGGCTCGCTGCGTCGGGTACCGCCGATTCCAACACGATCCTGTACTTTACCGACAAGAACGACAACAGCGTACACGAACTCGAGCCGTAGCTCGGGAGGCATGGCATCGAGCGTGCGTCCAGGTTTTAGCCGCCACATCTCCGGCGTCGGTCTCGCAATCGCTTTACTGACCGGATGCGGCGGGTTGCAGAACACCGTCAGCGGAGGAGTGCCGCAGGGCGGCACATTGACGAATCAAGGCACCGCGCACCGGTCCTTAAGTTCAT
Source organism: Candidatus Cybelea sp. (assembly GCA_049696515.1). Taxonomy (GTDB): domain Bacteria; phylum Vulcanimicrobiota; class Vulcanimicrobiia; order Vulcanimicrobiales; family Vulcanimicrobiaceae; genus Cybelea. The sequence goes on along the minus strand of JBAVTZ010000080.1, from coordinate 11,282 downwards.
CCGGCTGACCTGCTATACGTTGCGACCTCCAAGGCGATCGTAGTGGTTTCGTATCCGCAGTTTAAGATTGTCGGGTCGCTCCCGCTCTCTTATGGCTACAGTGGGATTTGCTCCGACCCCAACAACGGAAACGTGTTCGTGGCCGAATCGACTCAAGTCGTTGTGTATGCGCACGGAGGCACGTCCCCGATTGCGACCCTGAGCCCCCCTCCCGGATACACCAATTTGAGTGCCTGCTCTGTAGACCCAACCACGGACAACCTCGCGGTGTCCAGCATGGGGCCACCTCCTAAGCAAGGCGCGATCTTGGTTTTTGCGAAAGGCGAAGGCAACGCGACCCCTCGTGTTGACAGGAATTTAGATTGGTATCGTTATCCGGCCTACGATAACAACGGAAATTTATTCCTTACTTGTTGGACCCAACACGGCCAATTCCACATCGAAGAGCTGCCCGCGGGCCGCAACCAGTTTAAGTCCATCAAAGTCAATGTCGGGTTTTCCGCGGACAAGATTCAGTGGGACGGCACGTACCTTGCTTTCGAAGAGCACGAAGGTCACGGCAGCACGCTCTACCAACTGCAAATTACCGGCGATATTGGGACGGTTGCAGGATACAAAACCTTCTTCGAAGCCGGTGAGCCCAGCAACTTTTGGATCCAGGACGGCGTACTTTTCAACGCGCTGAGTCAAGTTGAGCGTGGCAACGACGAGGGCATTGGCGTGTGGCCCTATCCGTCGGGGGGCGAGCCGAGCTCGAGGCGGTTCGGTTTGACCAAAGGAAAACGCGACAACATTTCGGATCTTGCGTTAAGCGTGGCGCCGAGCCGGTAACGATTCCAGGGACAGCATATTGCCGGCCGTGTAGACCAATGGTCCTATGCGGCCCGTGAATATCGGCTCAGTTCCGGAAGATAGGTGACGGGGGTATTGTAGTGAAGACAGCCTCGAGTCTAATCCGTGCCGTAAGCGTCTGGGCGACCTTTGGAATGCTGGCCGGCTGCGGCGGAAGCGCGAGCACGGTTGCGCAAGGAATCCCCGCAGAGCCGTTGGCGCACTATTTGTCGCAAGGGGCCTTTCGCGTACTGCACAGCTTCTCGGCTTATTCTGACGGCGCGGAGCCGCGCGGCGCCCTGATCTTCGACACAAACGGCGCACTGTACGGCACGACCTCGGAGGGCGGCTTAGACCGATGCTTCGAGTTTAACGACCGTCCGTGCGGAACCGTGTTTAAGCTGACGCCGTCGGGATCGGGCTACAGCGAAAGCATAGTCTATGAGTTTCAAGGCAGCGACGGCGCGACGCCTCTTGCCAATCTGGTCTTCGACACAAAAGGCGCACTCTACAGCACGACGCTTTATGGTGGTCCACGAAAGTGCTTTTGCGGCACGGTTTTCAAGTTGACGCCGTCGCAATCAGGCTACACTGAGAACATTCTCTTTAGCTTCACCGGTCGCAACGGCTACCCGTTCGCGGGCGTGCTTCTTGGCACGAACGGCGCTTTTTACGGCACGACCGACTCCCCGGGTGCAGCCTTCGAATTGACGCCGTCGGCATCCGGCTACAGCGAGACAATACTGCACCGGTTTAGGAATAAGGGACACGATCGTGACGGCACCTACACGGGCTCCGATCTGATCTTTGGCAAGGGCGGTGCACTTTACGGCACAGCCGAAGGCGGGGGCGTCGCCTCTTGCCCAGGCGGGTGCGGCACCGTCTTCAAGCTGACGCTTCCATCGCATCACGTCAAGGTTATTCATAGCTTTGCAGACAGCGACGGTGCAAGCCCGGTCGCGGGTCTGATTTCTGACGCGAAAGGTGCGCTCTATGGCACGACGGCGGACGGCGGCAGTGGCGCGTGCTACGCTGGATGTGGGACCGTCTTCAAGCTGACGCCGTCGGCATTAGGCTACACCGAGAGCGTCCTCTACAGCTTTACAGGGTCTCCCGACGGCTCCGCTCCGTACGGAAACCTGGTCTTCGACAAAAACGGCGCCCTCTATGGCACAACCCGTGGTGGCGGCGTGCCTTCCTGCGATTGCGGTACGATCTTTAAGTTGACACGGTCGGGATCGGGCTACGCGGAAAGCGTCATGCACAGCTTTTCCGGCAATACCGACGGCGCTAGCCCGTATGCCGGTCTCATCATCGATAAGCAGGGTGCGCTCTACGGCACGGCATCGTCCGGCGGCAGTGCTGGTAACGGCACCGTGTTCGAGCTGACTCCTTGATCGACCGAAGATGGGCTGACTGCCTCCGGCCAGGAACGAGTGCTCCACCCCCGTTCGGCGGATTTCGAGACGGCGACCCCAACGGGAATGGACTGGGAACGGCGTTCAAGCTAGTCCGAAGTTTAAGAAACGATTATCTATCTTATTAAATACGGCCCTTCCCTTCGTTGTATGCGAGCTTGCCTTTTGCTAGTTTGAAAGCATATGCGCTTCGCTTTGAACTGAAAGGTCGCAGCACAATGCGTCGTCTCGTTCTGAACATCGCAATTCTGACGGCATCTTGGGCGGTCGCGGGATGTGGGGGAGCAGGCGGAGGCTCAGCAGTCGCACCGCCGGCACCGCAGAACGCACAGGCCGGAATCGAGGGATACCCCGATCAGCAGATCGCGGCTCCCCGCGCTCCTCGCAACATGCGAGCCCTGCTCCATTCCAAAATCACGCACGTCTTCGTAATCGTTCAGGAGAACCACACCTTCGATCAAGTCTTTGGACTCTTTCCCGGCATGAACGGCCAACAGGTCGAAAACCTCGGGACTTCGCGCGCTCGACGAACCGACTGTCAGCCCGATCCCGAAACGGGAGGCTGTCAGCGTCCGTTTTTGATCTCGGCAAATCCGAACAGCCCCAGTTATGTTGTCGACGCGCCGGATATCACCGGCGGTAACAACGGTCGCTTCGACCAAGAAGTCTCGATCGACCATGGCAAGATGGATGGTTTCCTGGTCGATCTCGAAGCCGGACAACCCGTGCTCGGACCGACTCCGAGCCCCGAGCAGATCGAATCGCACAACGAATCGATCGGCATCGAGGGCGTCTACGACTGCGACACCGTCCCGTATCTGTGGTATTACGCGAAAAACTTCGCGCTCTTCGATCACTACTTCCAAGCTGAAACGGGAGACTCGACGCCATCGAACATTCAGCTCTTTTCGGGTCAGATCGGACAAACTGAGGCCGCCGCGGGCGAAGGCATGCCTTCGGAGCCGCTCCCCAGCGGCGGCGGCTACTCCGATGGCGTGCCGATCTCGAACGACGACAATCCACCCGCCCCGGCGTGGACGTTCTCGATTACGCCGTATTCGCCCGACAACAGTACGTTCCAAAGTTATGCGACGATGCCGGTGCTGCTTAATCCAGCGATGGATCGCGCAGCCAGAAAATCAAAGGTTGTCGGCCTCATTGGCGCCGACATCACGCAGGAAGCGCACTCGCGCCGCGGGTCGATTCCCTGGGCGTGGTATCAAGAAGGGCTCGACACTGCCAACGCTGGCTTTTCGCCGCATCATTTTGCGCCTCTTTACTTCGACTACATCAATAACGCCGGGTCAGCGTTCGCGAGCACCAGCACGATGCGCGACAACGCGCGAAACAACGGCTTAATCGCCGACATCAAGCGCGGCAAACTGCCGTCCAAGGGAGTGTTCTGGATAAAAGGCGGAAACGAAAACACGTACGGCTTGGTACCGGCCGATCCGATCTTCACGAAAAACCCCTCGGACAGTGAATATTACGTTGGCGACGACGATCACCCGGGAAGCGGCAGCTCCGACCATCAGGTGGCCGAAGCCTATCTCGCAGAAGTCATCAACGCTATTGCGAAGAGCAAATACTGGGCGCACTCGGTTATCGTCCTCACGTGGGACGATAGCGGCGGCTTTTACGATCACTTGCGGCCGCCGGGCTTCGGAAAAACCTGCCCGCAAGACGAGACCGGTCCCGAAGCGGGCTACCCCTGTGGCGATGGCGTCCGCTTGCCGGCAATCGTGATCTCGCCGTACTCGCGGACGGGGGTCGTGGTTCACGACTTCGCCGATCACGGTTCGGTTTCGAAACTCATCGAAGACGTCTTTGGGTTGCCCACATTTTCCTCGTTACCGAATGAAGTCAAAGGCGTTGCAGCGGGCCTGTCGCCTGCCGACGGCGATCCGGCGACCTCGAATCTTGTCGACGCGCTCGATCCCGCCAAGCTCCAGGGTGGGCGTCCGAATCCGCCGTCACTCGCGGAGATTTCCTCACCAGGCGCTCCTCCGAAGATGAGCTGCGCCTCGCTGGGAATCAACCCGATCCCAGCGCCGGCGGCTCTACCGGCCGGGTACGAAACGGCTGGATGGTATTTGCGCCAGATGCTCCTTGGCTCGCATAAAGTTCGGGTCGTTCCTCGACACAACGACGATAACGATTAAAGATCGTCCACCTAGCAAGGGACGAGCCCGAGGCATTTCGCTTCGGGCTCGTTCAAATTTGTAGCAGGCGAGAACAACTACAGCGTGCACGACCTCGAGGAATGGTTACCAAGGCAGACCCGGCGGCGACGCCGGACTTACCGCAATACCCTCGTTGGCGCCTCCGTTGCGAACCTTGATCTCGTCGATCGGCCGGTGGTTCGGGCGGTTCTTCGGTCCAGGGAACGTCCAAACCGATAACGTGTTGGCGACGACGTACGCCTGGCGCTGGTCCGGGTCGAGGGCCAGCGCTTCGGGGTTGAGCCACGGCGGTTTGTCACTTTGGAACTTACCCATTGGCAGGCCCATGTGTCCGAAAACGTGCGACATCCTGGTCGAATGGTGCTCGAAGATGCCACAACGGAAGCCGAACGGGTCGCACACGGCGAGTGCGCCGGTCGCAGTCGTCACGATCCCGCCCCCGGAGATCAATTTCAAGCCGAGATTCTCGGCACTACCGGAACCATGACTCCAACGGTCGACCTGCGCTTTGTTGTCTAGCGTCATGAAGGTGACGTAAAGATTGCCCGCGTTGTCGACAGCATCAGAACCACCGTTGCGAGCGTTCGGGTCATCGAGCGAACCCGTTGGCGTCGTGCTGCCGTTTGCGTACACCTCAACGAGCGTATGCGCATCAACGCTGTTCGCGTAATCGGTGACGTAGACTGTTCCGCTGCGGGGCTCGACGGCGACCGCGAGCGGAGTGCCGTTGGGATCGCTCAGCGTCTCGATGGGCTTGACCGCACCCGGGAGGAAGCGGTAGATTTTCTTTGCCCCTGCATCGACGACCCAGAGACTGCGCTGTGCGTCGACAAAGAGGCCTTGCGGCGATTCAAAGCCGGTCACGCTTCCGCATGGCCGGGCATGGGCGTGCAGCGATGCGGGGTCGTAAATCTTGACCGCAGCGTCGTAGTTGGAGACTACATAAACAACCGACGACGGGCAAGCCGTGGCAGCGTACCGCAAGGAAACGCCTCGGCCGAGTGCGCCCGGCGGCGCTTGCGACGGCGTTGCCCCCAAGCCGGAACCACTCGACGAAGCGCATGCAGGCACGACGGCAACCGCCAGCATCACCACGATCGGGCGCCAAAGGATCGAAAGAATACAGAAGCCGCGAAGTTTTCTCATGGGTGCTCCTTATCTCCAGCGCATTCCCCGGATGGCGCTACAAATAGGGCCGCGACGAGGCTCTTCTCAGCCGGGAGTGCGTGCCTTTCAAACCTACAGCGCGATAGTAAAGCAATTGAGAAGAAGCACCGGCGTGTTTGAATAAGCCGGTGCTCTTCTGTGACTCTACGTAAACGAGAAGGTCAGATTATTTCTTTGCTGCGGTCACGCCGAGCGGTTCGGCGAAATTGCCCGTGAGGACCGCCGCCGGTGAACCGCCGGCCGGGTATTTGAAAACCTCGCCCTGGTCGTTACCCGCGTCCCCGCAATAGACAAGACCCTTAACGATCCAGGTCTGCGCGCAGTCGCTGGAGCCCGAAAACGATACGGTGCCCTTCAATGTCGCCTTCGTTCCGCTGATCGTGTACTGGTACATCTTGTTCGCTACCTGATCGAAGACGGTCACGTACGTGCCGTCCCACTGGACAGACCCCGGGAACTCCACCGAGTTGCTGGTTGTGATCGTTCGGAATTTAGTGCTGCCCTTCGGGAGCTCGACGAGCCCGAAGCCCGAGCGGTCCCCGGTGAAGCCATCGGCGAAGAGATTACCCTGGTTGTCGTAGCCATCAAAGAACTCTTCGTCCAACGCCGTGGTGTAAACCGTGCCCGAACCGCTCCCGTTCTTGAAGATCACGACGTTACCGCCGCCGGCACTCGCCGACCCTTCATAGATTCCGACAGCAAGATCACCGCTGGCATCCATGGCGCAGCTGGTTGGAAAAGAGTCGGGGATGGACAACGACTTGATCGGCGTGTCGGGAACCTTGAACTCCTCGATCTGGTTATTGCCCGCGACGATCCAAATGATCTTCTTCCCGTAGCCGTAGAGGACGTTCGTGCAGCCTTGGCCACCGACGTTATTGACCGTACCGATCTGCTGCACGCTCTTCGGATAGTCGAAGATGCTCGCAAAGCTGCCGTAGGTGTTGATAATGTACTCAAAGTTCTTCGACTTCCTATGCCGGTCAGGAACAATCGTCGCGTAACGGGGAAGCGGGTTTAGGCGCGCTGCCGTGACCGGCCTTCCGTTCACCCAGAGCGTCCGACCGATGTAGGTGCCATTGAGCGTAGCGGTTGACGGCGCGACTGCCGAGGAACCGCCGCACGCTGACAAGATCGCGAGTGCAACCACCGCACCGGCGTATTTCACTAACCCAGTCGTTTTCAATTACGGTTCTCCTTTGAGAGTAGAAACGAGTGCTCCTTATTTCTCGACCGAAACGGCGTTGCGGCGCAACCTCCCCGAGCCGGCAATAATCGCTGCCTCCCGGAAGCTGAACGGACGAGTGGCTGACGACCTTCGCCGATGCTGTGAGCTATCCCAGCAGACTAAGCGTCGAAGATCCCTCGTCAGCTAAGGCTCTAGCGATGACGCAGCTGTTTCGAAGATCGATTCGCACTTTAAGACAACCGTATCGCTGTGCGCGCGGTGGTCCGCGAGCCTCGGCGGGAGCCATCCTGCTTATTCGACACTTGACGTTGGCGCATTGGAGCAATCTCGTCTGCTAACCTAGCTACCGCCTGCACGGCATTCTGCATCGTTGTTAAGTGCAGACGCTCCAACACGTCACTGCACCAGAGTGATGCTAAAAGCGTCGTCGGGCCATGGTCAGATAGGCTCGCCTGCCGCGCGCGGATCGTGCGCACAATTGGATTCCCGACTCACGCGGCTTCGTATTCACTTGTTACTCGCCTTAATACCATTGCGAAATAGCTATATTTTGCCATTACAAAGTCAGAAAATGTGGAGTTACAATCATGACAAGATCCAAACAACCCTAAGCTACAAGTAGTCCAAGTAGAGGGCTCTTCGTATGTCAAACGCGCCAGACCTCAATCGTCGTGGTTTTTGCGGGGCAGCAGCGCTAACCGCTGCTGCGGTCCCTCTAGGTCTTGTCAGTTTTCAAGAGGCGGCTATTGCTAAAAGCGCTACGGAGGTTGCCCAACAATCGACCGGCGATACGTCCATCCGCCCATTTCGCGTCAATACTTCGGAAGCGGAACTTGCGGACATGCGCAGGCGCATCAACGCGACCAGGTGGCCTGAACGAGAGACGGTGGCGGACACCTCGCAGGGGGTGCCCCTCGTGGTGATGCAGACGCTCGCGAGCTATTGGGCCACGAGTTACGATTGGCATAAGTGCGAGGCGAAACTGAACGCCCTCCCGCAGTTCGTGACGGAGATCGATGGGCTAGACATCTATTTCATTCACGTTCGCTCGAAACAAGAGAACGCGTTGCCGATCATCATTACGCACGGATGGCCCGGCTCGCCCATCGAGCAACTGAAAATTATCGATCCGCTTACTAATCCGACAGCCTATGGCGCGAGCGCATCGGACGCCTTTCACGTCGTAATACCGGCGATTCCCGGGTACGGGTTTTCCAGTAGGCCGAGTATGGCGTGGGGCCCGGACCAGACCGCGCGCGCTTGGACCGAGCTGATGCGTCGGCTTGGCTACACGAAGTTTGTGGCGCAAGGCGGCGACGTGGGGGCGATCGTGACGAGTATGCTGGGACAACAGGCGCCCCCGGAGTTGCTGGGCATTCATAGCAACTTTCCCTACGTCGTTCCACCGGCCGTCGGAAACGCGCTACGGTGCGGTGATCCGCCGTTGCCGAGCTTTTCGGCCGATGAAAAACGGGCGTACGAGCAGCTCTTGAGATTCACCACCCTGCACTTTGCCTACGGCGCCATGAATCGCACGCGTCCGCAAACGCTATACGGATTGACGGACCCGATTGGCCTCGCAGCGTGGCTGCTGGACCACGGCGACGGTTGGGGCCAGCCGGCTCCCGTGCAGTTGTCGGCAATCCTCGGGCAACCGGTAGATGGGCATCCCGCCGACGGCTTCACGCGAGACGACTTGCTCGATAACTTCACGCTCTACTACTTGACGAATACGGGCATCTCGTCATGTCGCTTCTATTGGAACATCAATGGCTACGCAACCAGCATCAACGTACCGGCTGCCGTTAGCGTCTTTCCCGGTGAGATCTACCAAGCCCCGAGAAGTTGGACCGCGACCGTGTATCACAACATCATCTATTACAGCATTGACCAGATTTCCAAAGGCGGGCACTTCGCGGCCTGGGAGCAACCACAAATCTTTTCAGAGGAGCTTCGCAAAGCTTTCAGATCGCTGCGCGCGCAAGCTTAGCCCGCCCCGCGGTTCCGCAACCTGGCGCCGATCTCAAAAAGCTATATAGGATATGGTGGGCGGTACATGGATTGAACATGTGACCTCTTCCGTGTCAAGGAAGCGCTCTCCCACTGAGCTAACCGCCCGTACATCGCGCCGTGGCGAGGACCGCCGAGCCTTCGCAGTCCAGCGCCGCGAACCTCTTTCGGCGACCGACCTTGGTTTGACAAGCGCTTATTGCCCGTGCTAAAGTTGCGCGTACTACCCGCTCGTCATGAAAAGAGGAACGATGAATAAACAACGTCTTCTTTGGCCCGCGACACCGCAAGTCGGTGGCGGGTTGACGCGCTTTGGACCTTCGGTGGGCAGGCCGGCGTAAGACGTCGTCGGTCCCTCAACCTATCCGAAGGCCTCCGCGATCGACCGGGGGCCTTTTCAATTCATTACACACTTCGATTGCGAGGCGAATCATGGATATTTGGCTTGAAAGAGAAATCCGGATGCGCCGTGACAACGCCTTGGAAAACGCCCGTTGCAGCCGGCTAGCGAGCCTGGCTGGAAGCGGACGAAGTACGAGGGTTCGCATCCGCATCGCAAACGGTGCGCAGGCAGTGAGCAATGCGCTGGCTACGCTGGCGCGCAGCTTACGGAACGGTGAAGCCGCATAAACCGTCAGAGCAGGAGGGTGCCGTCCAACTGGGTGTCGGCCCCCTCCCACTCTGCATCAAAACGCGCACGCGCCGCTGCGGACTGCGCATTGTCTCCCGCGGCCGCGGTGGCGGTGGCCAGGCCGAAAAGCGCGCGCGGATCGTTTGGATACGTGGCCAGCGCTTCGGTAAAGGCCGCGATTGCCCCGTTATTGTCGCCGTGGCGTAATCGCAGATCTCCCAACGCCTCGTCGGCGGGCAGCAATGGGATGAGTTCGCCCGCGAAGGAGGCGAGCTGATTCGCTTTGCTGCGCGCGATCCAGCGCTCGGCTTCGTCGTATTTTCCGTCCGTTTCGGCAACGCGCGCGAGGAAGAGCTGCGGCAGATATTCTTGTGTTAGGTTACCGCCGCGAAGACGCGCGGCGATGAGGTGGGCTTCGCTCGAATGACCCAATGCCAATGCGGCGAGACCGTGAAGGCTCGAACCGCCGAACTCGTTAGCATTCGCCGCATAAGCGGCTTCGTAGCGCCCAAACCGCAGCGCCGTTACGGCATCGAAGCCGGTTCCGAAAACGCTTGCCATCCGTCGAGCCCAAAGTTCCGCGATCACGTAGTTTCCCAGCATCATCGCAGCCGAGTAGCCCACGGCAACGTCATGCTTGGCATAGTGATTTACGTGTTCTGACGACGGGGCGCTCTCGTCGATCTGCTGCAAAAGCGCATAGCTGCGTTCACTCGAGCTCAAGGCGGCGCGATAGTTGCCGGTTTCGATCCAGTAGTGAGCCGGCATGTGGGCAAGGTGCTCGGCTTCCGGCGGAAAAACGGCCGCATCGAGTCGCTGGGCGCATTCCCGTGCGGAACTGCGATCGGGGGCCAAATCGTAGAGATGAATGCAAAGATGGTTGGCCATGACGCTTGAAGGGTCGCTGCGAAGAACCGTGGTGACGAGGTCCAGCGCTTCCCGTGACTCCTCACTCGCGAGTGCCCCGTGCTGCCACCCGAGGCCACTCGCTTCGAGCAGCGCCTCGGCGGCCAAGAGCTCTACGTTTTCGTCCTGCGATGATTTGGCAAACGCGAGCATCGCCTGACGGTAGGCCGCATCGTCGCTTGCCCAATTCTCAAACGTACCGCGGTAACGCTGGGCCATGATCGTGACTAGGCTCCGTTCTTGGGCGGGCAAAGCTACGGCGAGTGCGGAGGCTTGCCGAATTGCCGCTGCGGCTTGGTCGAACCGCTCGGCGGTGATTGCCGTGTTCAAATCGGGACCGTCCCCCAAAGCCATGCCCCAATATGCCATCGCAAGACGGGGCTCGAGCGCCGCAGCCCGTGCAAACGATCGCGCGGCGTCGGTGCCGTTGTACGCATAGTAGAGGAAGAGACCGTTATCGATGGACGCTTGCGCTTGCGGATCGTTGGTCGATACCGGAAGATGAACCGAGGTAGCCGCCGCCAAGACAGCGGCGAGGACGACCGTGGCAAGGCTCACGATTCACTTTTTCACCGCCGAGCGAGCGAGTCCGCGCTGGACAGTCCACAGAGTGGTAGGGTAAGATACGGTTTTGTCCAAGGAGCCGCTACCGGTACGGGCGCGTAGCTCAGCGGGAGAGCATCCGCTTCACACGCGGGGGGTCGTTGGTTCAATCCCAACCGTGCCCACCACCCCGAGCCGGCGGGTGGTGGCGTTGGCGCTGTAGCTCAGTTGGTTAGAGCGTCGCCCTGTCACGGCGAAGGTCGTGGGTTCGAGCCCCATCAGCGTCGCCACTCTCGCGAGCGCACCACATTCGCTCGAAAACGGATGGGTGCGGTGTGCTCGTTACAACAGCGTGCCAAGGTAGCTCAGTCGGTAGAGCACGCGCCTGAAAAGTGCGGTGTCGC
>JBAVTZ010000079.1:0-36039 GCA_049696515.1 Candidatus Cybelea sp. | reverse complement strand
AGCAACAGGCTGCCGCCGCGGCCGCGCAGGTCGACACCCAAGACTCCGCCGTGCACGCCGCGACGGCGCAACTCCAGCAAGCCGAAGCCACGGAACAGGACCTCACTGTGCGCGCACCGTTCAACGGTACCGTGATGGTCCGCTCGGCCGAGCCGGGCGAAGTGCTCCCCGCCGGCACACCGATCGTCACGCTCTTGAACCTCGATAAGGTTTACCTACGCGCGTTCGTGCCCGAGGATCAAATCGGGCGCGTCGTGATCGGCCAGCCGGCGCGCGTCTTCCTCGATTCTGATCCGAACCATCCGCTCGATGCCTACGTCCTGCGCATCGATCCGCAGGCCATGTTTACGCCCGAAAATACCTACTTCCGCAACGATCGCGTGAAGGAAGTCTTCGGCGTGAAACTGGCGCTCCGTGACGGATTCGGCCAAGCCAAACCCGGCATGCCGGCCGACGGCGAAATCCTGACATCCGGCCAATGGCCGAAGTAGCCGTACGGGTCGATCGCCTAACGAAGAACTACGGCACGGTCGAAGCGGTTCGCGGGATCAGCTTTGAAGTCGACAAGGGCGAAATCTTCGGCTTCATCGGCCCTGACGGCGCGGGAAAGACCACGACCTTTCAAATACTGGCCGGCGTGATGCGCGCCACCAGTGGCGAAACGAACGTGCTAGGCAAACCCGCACGCGACGCACGCGCCGAGACGGGGTACCTGACGCAGAGCTTCAGCCTCTATCCCGACCTGACCGTGATGGAGAACATCCGCTACGTCGGCGATCTTCGCTTGACGCCGCGTCAGGTGGTAACGTCGCGCGCGCGCCACTACCTGGCGGCTTTCGGCATGGATCGCTTCGAGGACCGCCTTGCGAACAATCTCAGCGGCGGCATGCAGAAGAAGCTCGCGCTGGTCTGCGCGTTAGTCTCGGAACCGGCGGTGCTGCTGTTGGACGAGCCGACCACGGGCGTCGATCCGGTCTCGCGCCGCGAGTTTTGGGACTCGCTCGCGCAGCTCTCCAGCGAAGGGCTAACGATCCTCGTCGCGACGCCCTATTTGGACGAAGCCGAGCGCTGCAACCGCGTGGCGCTCATGCACCTAGGCGAGATCGCGCAGCTCGACACGCCCAGCGCGCTGCGGAACTCGATGCACGCGCGACGCCTGGAGGTGCGGGTCGACAACCTCCAACGCGCGCAGCTCGTCACCCCAAAGCTCGCCGCAATTCGGGGTGTGCGGGACGTTCAACGATTCGGCGATCACCTCGACGTGCTGGCCGCGGACTCAGCGGTCGAGTCGGTTACGGCCGGCATCGAAAACGTGTTGAGCGCCGCTGACTTACCCTACGAGAAGATCCGTCCCGACGAGCCGTCGCTCGAAAACGTCTTCGTCGCGTCGATTCGCGAATCGAATCCGCAAGCGAAAACGGAGTTTCCCTTCCTCAAGCCCGAGCGCGTGATGCTTGGCACGGCTGCAATCGCGGCGGACCAATTAGTCAAACGGTTCGGCACGTTCGTCGCGGTGAACGATGTGAGCTTGCAGATTCGCTTCGGCGAGATTTACGGTTTGCTGGGCGCCAACGGCGCCGGCAAGACCACCACGATCCGCATGCTCTGCGGCCTGCTCGAGCCGAGCTCCGGTACGGTCACGCTCGCGGGCGAGCGCGGCAACGTGCGCTCGGAATCGATTCGGCGCCGCGTCGGCTACATGTCGCAAAAGTTCTCGCTTTACGACGACCTCACCGTGATCGAGAACTTGGAGTTCTTTGCCGGCGTCTATGGGATTCCGCCGGAGCGGCAGCATGCGACGATCCAGTGGGTACTCGACTTCTCGGGTCTGCGGGGCCGGGAAACCACGATTACCGGAAGCCTCCCGGGCGGCTGGAAGCAGCGCGTCGCGTTTGGTTCGGCCATCATGCACGAACCCGACGTGCTCTTTCTCGACGAACCGACATCGGGCGTCGATCCGATCGCGCGCCGGGTTTTCTGGAGCTTGATCAATCAGCTGGCCGACCGTGGCACCGCCGTGCTGGTAACGACGCACTATCTCGAAGAGGCCGAACAGTGTAATCGCGTCGGCTTCATGTCATTAGGCAAGCTCATCGCGGAGGGCACGCCCTCGCAGGTGAAGGAATCGCAGCACGGCCATCTGATCGAAGCCCGCGTTGACGACGTATCGCGCGCGATGCGGGCCCTCGGTGCAGCGAGCGATCCATGGCGCGTCTCGGTCTTCGGTGACCGGTTGCACGTAGTGACTGACGGGGACGCGGCTACCGCGATCGCGCAGACCCGCGCGACGCTTGAGGCGGCGGGCGTACGGGTCCTCGATGTGCGCGAAGCCACGTTTTCGCTGGAAGACGTCTTCATCGGTGCGGTTCAACGCGCGGAGAACGCCGCCTAGTGCGCCGCCTTCTCGCGCAGGTTCACAAAGAGCTCATCCAAATCGTGCGCGACCGGATCGCGCTGACGCTGGCGCTCGCGCTGCCGGCGATTCTGCTGCTCTTGATGGGAACCGCGATCTCGCTTACGGTCGGCGAGCTCCCGATCGTGGTGCAGAATCTCGATGGTTCGCCGGCATCGCTGCGGCTAGTCGATGCATTCCGGGCTTCGCTGAGTTTCAAGATTGCCGAGTGGCCGGTACAAGAAGATCCCGACCGCGCCATCGGACGCAACGGAATCCGCGCGGCACTGATCATTCCGGCGACCTTAGGGCGGGATCTCGTGCGCCGGCGTGCGGCTCCCGTGCAAATCATCGTCGACGGCGCCGACGCCAACACCGCCAAGCTGGTAACCGGGTACGCGCAGCAGGTCATCGGGCAATACAACCGCACGCTCGCGCCCGGATCGAGCGTGGTGATGATCGTTCCGCAGATTCGGCTCTGGTTCAATCCCGGCCGCGATTCGAAGAAGTTTTACGGCCCCGGGGTCTTCGTCTTGGCGCTGACGATCTTCCCGACGCTGCTCGCCGCACTAGCGGTGGCGCGCGAGGGCGAGCAAAAGACGATCTTACAAGTGTACGTCTCGAGCATTTCCGCGCACGAGTATTTATTGGGCAAGATCTTCTCGATCATGATCGTCTTCGCGCTCGAAGCGGTGATCCTGACCGCCCTGTTGTTCACGTACTTCGGGCTGAGCCTGGCCGGCGATCCGACGCCATTGCTGGTGGCGTCGGTGCTCTACGCGTTCTGCGTGGCCTCATTCGGGACGCTAATCGGCGTCGCGATTCCCAACCAGCTCGCCGCGATCGCGGCGGTGGCGCTGGGCGGATTCCTGCTCGTCTTCATCATGTCCGGGCTGCTCTTTCCAATTGAAAACATTCCGATCCAACTGCGCTGGATCCCGAACTTCGTCTGGGGCCGGTACTACATCGAAATTGCGCGCGACGCGTTTCTGCAGGGCGGCGGCTGGCCGGCCACCTGGTACAAGGCGGCCATTATCGCTTTGATCGGGAGCGTCTTTTACTTCTTCGCGTGGCTCAAAATGCGCCCGATGCAGCTGCCGGAGTAGCGGACCGATGCCGCGGCTGTTCGCACTGCTCCTCAAAGAATTTCGCCAGATGCGCCACGACCGGCGCATCGTCTTCATCGCGATCGTGGCTCCCTTCATCCAGCTCGTGGTCTTTGGATACGTCCTCAGCGCCGACGTCAAAAATCTTCCGCTGGGCGTCGTGGACGATAGCCGCACGCCGCAGAGCCGCAACCTGGTCGAGGTGCTGACGCAGAGCCAGAGCTTTGTGATGGCAGGCAACTATGACTCGGCGCGCGCGCTCGGCGACGCGATCAGCACGGGCAAGGTGGATGCGGGGCTGGTGATCCCGTTTGATTACGCGCGGAGTATCGTGCTGCGCAAGCCCACCCAGATTCAGCTCTTCATCGATGCGACCAATGCCAACGTAGCCGACATCGGGCAAGGCTATGCCGAATCGACCATCGCCGATTTGAGCGCGCGTTTGGCCGGGACGCCGGCGACCGGCAGGGTCGCGCTGGTGTCCACCTACGTGAACAACCCCGGTCTAGTGGACTCCTGGTTTATGGTGACCGGCATCCTAGGGATCTTGCTGATCCTCAACGGCTCAATGATCTCTTCGACCATGATGATCAAGGAGCGCTCGGCGGGAACGCTCGAGCAACTGCTGATGTCGCCAGCATCGACCACCGAGATCATCCTCTCGAAGGTTATCCCGCTCTTCGTTTTGCTCACCGGCTTGGCCGTCGTTTCGCTGGGAGCCATCATCTTCTTGTTCGGCGTGCCGGTACACGGGAGTCTGCTCGTGCTGTTGCTCGGCGTCGCGCTGTGCATGTTATGCGGCATTGCGCTGGGCATGTTTGTAGCGACGGTTGCGAAGAACGCCTTGCAGGCGCAGCTCGCCGTTTTCTTTCTCAATCCGCCGCTGGCGACGCTCTCCGGCGCTTTTACGCCGATTGAGGCCATGCCGAAGTGGCTTCAGCCGCTCACCGTTCCCAACCCGATCGCCAACTTCGCGGCCATCGCGCGCGGCGCGCTCATTCGAGGGACCGATTTTTCCGCGCTCTGGCAAAACTTCGCCTGGCTTGCAGTTGTGACGTTATCGCTGCTGGTCTTCAGCATCGTCCGCTACCGGCGCCAACTGCTTTAGGTAAAAGGGAGAGTATTAGTTGCTTTTCCCCGCCTCGCGTTCGTGCTATTCCTGAGGCGCTACCTTGCGAGAAACGGCATGACCAACAAGGCAGCTTGCGCCCGTTTCCGCAAGAAGGGTAAGCCTAAGATAATTCAAATGGAGAAACACGCGGGCACGAGGCTCGCACAAACAAGCGAACAGTTCTTTGATCAGTGGAGAATTTTCATTAATGCCTATCCAAACACGGCTTGAGTACGTCTTAAGCGGAACAGTGGCTCTTGCACTTCTGGCGGGTTGCTCGGGCGGCGGCGCCGGAGTTCCCGCGCCGAGCTCGGCTTTTTCGCAGAGCTCTAGCGTCCTGCGTCCGGGCGTTCCGGAACTGCACTCCAACCATCCGGCTGCTGCTTTCGTTAGCAATGAAATCAATGCTAAGGGCGGCGCGTCTATCATTGTTTCCGATGCCTCGGACAACGTGGTGGATATTTTCAACGCGGCCCTCAAGCAGACCGCGCAACTAACCGGCTTCTCGCAGCCGCAAGGTCTCGCGCTCGATAGAGCAGGGAACCTTTACGTCGCCGATACGAAAAATAGCCGCATTCAGGTGTACGCCGCGGGCTTCAAGGGTGCGCCGACGACCATTAACGATCCGGGCCAGTCTCCCGCCAGCGTCACGATCGACAGCAAGGGTAATCTCGCGGTGACGAACATACTCACGACGAACAGCGGAGCCGGAAGCGTCAGCTTCTTCAATAAGGGCGGCACGCTGCTGACGACGCTTTCGAACGCCAATTTCACTAAAGTCATTTTCGATGCGTTCGACGCTAAGGGCAACCTCTACATCGACGGCACCAACGCCTCCGGCGCCTTCGTCGCCGGAGAAGTCGTTGGCGGCGTTAGCGGGAAGGCGATCACCGTCCTGGCCACCGGCAACTCCGTCGGGTACCCGGGCGGCATCGCAATTTCGTCAACGGGCAAAATCGCAGTGGACGATCAGGAAAACATCGAGATCTTCACCTACAATGCACCCGTGAAGGGCTCGCTCGGCATGCCGATTGCGACGACGCCGCTCACGGGCGCCGGCGATCCGATAAGCTTCGCGTTCAACCGGACGAACAAGGACATCTGGGTGGCAGATGCGGCCCACGGAGGGCCAATGGCATCGGGGCCAGTCGAGCCTGATAAGTTCCTCGTAAGTTCGGCCGATAAGTATCCGTACTCAACGGGCGGCGCGTCGAGCAAAGATATTCTCTTTCAGCATGGGGCCCAACCGGACGGCATCGTGCTGACCCGAGACGCGCACCGCTAAAAGATCGACGTCGGCCGGTAAGAAGCGAAGCCCTGTAACTGTTTCACTTCTTACCGGTCAGGAGTGCCGTTACCGCGTTGAGCGTCGTTACGGTTGCATGCACCGACGTGTCGACGGCACTCTGATGACCGGTTGCGACCGCCTTAGCGACGGCTGGAAATGCGACGCTTGCGTAGCCGTTTGCCGAATAGGCGAGCAGGTCGAGCTGCTGAGCCACGTTCAAGGCCCGAGCATCGTTGTGAAATTGCGGGCTGGTGTCGTACGCGCGAGCCGCATTTCCGAAGTTTCCGATCGCGTTACCGAGTGCCGGGTCGATCGTCAGTTGTGCCTGCCCGGCCGCTTTCGTCAGTATCTGCAAGCCTGCGCCGAGCACCTGCACGTACGGTTCGAATCGATAGGGAAGACTTTCGGCGTCGGCCGTGCGCATCGCAATGATCCCGATTGCTTGGGCGATCGTTCGATGGTGCGTAAATCCAGGGTCGGCGTAGAGGGAAGCGTACCGATAGTCGTCATAGGGTGAGTGATACGTCCCAAACGGACCGGTGTAGCCGAGATCGAGAATCGGCGTTCCCAACGTGTAGATGAACGATTCGAAGTCCGAACCGCCCGCCGGCACATCGACTTGCGGGTTCGCGATATGCAGAACTTGCTGCACCGCCGGCGTGAGCGTCGGCAGCAGCGCCCCAGCGGCGGCGGCACCGAACTTGGAGCCCGAGGCAGACTCGTCGGTATTGACGTAGGCAATGAGCCCACGCTGTAACTCCGAATGGTGCGTCGCGACGTAGGCTTCCGAGCCCAGTTCGCCGATCTCTTCGGCATCCCACCCGGCGATGCGGATGGTGCGCCGCGGCACCCAGCCGCGGCGATGCAACGCACCCAAGCCGCGCGCGACTTCGAGCAGCGTGGAGACACCCGAGCCGTCGTCGGAGACGCCGTAGACCCACGCGTCGCGGTGGCCGCCGAGAATCACCATTTGGCTAGGATTCGCGCCCGCGATCTCGCCGATGGTGTTCCAAAGCGTCGTGCGCCGTGCGTTCATCTCGACGTGCAGACGCACGGGCACCTGGGTTACGCTGCCTCCGCGCATCTCCTTCAATAAGCGCTGCGCCGTAATCGCCGTTACCGGCAACGTCGGAATATGCAGCGGCTGATGGTCATCGCCCATCACGTCGCCACGCTGAACCGCGCCGGCCGGCCGATACGGACCGCTGGGATAGACGGCCCCGCGCCCGGAGCCGTCGTCCTTGGGGTTTGAATAGAAGATCACGCCTGCGGCACCGTGCGCCGCTGCGCGCGCCGCGAGATTGCCGCGATACTCCGCGCCGTATCGAATCAATACGATCCGTCCGCGCACACCGGCACCGGCGTTGGCCAAAGTCGCGTAGTCCGCATCCAGCCCGCGGCCGGCATAGACAACCGGTGCGCGCACGTCGCCGCTTCCACTCCCGGCATTAAATGGCAATCCTGCGTCCGGCCGTGAGCCGTCGGGGTCGGCCGCGATTCTTTGGTCGCGCAAGTCGAATGTGACCACCGGCGACGTGAGCAGTTGCAGCTGCAAGACCCGCGGCGTGTAGACCGTTGCCGGAAATGCCTCGATCCAGGCTCGCAGCCCAAAGCCACGCATCGCATCGCGCATATAGACGGCGAGACTGTAGTCGCCCGGCGTCCCGGGATAATGGTAGCGCTCGTTGATGACCTGCGAACTGGCGCGGGCACCGCTAGAGCTGGGAATCCGGAGGAATGCCGCCTCGCTCTGCGGCTCGGTGTCGGACGCGGCGCTCGCTACGGTCACCATAGCCACAGCGGCAATAATCGCGGTACACAATGTAAAGCGCATCTCCCATTTTTAGCATGATTGCGAAGCTCGCGAAAGATGCTGCCTTCATCATGAGCAACTTTCCGCCAGCTTAGTACGGGACACTGCGCTGCAAGGGTGGTACTCGAGATATTTCGAAGGCTAAGCTATGAACCGATCTCTGCGCCTCGTTGCAGTCGTATTGGTGCTAGCGCTGCTTGGTGCTTCGCCAAGCCCAGAAGCGCCGGCTAATGCCGACTCGCAGTACACGACGCTCGCTAAGGCTTACTACGCGGAGAATTTCCGCCTGAACCCGATCAACGCGACGCAGGTTGGCGTGCACGACTACGACGATCAGATCGGCGATTTTTCAGCCGCTGGAATCACCGCTGGGCTCCGCCTCGACCACACCTATCTCGACCGGCTCGCAGCGATCGACCGTTCGAGCCTCTCGCCGAGCCTTGCCCTCGATGCGACTTTGCTCGAGTACGCGTTGCGAGACGATCTCTTGCTCAACGAGACTCTCGCGCAGTGGCGGCACAACCCGGATAACTATACGCAGGCTGCAAGCGGCGCGATCTTTACCGTGATGAGCAAGGATTATGCTCCGCTCGAAAAGCGAATGGCCTTCGCGATTGCGCGAGAGCGCCTGATTCCGGCCATGCTCCTTCAGGGAGAGAAGGACACCACGACGGTCGATGCCGTGACGCAACGCATCTCCGCCGAAGACGCCTTGGGTGCGGTGGACTTCTTCAACACCTCGGTGCCGGAAGCGTTTGCATCGGTACACGACCCGGCCCTGCAAGCGAACCTCAAAACCGCGAACGCCGCCGCAGCATCCGCGATGACCCGGTACGCCCGATGGATCAAGAGCATCAAGCCGACCGGAACGTTTGCGATCGGTTCCGATGCTTATCGCAAGCGACTGCTCTACGAAGACGGGCTGGACATGGCTCTACCGCAATATCTCGCGGTAGGCCAGCGCGAACTGCAGCGACTGCGGGTTGAGTTCATTGCCACCGCAAAAAAGATCAACCCCAAGGCCACACCGCTGCAAGTCTATCTCTCGATCACGCGGATTCATCCACCGCCTGATGCGTTGCTATCGACCGCCCAGAGAGATCTCGCTCGGCTGCGCGCTTTCGTCGAGGCCAAGCAGATTGTCACGCTTCCACCCAACGCAAATATAAAAGTAGTTGAGACACCGGCATTCGAGCGCACGACTACGAGCGCAGCGGAAGATTCACCCGGACCGCTCGAAACCGTCGCGACGCAGGCGTACTACTACGTGACGCCCGTGGATCCGTCGTGGTCTCCCAAGCAAAAAGAAGACTTCTTGGCCCAGTTTAACGACTTCGAGTTTCCCATCATCTCGGCCCATGAAGTCTATCCGGGCCATTTCACGAACTTTTCAATCGATCGAGGCCTCGACCTTAGCCTGACACGTAAGCTGTCGGTAAGTTCAGAGTTCGCCGAAGGTTGGGCGCACTACAGCGAGCAGATGATGGTGGACCAGGGCTGGGGCAACGGCGATCCTCGCGTTCGGCTGGCGCAACTCGACGAGGCATTGCTTCGCGCCTGCCGTTACGTCGTCGGAGTCAAGCTGCACACCCAAGGCATGAGCCTCGGTCGAGCCGAGCACCTGTTCACGGATCAGTGCTTTCAAACCCCGCAAGTGGCGGTCGAGGAATCGCTGCGCGGCACGCAAGACCCGATGTACGGCTACTACACGCTAGGCAAGCTCATGATTCTGAAGCTTCGCAGCGACTACAAAAAGAAGCTAGGCGACGCTTTCACCCTCGAGAACTTCCACGACGAGCTGCTCTCGCGCGGCGACCCGCCGCTGCCGCTGCTGCGGCCATTCATCCTGGGAAGCAGCGACGATGGAAAGCCGTTGTGAGCTGTGTTCGTTTGCATCTGCAACGGACTTACCGAACGTAGAATTCGAGCCGCTGTCGAAGAGGGGGCGCGCACCCACGACGAAGTCTACGCCCGCTGCGACTGCGTCGCGCAGTGCTATGCCTGCGCGGGCGAGGTTGATGCGATCATCGCCCTCAGTGCTCCGAAGTTGGAAGCGTCGCCATCGCCTGCTGCAGATAGTTTTCCCGGCCCAACGACTTGACGAGTGCCAGCTGCGTCTCCAGAAAATCGACGTGCTCCTCGGAGTCTTCCAAGATGCGCGCGGCGACCTCGCGGCTGGCGTAATCAGCCCGGGCTTCAAAGAGGGTGATCGCGCCGGCGGTATCGTCGCGCGCAATCATCTCGAGCCGTAGGTCGCATTCGAGCGCCTCAATCCCGTCTTCGCCGATGTGCACTTTGCCGAGATTCTGCACGTTTGGCAGCCCTTCCAGGAAGAGAATGCGCTGTATCAACCAATCGGCATGCTTCATTTCGCCTAGCGATTCGTTGTAGATGCGCTCGCCCAAGCGGTAATATCCCCAGTTCTTGTGCATCCGCGCGTGCAAGAAGTACTGATTGATCGCCGTAAGCTCGTTCGTGAGCATCTTATTCAGGCTCTGGATGACCTCAGGCTGGCCTTTCATACCGAGAGCATACGACGGTACTCTGCTTAGAACCTATGCCTTGAGCATGGTCTACGGCGCCGTGTATCTCAGGACGACCGAACAGCTGTATCCAAAAGGATTTCCGGAAGCGGAGACGGTTCCGGCTACTCGCATATTGTTTAACGAGCGTCCCGATGGATCGATCGGAAGTACCTGACTTTGCCCGTTCTGGAATACGATCAAGTCACATTGCCGGCCAACGGCCGATGCAAATGTCAGCATTCCATCTATCGGAAAAGCACCTCCATCGGCGAGCGTTACCGTGTGGCTCGATGGAGCAGCAGCAGCCGAGGTGGTGACGGACTGAATCGGCGCCCCTGAGCGGTTGACTACGAGCACTCGAAGGTACGGCAGCCCCGTCGCGGAGTCTTGGCCGAGCGCCGAGCTAATATCGTTCGCTGCGCTTTTAGCTGCGGTGATGTCGCCGAGAGCGAATGCAACCGCGCTCGCGAATAGGAATGCAAAGCTGATAAAAG
Source organism: Candidatus Cybelea sp. (assembly GCA_049696515.1). Lineage (GTDB taxonomy): Bacteria > Vulcanimicrobiota > Vulcanimicrobiia > Vulcanimicrobiales > Vulcanimicrobiaceae > Cybelea. Next base: position 25,310 of record JBAVTZ010000079.1, on the reverse strand, counting down.
TGTTCTTCATCGTAGACTCCATTTCGAGAAGTGCTCGCTGTAGTTAGGGCGTCACTGATCGTCGTCGGTGCTAGCGCCCATCATCGAATCGAAGCCCGCAATCGCGCTCTGAGTCTTACTTTGTAGCGTTTCCAAGTCAGAGGGTTTGCCGCCCAAACTTTTATAGGACTTTTGGGCACTGGAAGTGGCGGCCATTAAGTCGAACGCCGCCCGAGCCTGGTCATTCTGTGCGGCGGCTAAGTCGGAGGGTTTGCCATGGTCGAGGTAATGGCGCAAACCGAGTGTGGCATTCGATAGCGCGACTTCCGCTCGACGCAACCGGCCTCCGATATCCCGAGTATTCCAGCCATGGGGAACGCCGGCCGTTTCACTCTCCGCGCTTTCGGCGAACCTTTGTGAATATTCAAGGATGCGAGACGCCCGGGCGCGATCGCCGTCTACTGCCGCCATCGCTGCGTAGTTGGAACCGACGGTTATTGCCGCCAGATTCCCAAGAGTTTCATTCCAAAAGTGCCTATACTGTGCACGGCTGATATGGGTGCCTGCTTCTGCACCGGGACTATTCTGCCCCGAACAGCTCGCCAAACCAGACAGTGCAAGCACGATAAGAGCTTTAGTGACGGAACGATGCATTCGGTCTTTCTAAATACGGGCGGAAAAACAGTGCTATCGATTCGCGTGCTTCGCGGCGTTCGCCTGGCGAACGCGAAGTTCAGCGCGACCGGCCGGCTGCGCGCTAGCAGATCCTTCTAACGGCAAGGATGCGGTTCGTCGGCTTAGCGGGGTTGTTTAGAACGTTAGCGTGAAGCTGTCGTTGGCCATGTTGCAGGTCTGGGAGTCGGCCGGCGCCGGGTGCCTCACATTGAGTTGAAATCGCAGCCGCGTCGTACCGTTTCCCGCAGAGGCCGCCCGCATGGAAACGTAAGAAAACATATACGACTCTCCCGCCTTGAGTGCGGGAAAGCTTTGGCTATCCAACTTCTCTTTTCCCCGATAGATATCGACGGATTGTAGCGGATTGGCCACCTGCGATGCCGAGCCGACGTTGGTCACGGTGCCCGTGATCTTGTAGCTATTCATGCCCCCGCTGGTGCTGACGCTTTTCACGGAGACCGAACCGATGGCCAAGTCCACGCCCGCGCATTGTGACGCGAAGGCCGGCGCCGTTGGCGCTAGGAAAACAAGCACGGCGATCAATATCCGAAACATCTGGGTCCTCCTCGCGAGTTAGCTCGCTAGATGCCTTTGATTATACTCCTTTGGGCCGTCCAGACGGCGCCGGCGACGATGATGTGGCAGAAATCCCTTTTACGGGTACAAGATGCTCATGAGATATTTCCAGCTCTTCCTCGTCTTCATTTTTGTGGTGGCGGCCGCGCTCCCAACGTTGGCCGCAGATAATTCGGGTGGCAGAGTCTTTGCGCTAAACGCTCAAAACGGATCCGGGCAGCACGGGACCGTTGCTCTAAAGCCCCGGGGGTCGAAAACCGTTGTGGAGATTCATTTGCTTGGTGCCCCAAGCAGTGCCGAGCCGGCCCACATCCATAGCGGTTCGTGCGCCAAACTGAACCCGGCACCGAAGTACCCGCTTACCCCAGTCGTCGACGGTATCTCCGAAACGACCGTCAACCAGCCGATTTCGGTCCTCACCGCGGGCGGTCTGGCAGTCAACGTCCACAAGTCCCTGTCCGACCTCAAAGACTATGTCGCTTGCGGAGATCTTTCGAGCTGAAGCGAGGCATGCTTCGTACCTAGCCGTCCCGCCTGTAAAAAGTGTAAGGCTGCGAGCGTGCAGAATACGCGCCGTCGTGTCACGAGAGTGCGGGAAGGCCGTATTTTTCGTCCTTTTGCTTGCGGTGCTCTGCGCGCCCGGCGTTGCGAAGACAGACGCCGACTTTCATTATTTGGATCCCGCCCAGGTCGACCTGACCGTCTTGCTGCCGCCGCCACCCGACCCTGGTTCGGCCCAGGAACGCGGCGACGAACAGGCGGTCGCCGCGACAGTCGCGCGTAACTCCTCGCAGTTCGTCCTCGCGCAAGAGGCGTCGCGCCGCGACGTCTTTTTCTTTGCGGCCTCGATTGGGCCCGGCTTCACGGCGCCGAAATTTCCGTTGACCGCCGCGTTCTTCGGACGCGTCGGCTCGGACGTCGAAAAGCTGGTCGATCTTGCCAAGCGGTATTGGGACCGGCCGCGGCCGAACGGTGCTGCAAAGAAGCACAGCTCGTACCCGAGCGGACACGCAGCCTTCGCGGCATCCACGGCAATTTTTTTAGCGCAGCTGGTGCCCTGCAAACGAGACCAGATCTTCGTGCAAGCGCGCATCTTCGCCGAGAATCGAATCGTTTTGGGCCTGCACTATCCCAGCGACGTGGCAGCAGGCTGGACCGCCGGAACGCTAGCGGCGTTTGAAATGATGCAAAATCCCACCTTCGAGCGCGATTTTGCGGCAACGAAAGCCGAGCTGCAACAACTCTGCCCCGTTCAGTCAGCGACGCCGCGAACATACAGGAGCACCGGCTGATTCTGGTAGCGCGAATCCTGCCACAATCGGAAGCCGCATTTTTCGGCGACGCGCAGAGAGGCTACGTTTTCAGCCGTTATCATGCTTGCGATCTGCGTCGACGGCGCGAAGTGCGTTTTCGCCCACCGCAGCGACGCTTGAACGGCTTCTGTGGCGTAGCCCTTTCCCTGGGCGTGGCGCGCCAAGACCCAGCCGAGCTCCGGCATACCGTCGAGTGAGGGTTGAATTGCGCGATGATAATCTGAAAACCCGACTTCGCCGACGAACTCGCCGGTATCTCGCTCCTCGACGAGCCAATAGCCGTAGTTGAGGAGCGTCCAATGCCCGCTATATCGCAGAATACGACTCCAGCTCTGTTCGCGACTCGAGGGCACGCCGCTGATATGCCGGACGACTTCCGGGTCGGCCCACATTGCCGCACTCGCGTCAAAATCGCCGGCTTGGTGAAGGCGCATCACCAATCGCGCCGTCTCAATCGTCATGCGAATGGATTCACGTTCAGAGCAGGCGCGGTTCGGGCGGTGGGATCGCGCCTTCCAGTTCGAGCAACGCGTGCTTCAACGGCAATCCCCCTCCGTAACCGGTTAGTTGCCCACCCGATCCGATGACGCGGTGACAAGGTATCACGATTGGAATGGGATTCGAGCCGTTAGCTCTCCCGACGGCGCGTGCGCCGTTCGTCAACCCAAGCTCGGCGGCAATCGCGCCGTACGAGGTCGTTTTACCGTACGGGATCGCCAAAAGCGTTGTCCACACTTGCTGTTCGAACGGCGAGCCTTTAGGCAGCAAGGGCAAATCGAAGACGCGACGCTTGCGCAGAAAGTATTCGCTAAGCTGCTGCTTGACGGCTCGCATTCCTCGCTCTGCGGCCGCCGTCAGAGGCTTCGGTGACGAAGCCGCCGGCTTACGGTTCGGGAGCAGGATCTCGACTAATACGCCCTCGTCGTCTACCGACAGCTGGATCGCGCCAACCGGGGTTTCGAGCATCGAATGAAAAAGCGCGGTGTCCACAGAGCAGTAAACATTCTCTGGAGCGTTTTGAGTTGCGCCGCAGCGAACTTTCGGCCGTTACGCAAGGGAGATCGTGGGCTCGGTCGTTCCGGTCCAGACGAAGCGATAGGTGGAATCTTTTTTCACATTGGTCACCAGTGCCGGACGGAAGCAGGCGATGCAAGTGCCACCGGCTTCCCGCACGCTCGGATAAACGATGCCAAGCGAGCCCGCCGCCAGGAGCTGCTCCGCGAGTCGTTGCGATGCGACGTAGCTCTTGGGATCCAAGAACTGCGCGAAGCGCTTGACGCTGCGCAGGTCGTGAAACTCGGCGCTGAAGTCGGCGGTGTAGTCGTCGAAGGCGACGTCGTCTTCCAAGACGCCGATTTCGAGAAGGTCGACCGTCTTGTGAAAGGCGATCTCCGCCATCGAGGTTTCGGTCTCGAATCCGCAGTACCACGCGCCGCGATCGGGGCCATTGAAACGGCTACCCAGAGGATGGGGATGGGTAAAGGCGGCGTTTACGATCTGAGAGTACGGAAGGCCGAAGACCAGTTCGTGAACGTCAATACCGCGCGGAACGCCGCTTTCGACCAGGGTGCGCTCGTTGGTCGCGATGTCGAGTTTGAAGATATCCTGGAGGTGCCGGCTCGAATCCGCGATGCGCGTGAGCACACTCTCGCCGCGCTTGGTTGCGATGAAGCGGTGTGTGTCGCTGCGGCGAACGAGCGAGGCCGGCGGTAAAGGCTTAGATGCCGCCACGTCGCGCGTCGAGAAGGCGGCGCACGAGTTGGATCGCCGGAATTCCGCCGCGAACCATGTACTCCAGCGGCGTCACGCCGCGAAAGATCGGGTTGCGGTTCGCAAGCGTGATCCATCGATCGGCTAGCGCTTTACTGTGGAGAATGTTGAGTGCTTTAAAGATGCCGATCAGGTATGAAATCCGCAGCATGGTATCGGGGTCGAGCGTGCGACGCGGCGATTTTTTCATCGCATAGTAGGTGCTGCTCGCCATTCCACCCAGAAGCTCCCTTGCGTCGTCGTCACGGAGCTGCCAGCAGTCCACGATGTTGAAGAAGGCCTTCAACGCCGACGGGCCGAGCCGCTTGCGTTCCTCCGGCGACGTAATATCCACCAGATCCGCGACGGCGTACCGGGTTTTGGGATAGGCGAGAACGGTCATTTGCTCTGTGGGTCCTTTTCTGGAGATTATATACTCCAAATCCGGAGTACGCAAGCCCCCCCCCTCAGCCCACAACGGGATATTCATCGATCGTATCGGCTTTTAGTTTCACGCGGTACGATCAAGTGATAGATGATATCTGCGCTGATCGAGAAGGCGTCGACGTACTGACGCCAGCGCCTTTGACCGGAGCTAGCTTATATAGTGGGGAGGGGCTGCCGGTCGGCGAGTCGGACGCGAGTGCCTCTGTCACGCAACTCTGGGAAATCTGAAGCGATAGCGCGACGAAGTTCCGAGGACAAGGATTGGCGGCTAGCGTAACGTTGTGCTCCTATGAACTCCCTTATCGCAGTTCGTGTCGCGGTTTATTGCTTTGCGGCCATTGCCGTTTTGTCGGGCTGCGCCCGCACGCTGAATGCCACGCCTCCGACGCCTGGCGGAGAACTGGTTTCCTTGCGACCTGACGTGCATCAGTACAAGATGCTTTATTCGTTTGGTGGCGAGCCCGGCGGCCAGGATCCCTCCGGGATGGGCATCTTTAACGGCTCGCTCTACGGCACTACCCTGGAGGGCGGATCGACCAATCACGGCGCCGTCTTCAGTTCATCGCTCTCCGGAAAGCCAAAGGTCATTTACAGCTTCCAAGGCGGGAGCGATGGTTGGGAACCAAACGGCGGCCTGACGGAATTTCACGGGTCCTTTTACGGCGTGACATATGTTGGAGGCGGAACCAGCTGTCGCGGGGGCAACGGCTGCGGGACGGTTTATGCCATAGACTCATCCGGCAAAGAACGCGTCGTCTACCGCTTTAAACCCAACAAGATTGACGGATGGTTTCCCGACAGCTCGCTCGTTCTCATTAATGGCGTGCTCTACGGCGCGACAAGCTTTGGCTATGAGACGCGCTGCGGATCCTACTATGGCTGCGGCAGGATTTTTTCGATAGATTCGGCCGGAAAAGAGCGGGTGATTTATCGTTTTAAGGGCCGCGGGGATGGCTGTTGGCCGAGATCCCTGCTTGCGTTCAAGGGAACCATCTACGGAGTGGCTCAGGGCAGCGGGATAAGCTCGCAATGCGCTCCCGACGGGCCAGGGACCGTGTTCGCGGTGACGCCATCAGGCAAGGAAACGGTGCTCCATCGATTCCAAGGTATTCCTGATGGGTCCGATCCCAACAGCCTCATCGAAGCGAACGGCGTACTCTACGGCACGACGATGGAGGGTGGCAGCCAAACGTGCGAGGGTGGAAACAGACCGTGCGGCGTCGTTTTCTCCGTCACCACATCCGGGCACGAGAGAGTACTTTATACGTTCCAGGGCTACGCGGATGGTGCAGGTCCGAACAGCCTCGTCTGGCTGAAGGGGCAACTGTACGGGACGACGTGTTGCGATGGCTTTGCCAGCGCTGGGGGATATGGAACCATCTTCACCCTCACCCGATCGCGCGTGAAGAACACGCTTCACCGCTTCAACGGACCACCACGTGATGGAGAGAGTCCCGTAGGGCTAACGATCGTAGACGGCCTGTTTTACGGAATCACCGGCGGCGGTGGAACTGGCAGGTGCGCATCTTTCACGTGCGGCACGATTTTCCGGATTGCCCCGTGACTATGTCCGTTAGTGTTAGCGCGGGCCAACCTGCGCCAGGATCGTTTTAAAGCGGCTGGATCCTGAAATGGGCTTGAACCAGGGTAAGCTCTGTAAAAGGTTGAGCGACGGCTCACGCGCCTCAAGAGCCTGCTCCAAATGACACGTGGCCTCGTCGAACCTTCCTAGCCCAGCGGCGACGATTGCGAGGTTCCAATCTGCAACGTACTCCGCGCGACTCGCCTCGAGGAGTTGGCCGTAGATCTCTGCTGCCCGCCCATGGTCGCCGCTATCGGCGTAGGCGCGCGCCAGGAGCGGTAGCCGGCCGTTCAACTCTTCGGATCGATCCGGCGCAAGAAGATCAAGATCGCCGATGGCTTCGTTTGGCCGGCCATCGAGCAAGTATGCATGAGCGCGATCGCGTCTTGCGGCATGGAAATCTGAATCGCTCTCGAGAAGGTTCGAAAGAATCGCAATGGCGTGCTGGTAGTGTCCAGAATGGATAAACACGCTAACCAGGATTAAGAGTAACGTCAGCGAGGACGCTTCCGCCATCAGCGCAAGCTGAGCCTCGATCATCGCTCGGTCGTACGACCCCGTGTAAATGTGAAGCCGCGCTGCGCTGCTGCGCACGAAGGTGGAAGCCGGGTCCAACTGCGCGGCCATCGCGATTTCGCGTTCGGCGCCGGCCCAATCCCATTCGTCCAAGGCAATGAGCTCCGCTCGTATCGCATGCGCCATGGATGAACCCGGGTCCAGCACGAGGGCTTGCGCCACCGCTGACTTTGCGGTTTGAAAGGCTGCGCGTGGGCGCGCAAATGAGCGTTCGGCGAGTAGCGCGTGTGCCCGCGCCAATCCGAGCAGCGCGGGCGTGTAATTCCGATCGATCCGCAGGGCCGCTTCGAGAAAGTCGATGGCGCGGGCGAGAGCCCCAGCGCTGCCGCGCTCAATTAGGCGGCTTGCCTGTGCGTGATAGACCAAAGGCTCGAGGCCTCGGCTTAACAGAATTGCGTGGGTCTCGAAGGCCGCTTTAGAAGCCTTGGCCGAGGCGTGCTCCGCCCGGACCGGAACGGTGAATCGGTAGCCTCGCCCTGAGACGGCCAGGATGGACGTACCATCTCTTGCAGTCTCGCCCAGCAACTCTCGCAGTTTGTAGATATGCTGCGCCAGGTTCGCATCCGTCATAACGGCGTCCGGCCATGCGATGGTCGCGAACGTTTCTTTCTCCACCACGGCGCCGCTCGATCGAACCAAGAGTGACAAAACGCCGAAGAGGCGCTCCGGAAGCCGCATTACCTCTTGACCCCGGCTCAACGTCCGCCGCAGTGGGTCTACGCGGAACTCGCCAAAGGTCATCGCCACATCGGCCTGCTCGCCCGAAAGTATCTGGCTGCTCGCCCCGGTCTTAGAGGGCGATCGGCTTTCGATTGCACCAAGTGGCAGTTGCCGCAGGGTAGATATCACGCTTGAAGCATAAATAAAGATCGCCGGCATGTCTTAAAAAAGTTGATTCGAACCCTAAGAATTGAGTCTATTGAGAAATCGGGAGCGTGGCATGAGGCTGGAATCTTATACCTTTGATCCGGAGAGCCGATTGCTGCGCCGGAACGGCGCCGAGGTTCTGCTCACGCGCAAAGCGGCCCACCTCTTGGATCTACTGCTAGCCAATGTAAACGCGCTCGTTTCGCGCGAGACAATTTTTGCGCACGTGTGGCCGGAGGGGTTTGTACACGAAGGCAACTTGACGCAGACCATCTATCTCTTGAGGAGGGCTCTTGCGGCCGACCCCAAGGTGTCCATCGAAAACGTACCGCGCCGCGGCTACCGCCTCCGGCTAAACGGCCGAGATTTGCCCCGCGCCCTGAAGTTCAACCGAGTCGCGGCGGGCGGATTCGCCCTGGTCGCTCTTTTCTGCGTCGTCCTCTGGATCGTGTTCAAGCCGACCGTCGCCGAACCGTTGCCGCTGAACGCGCGCGAGGACGCGGGGCTCGCAATGTATCACCTCGACCGATACGTGGACCTCGGTCTTGCGAGATTTCATTTCGCGCGAATCACCAAAGAGATGCCCAACACGCCGGACGGCTACGCAGGTTTGGCCTTGGTGGATGCGCTCGACGGTTATGACTCTCCCAATCGAGAGCGCGACTGTTCTGAAGGTCGCATGCTGGCTGCCCGCGCCAACGGCTTGCGAATATCTACTTTGGGCGACGTTGCCGGCGCCATGTTGCACGTGACCTGCGACCGATCCTTGCCCCAGGCCCGCCGCGACCTAGACGCTGCCCTGGGCATGAACCCGTCCGATCCCGCCGCGCTCTCGTTACGGTCGAGAATTGCCCTCTGGGAGGGCCGCCCGCGGGAAGCTGTCTCGTTTGCAACGCGAGCAGTTGCAGCCGACGCAACGTCTCCCGAGGCTCTGCTCGCGCTCGGTCTCGGATACTATTACGGCCGCGATTTTAGCAATGCCCGCGACACGTTTAGGAGGCTTCTCGAGTTGATGCCGGACCGGCCCGCGGCACTCGATTTTCTCGAACGCAGCTACGAAGGTTTGGGCGACTTTTCGCGCGCCGGCGCGACGCTGCGCGCTGCGCAGCGCAACCCTGTAAATTCGAGCTGGGTGTGGGCAGCGAGAGCGCGCCTTTTCGCCCTGACCGGGCATCGACTCGATGCTCTTTCCCTCCTCCGCCAGTGGGGCGCGACCTCCGATCCCGAGTGGCTCGCGGCCGCCTATGCGGCAGCCGGGGACGACGACAAGGCAATTAAGAGCTTCACGATTGCTGCGTCACGCAACAGCCTCGCCTCGCAGATCTCGTGGCTCGGCGATTTTCGTTTCGCGGCGCTCCGTCGCAAATTCGCGGAGCGTACGCCCACTTTCGTTACTTGGCGCGAATGATCCGGGTGACTCGCTCACCCGAAGCGGCGCTCAATGCAGCGCGAGTCCGACCGGAAAATTCAATCCGGTCTTCGATCCATCGATAACGCTCGACGGCGCAACGTTGCCGTTTGCCGTCTCGGGGTAGCTGGTGATGCTGTTCGTAGCAGGGTCGGTGACGATGATGGAACCGCTCTTCAGGACGATTCCGGAAGGACTCCCCAGTTGCGTGAGACTGCCTTGAATCGTTCTGATCGGGCTTTGGTTTCCGTGAGCGCCGGTTCCGAAGACGAAGATCGCTTGGGCGCTGTCGTCGGCCACGTACAGATTTCCGGCGCCGTCCAACGCTAGCCCGACCGGATTGGCGAGCATCGTCTTGCTGCCGGCGATCTCGGCGCTAGGGGCCGCGTTGCCCCTTGCAGATGTGGCGTATTCAGTCACGCTGTGCGAGTCGATATTGCCGGCAAACAGCACAGAGCCCGAAATTAGCAGTGCTGCCGGCCGCGACAGTCGAGTTTTCCGCCCGCTAATCTGAGCTGTCTTTGCGACGCAACCATTGGCGTTCTTCTTGAAAATAGAGATTGAATTGGCTTGGAGGTTTGCAACGTAGATATTGCCGGCGTCGTCAAGGGCTATGCCGTCCGGAAGATTGAGCCCGGCGCAGGTGATGGTTGCGATGGGCGCGATATTGCCATTCGAACCTGCGCTGTATTCAGTTACGGCGTCGCTCCCCAAGTTGGTTACAAAGGCTATTCCCTTAGCGTTTACTGCCAAATTGATCGGCGTGCTTAACTGCGTGTTCGAGCCGGAAATGCTGATCGCCGGGGCTGCATTTCCGTCAGCAGTTGCCCGATAAGCGGTTACGGCACCTCCCTGATTGTTAACCACGTACAGCTTCGGCTTCGACCGATCCGGGGCTACGTTTCGCGGAATCGCAGCCCCGGCCACCGGCGCTTGGATCGCCGATGTGTTGAGGTTAGCTCCGCATGCGCTTAGGAGCAAACCACAGCCGATGCGCGCTATAAATCGCATTACATTCGTACCTCACTTTCGCCGGAACTAACTAGCGCATCGAAGCAAATGCGGCCTTCCGGCGAAAATCAATTAAGTACGAAATGTCTCAAAGAAAATAAATAATGATTACCGACTTTGAAATGAAGCGCGCATGGTTTTAGCTCGTCGGCCGTGCCACGTGCCAGTGGCCGCCGGCGAACGGAATGCCGTTTCCATTAGACTGGTCGGGGCCCGAATCTCCCGAATACTCGTAGAGCGGGTGATTTTTAAAGTCCCATTGTTTGCCGGTGCCGTCCGAACGCTTGATGACCGTAAAGCCGTTTTGCCCTGTCGCTCCCGCGCTTGGCGCGATCACCAGCCAAATGCTGAGGCATCCACCGGTGCATGTCCCACCGGTCGGAGTGTCGACGTCTAAGAAATACAGCGTCCGATCATTTGACGGGTTGACGAACGCGGACGCGCCCGCGACCATCTGCTGCATTGGCATGTTTGACTGTTGCGGCGGCCCTGTTGGGGGCGGCCCACCATAGGCTGCGCTACCGGAACTGCCGCCACCTCCGTTGCACGCGGCCAGCACCACTGCCGTGACCACCGTCGTAATCCCTAAAGATTTTCTGAACATGTAGGGTGTGTTCTCCTAAAAACGTGTTCGGCTACTCGCTCCATATGCACGGTACATGACGACCATGAAAAAAGTGTGAGCGCACGATCGTATGCTAAACTTGCCGAACGGGAGTACGGCCACTCGCACACTAAAAGCGGTTCCGCCTAGTAACGAAAATGTGCCTTCTTTCGCTGCGCCGGCCGCTCGGCTACAATAGCGTAGGAGGACAACAACGACGTATGGCATCAATCCATAAAGAGATTTTGGTCGGAGTCGACGCCGAGACCGTGTGGGATGCGATCCGCGATATCGGCGAGGCGCACCGGCGGCTATTTCAAGGCGTGCTTACCGACGTTCGGCTGGAGAGCGGCGGCCGCGTGGTGACGTTTGCAAACGGGCTCGTCGTGCACGAATCGACCGTAGACCTCGACGACGAGAGACGCCGCTACGCGTGGACTGCAGAAGGCGGCCGAGCGACGCATTACAACTCATCGCTGCAGGTCTTCGAAGCGGCCGACGGCCGCAGTCGCATCGTCTGGATTACCGATCTGCTGCCGAACGACAGTCGCGATGCGGTCGCGGGCCTGATGGACGCGGGGGCTGCCGCGATGAAGAGGACGCTCGAACGCGTGAAGGTTACCTAGAGGTTCCATCTAGCGAGAGCCGGCGGCGCACGGTAGAATCTACGCCGTGACCCTCCGAGCCTCACTTTTGATCCTCGTCCTCGTTCTCCAAGCGCTCCCGATCTCTGCGGCCACCCCGTTAGGCGACGGCCAACGCGATTTCGATTTTCAGTACGGCACCTGGAGGGTTCACGTTCTGCGCCTGTCGCATCCGCTGAGCCGTTCGAAGACTTGGGTAGCATACGACGGAACGCACGTCGTTTCGAAGGTCTGGAACGGCCTGGCAAATATCGGCGTGCTTGAAATCGACGGGGCCGCCGGCCACCTTGAAGGGCAGTCGCTGCGCCTTTATAACCCGCAGACGCATCAGTGGAGCTTTACGTTTGCCAATAGCAATGCCGGCACGATGGGTCCGCCGATGATCGGCGAGTTTAGGGACGGCCGGGGCGTGTTCTTTAGTCAAGACATCTACGCCGGCAGGAGCGTTCTGGTACGCAGTATATCGTCGGCTATTACGCCAACGTCGTACCGCGACGAATACGCGTTTTCGCCCGATGGCGGCTCGACCTGGGAGACAAACTGGATCGCCGACTACACGTTGGTGAATCGAAATGAGTCCGGGTCCTCGAGCAGTACGCTTGCAAGCAGCGACGTGCACCAACACGACTTCGATTTCGAATGGGGAAGTTGGGAGGCGCACTTGAGGCGCCGGTTGCACCCGTTAACCGGATCGAACGTCTGGGTGACGTACGCCGGGCCTTCGGTCGTTCGAAAGATCTGGAACGGGCGCGCGAACTTAGGAGAGATCGATCTGGTTGGGAGCGCCGGCCGAATAGTGGGATTGTCCCTGCGCTTGTACGACCCCGGCGCGCATCAGTGGAGCATTAGCTTCGCTCGCCCAGGCGACGGCAGCCTAGAGTCTCCGCCTACCGTCGGAGGCTTTAAGCATGGCCGCGGAGAGTTTTTCGATCAAGAAACCTTGAACGGGCGCGCGATTCTTTGCCGCTTCGTCTTCTCCGATATCACGCCGAAACGGTATCACTTCGAGCAGTCCTTTTCGGACGACGGGGGAGCGACCTGGGAGGTGAACTGGGTCGCGGACTTCTCGCGGGTTCCGTCTGCTCTTCGGTAAAGTGTTCGATGTGCGCGCGGCCCCAGGCTTTCGCAAAATCGATGAGCGGCAAGAGCGTTCGACCGTATTCGGTAAGCGAGTAGAGTACCGGAGCCGGAAGCGGTCCGGTTTCTTCTCGCACCACGATATCGTCTCCGATCAACTCGCGCAGTTGTTCGGTCAAAACCTTTTGCGAGACATCGGGTAGGAACTGACGAACTCCCGCAAAGTGATAGGGACGCTCGGCCAGTGAGTACACGATGATCATCTTCCATTTGCCGCCTACGGCGGCGAGCGCAGCCGTTAGCGGGCAGTCGCTGATCGGATTTGCTCGGCGTGAACGCACCATCGCGCGTCCCTACGCTTGCCACGGGCTATCGTCCTGCATCGGCGGAACAAGCACTCAAAGATAGATTGAGCGCCCGCCGCTAGTTAAGAAATAGGCGGCGTCGAAGCCGGTCCCCATGGAAATGAGCAGACGCGAGTTGCTGGTGGGAACGATCTCGAGCGTCGCCGCTTCGGCGCTCGTCGGTCAGGGCGCAGCCGGAGCCCGGCCGCGTGCGAGGGATCTGGGCCTCGCGCCGGGCGTCTTTCCGGCTGGCCCGCTGAACGCCATTACCGACGTTTCGGGCGTCCGCGTGGGGCAAGTGACGCTCGTTGAGGGCGATCGCATTCGTACCGGAGTGACCGCCGTCGTTCCACACCCCGGCAATCTCTTTCAGAACAAGGTTCCCGGTGGGGTCTTTATCGGCAACGCGTTCGGGAAGCTGGCAGGTTCGACCCAAGTCCAGGAGTTGGGAACGATCGAAACGCCGGTCGTGCTGACCAATACGTTGAGCGTGGGTGCCGGGATGCAAGGCGCGATTCGCTGGACGCTGCGTCAGCCTGGAAACGAAGAGGTGGTGTCGGTCAATGCGGTGGTTGGTGAAACCAACGACTCGTATTTGAACGACATCCGCGCCGCCTACGTTACCCCCGATCACGTCGTCACCGCCATCGAGGAGGCGAAAGCGGGAAGCGTCGCCGAGGGAACCGTCGGCGCCGGAACGGGCACGACCTGTTTCGGGTGGAAAGGCGGTATCGGAACCTCCTCGCGCGCCGTGCCGGCGGAGTTCGGCGGTCACGTCGTCGGCGTGCTGGTCCAGACCAACTTCGGCGGCGTCCTGACGATGGGCGGCGCGCCGGTCGGTAAAGAGCTTGGCGAATTCGCCTACGCGCCCGGTAAAGGGCGCGGATCGTGCATGATCGTGGTAGCCACCGACGCGCCGCTCTCGGGCTGGGAATGCCGGCGGCTAGCGGTGCGCGCGGTCTACGGCTTGGCGCGTACCGGCTCGGCGTTCGAAAACGGCAGCGGCGATTTTGCTATTGCCTTTTCGACGGCCGAATCTGCTCGCGTGAAAAACGGATTCTTTTGGTCGGCAACCTATGAGACTGTCACGAGCGACGCCATGTCGCCGCTCTTCGAAGCCGCGCTCGAAGCGACCGAAGAAGCGGTCTATAATTCGATGCTCCGGGCGACCACCGTCGAATCGCGAGGGCATGTCGCCGAGGCGATTCCGATCGACAAGGTCGCAAGCATCCTGAAAAAATATCACGTAGGGAGCTCCTAGATTCGAGGTCGCACCTGCAGCTCGGGAGCCGGCGCGGGTGCTCCATTGACAAAGTCGCACGTACCCGCGCTGTCCCAGTTTTTGCCGAGCGAAGTCAGCGCGCTGCTTTGCGCAACGGCGAAGTCGTGTTGCTGGGGAGAGCTGAACTCATAGCTAAACGGCGCTTTGGCCGGATCGCGGCCAACCATGTCGGCGTAGGCAGTGTCGCCGTTCGCTGGTTCGGCGGCATATCGAGTGGTGAAGTCCACAACAAAACGTTCGAGCATCGCGGCCGCCGTGCGGAACCGTACCCAACGATGGTTTTCCCAGTTGATCGTCTGCGGCGGTGCCGGCGGCGATGGGCTCGTGAACCGCTGTGTCAGCAACGCGCCCGCGCACTGGCCTCGCCGGCTGAGCTTTGTTACCACGTCTTGAGTCATGTCGATGTTTAGGCCGCCTTCTTGTGCGCTCAGGAAAACGTCGACGATCCGGTCGCGGAACCCCGGAACTTGCGACTGCATGGTATCGTTCCAGTTTTGCATCGAGTCGATGATCGAGCCCAGAAATCCCGGCAGGTTAGGCCCGTCGTCATCGAAGCTGTTTCGGCTATTCGAGATACAGTCGCTGTTGTAGGCCGGCATCCAAACGTTATCTTGTTCGTTGGGCTGCTCGGTATTGGTCGCATCGAATCCGCGCAAGTTGATGCCAAAGGTTGGCCGTTCAGGGATCGGCGCATCAAAGAATTGAATGGGGAAGTTGCTCGATAGCCCGCCATCGGAGAACCAGCAGCGCTGTCCCGCGTCGTCGTAGAGCGGCACGGCGCTTAAAAGAACCGGAAACGACAGACTCATTCGTGCTGCGACGACGATCGGAATGTCGGCTGCGCATGGCAACGCAATCAGTTTTCGCTCTAGCTCCGCATCTTGCGCTTGGACGGCTGGTGGGACAGTGCCGGGACGTGGATGGTCGAGCATCCATTGGACGATCCGCTCGGGGAATAGCTTGCTGAACTCGTCAGGGTCGAAGTAGAAGGAGGCCTCCGCGGCCTCAAACGGGAGCGTAAACGGGCGCCCGTAGGTGACATTCGTGGTGAACATCTCGATGTTGATCGACCGCTCGGGTGGTACGGCCTCTGCGATCGCCGGCCGGGGACCACCCGCGTACCACAAGTCGCCAAACGTGAGCGGTGCCTCGGGGGGCTTGCCCGCGATCGCGTCAATCTTGTCGGCGAGCCAGGGCGTCAGCGCGGGATCCATGCAGTTGGGCCGCGCCATTCCACTGCACATTCCATAACCGTTACTAGCAACCGCGTGGAAGAGATCCCAGCCCGCCCAAATCAGCGGAGCAATGATGTAGACTAACAGCCCCAGAACGACCCCCACGATCGCGAACAGAATCTTGTCCCCAACGGCTCCATCGACTGCCGAAACTCGCCACAGAAAAAACAGCGTGAATAGAATAGCAGCGATCCCGGCGATCCGATAACGCGAGGAGAGTACCGCACTCAGGATTCGCCCGGGTAGGGTTTTCTTTCGCGACAACAGCGCCGCCATCGCAAAGGTGAAGAGCGGGTGGGTAGCATCGCTGGGTTGGAACAACTTCTCGAGGTTTTGATTTACTCCAAGCCAGTTGGGGAGCGCGTTCAGCGCTTCGAACCCCGCGCCGGCGGAAGGGCCGCCTTTTATTTGGCGACAGTACTCGGCCGCTGCCGTTAAGGTGGCCGCAATTGCGCCTGCCGACGTGCCGCCGATATTGCGAAACCGATACGTTTTTGAGAGCTCGTGCACGGCCCCCGGGTACACCACACCGCTTGCGATACCGCCCTTCATCACAACGTCGCACTCAAGCATAGTTTTAGGCTCAGCGACCAGTGGTGCGTTCCAAACGTTCGGGATAGCGAGCCCCTTGCACCGAAATCTTGGCAGCGGCGCTATCGATTTCGCGAAGATCGTCGGGGGTAAGCTTCACGTCAGCCGCTCCAAGGTTCTCGTCCAGACGTTCCAGCCTTCGCGTGCCAGGTATCGGAACGATCCACGGTTTCTGCGCGAGCAGCCACGCGAGCGCGATTTGCGCGGGCGTCGACGCCTTACGTGCGGCGATTTCGGCGAGCAGATCTACCAGGACCCGATTGGCTTTGCGATTCTCCGGTGCAAAGCGCGGAACGGTGTTTCGGAAGTCGGAGCCTTCGAAGGTAGTCGTTTCGTCGATCTTACCGGTGAGGAAGCCTCTGCCCAGCGGGCTGTAGGAAACAAAACCGATCCCGAGCTCCTCGAGCGTCGGCAAGATTTCGACTTCGGGAGCTCTGAACCAGAGTGAGTATTCGCTTTGCACCGCGGCGACCGGCTGGACTGCATTGGCGCGGCGAATCGTTTGCGCCCCCGGTTCGGAGAGGCCAAAGTGCTTTACCTTGCCTTCCGCGATCAGTTCCTTCACCGCGCCCGCCACGTCTTCGATCGGCACGTCCGGATCGACGCGGTGTTGATAGTAGAGATCGATCGTCTCAACCTTGAGTCGCTTGAGCGATCCCTCCGCGGCCTGCTTGATGTGTTCGGGCCGGCTATCGAGGCCAATTTGCGCCCCAGTGGTGGGATCCAACTTAAATCCGAACTTGGTGGCGATCACAACCTGCTCGCGCACGGGGGCCAGCGCCTCGCCCACGAGTTCTTCGTTGGTAAACGGACCGTAAACCTCAGCGGTATCGAAGAACGTTACCCCGCGTTCGACCGCTGTGCGAATGAGCGCGATCATTTCCTGCTTATCGGGGAATGGAGGATAGGCAAACGTCATCCCCATGCAGCCGAGTCCGATAGCCGAGACTTCCAGGTTGCTCTTTCCGAGTTTGCGTTTTTGCATTTCTCTCCCTAAGAAACGGTGAGCAGCACTTTGACGGCACGGCGTTCGTCCATCGCCGCGTATCCGTCGGAAACTTTGTCGAGCCCCAGCGTAAGATCGAATACCGGCGCGGGATCGATCTGTCCTACCTCGAGGCTTGCGATAAGTTGCGGGATGTACGCACGCGCCGGCGCGACGCCGCCCGCCAACGCAAGATTGTTGTGAAAGATGTCGCTGAGCGGGGGCGCCTTGACGTTGTGCGGCACACCGACGAAGCTGACGGTGCCGCCGGGCCGCGCCACCCCCACGGCGAGGTCCAAGCTCTCCTGATTGCCGACTGCTTCCACAACGTGCGGTGCGCCGCCGGCGGTCAGCTCGAGAATTTCCTCACGCACGTTGGGGTCGTGTGAGTCGAACGTGTGCGTCGCGCCGAAGCGCTTGGCGAGCTCCAATCGCTTGGGGTTGTGCCCTACTGCGACGACCCGCTCGGCGCCCACGACCTTCGCCGCTGAAAGAACGGCGCAGAGCCCGACGGCGCCGTCGCCAACCACGACAACCGTTGCGCCGGGGGTCGTCTGCGCGCGGACCACGCCGTGATGCCCGGTTGACATAACATCGCACAAAGTCACGCCGGCGTTACGCTTTTGATCGTCATTGGCGATCGCCTCGGGCATTTTGACCAGCGTGCCATCAGCATAGGGCACCGAGACGAACTCGGCTTGCCCACCGTGCCCTTCGCTTCCGAAGAAATCCCCATGCAGGCACGAGGTTTGAAGGCCGGCACGGCAGAATTCGCAGGTCCCGTCGCTCCAGGCAAACGGCGCGATTACCGCGTCGCCGGCGCGAACGCTGCGCACGTCGCGGCCGGTTTCTTGCACGATGCCGACGAATTCGTGGCCCGTGCGATTGCCCGGCGTCAGCTCCGTAACGCCGCGATAGAACCACAGATCGGAGCCGCAGATCGCCGCGCGGGTGACGCGGACGATCGCATCCTGCGGATTGCTAATGCTCGGATCGGGGACGTTTTCAATCCGAACGTCGCGCGCACCGTGATAGACTGTAGCCTTCATAACGACCTCCCGCGAGACAAGCCGGCGTGTGCCTGATCTTACCCGCGGGGGGCAGCGATTATGTCAACAAGGCTACAGGAAATAGTGGCTGGGAAGCGCTCGTCTATTCCTCGCAGGAAGCGGCGACTTGCGCGTTACTGACGAATTCCACCCCGTTATTGTCGAAGTGATAGTTCAGGATGCGAAGGTTGGTAAGATGATGCGACGGGCAGGCGGCGCTGAGATCGGCTTCCGCCAGGCTTCGGACATCGGCGATCGCGTCTCGCGGCATCGTCCCGTTGCCGTTCTCCCAGACTGAGAGGTCGGGAGCAGCCAGCGCCGGTGTGATGGCCGCCAACGTCAACAGGGTTGCGCCGGCTAGCGCAACGGCGAGCTTATTGCCGGTCGTGCGAAGGTGATTCAAAAGTATCATTGGCCTATTATGTTCCTTTAGCAAGCTGCCAGAGGCTCGGAGCGCACCGTAGTAACGTCCCCGCGTTGGATGTGAAGGAACGAATATAAGCACGAGATGTAAAAAAAGTTTGAAAGCTTAGTCCCTACGCCACGAGGACTATTCCACGGGAGTGGTACCCTCGGCTTTGACGAGATTGGCACTTTACCCGGCGCACGCTATCTGGCAATGTAGAGTGCAGGTTATGGTCGTCGAGATTCGTCAATACACGCTCTTCCCAGGTCAACGCGACCAGCTGATCGACTTGTTCGATCGCTACTTTGTGGATGGGCAAGTTGAGGCTGGGATGACGATTATCGGTGAATTTCGCGCCCTGGATAATCCGAACCGTTTCTTTTGGATTCGCGGCTTCGCTAACATGGACGCACGCGCAGAAGCTTTGCAGGCGTTCTATCATGGACCGATCTGGGCGGCCCATCGCGACGCGGCCAATGCGACGATGGTCGACTCGGATAACGTTCTGCTGGTGCGTCCGGCGCGCGAAGGATCCGGCCTGCCGATCGCGAGCGATCCCGGAGCGAATGCGACGGCCGAATCCACCGGCCTCGTAGTTGCGACGATCTACCATCCGGAGATTCCGGTGACCGGCGAGTTCGTCAGCTTATTCGAACGACGGATTCGGCCGCTCGTAACGCGCGCCGGCGCCAGGGTGATCGGCTCGTACGTTACCGAAGAGAGCCCGAACAATTTTCCGCCACTCCCCGTTCGCTCGGTCGAGACGTTTGCATGGTTTGCCTGCTTTGCAGATGCAGCCGCATACGCGCACTACCAGAGCGCCGTCGCACAAGACCCGGATTGGGGCGAAATCAACCAACGATTCGCCGAACTCAAGAACTACGCTCCGCCCGAGGTCTGGCGCCTATCGCCGACTTCACGGTCGCGTCTGCGGTGCTGACCTCCGATAGTCTTTAAGCGCGGCGAAGCACCGCGAACAGCTCGCGCACGGGATACAAAAATTCGGGCAAGGCCCGATGCTCGATCGCGCCCGTTTCGTCGAGACGTATTACTTCGTCGCGGTCGTGCAGCTCGACGGTACGCTGCTGCGGATCAACCACAATCACCAGCGACGAACCGGCTCGCAAGTACACGTCGATCTTGTCGTCAACGTCGACGCGGCGTTCGTCGAGCGAGAGAATCTCCACGGCAACGTCGGGCGCGAGCGGCGGAACTTCAAGCTCTTTATCGCTGAGCGGTCGCAGCCGTTCGTTGGAAACGTAGGCAACGTCCGGGACGAGCGGCAGGCGAACTTCGCCTGGCGGCGCGATTCGAAAGCGCCACTCGGGACCCACTTCTCCCCGGCCTGCCGCCCAGCGATCGAGGCGTATGGTCAGTGCCCCCTGCAGGCGCGAGTGCGTTCGCTGCGGGCTCACCTTTTGCAGTGGCCGCCCGCGCACCCACTCGGTCTCGGGCTTGGTCTCCGGCAGCACGATCTCGTAATGTGCCATGGTGTCACACCACTCTATCACGCCGGCTCTGCGGCCAACAAGCAAAGCGGCATGGGCGGTGACCGCCGATGACGAAGCGCTCCAACGATGCCGACCACCCGCCGCCACTTTATCAATGCGCTCGGGGGCGCCGGCGCTGCAGTTCTTGCGGCTGGTCCGTTGGAACGCGCGCTCGCCGCCGAAGCGCGAACGACGTTGATCGTTACGACCTCCACGGTCGAGGTTCTCGGGCGGACGGTCGAGCGGCTCGACGTGCTGCAGCCCAACGGAACGCGCGGCATCGAAACGGTTCTCGGCGGGCGTTTTCGCGTGCGCCTCGTCAACCGCATCACCAAGCCGACGCTGTTGCACTGGCACGGGCTCACCCCGCCGCCGCACCAAGACGGCGTCCCGATCGTCTCGCAGCCTGCACTGCAACCGGGGAAGTTCTACGATTACGATTTTCCGCTGACCGAATCGGGCACGTACTGGATGCATTCGCACCAGGGCCTGCAAGAGCAGAGCCTGCTCTCGGGTCCGTTGATCGTTGCGGATCCCGCCGACGCCGCACTCGACGAACAGCAGATCGTGGCCGAAATCGCCGATTTCAGTTTCCGCGATCCCGACGAAATCTACGCGCAGCTGCGCGTGCCAAAACCGGCACCGAGTCCCGGGGCGATGGCTGCAGCGCCCGACGTCAACGACGTCACCTACGACGCGTTTTTGGTAAATCGACGGCCGATCGAAAACCCGGAGGTCTTTCGCCTCGAACGGCGCGCGCGCGTGCGGCTGCGCATCATCAACAGCGGCGCCTCGACGAACTTCACCATTGACTTGGGCTCGTTGCGCGGCACGATGTTCGCTGTTGATGGCCGTCCGATCGAGCCCATATCCGGTAGCCGTTTTCCGATAGCGATTGCGCAGCGTTGCGATATCCGCATCGAAACGCCCGGACCAGGCGTCTATCCGATCTTCGCGGTGCGCGAAGCCGACAGCACGCGGGCCGCGTTCGTCCTCGCATCGCCCGGCACAGCCATCCCGAAATACTCGGCCTCGGGAACCTTCGTCGCTCCGCGCAACGATCTCGCGCTCGAAAGGCGCCTGCGCGCCACCCAGCCGCTATCGGCGCGCCCGGCCAATCGTCGCTTAACGATCGCGCTTACCGGCGATATGTCGCGCTACGCGTGGTCCATCGACAACATCACCTGGACCGACGCGCTGGCGCGCTCCGGAAAAGCGCCATATCTGCCGGTGAAGCGCGGCGACCGCGTCGAGATTACCATGAACAACAAAACGATGATGAGCCATCCGATGCACCTGCACGGGCACACCTTCCAAATCGTGGCGATCAACGGCGTGCGATTCCCGGGAGCGATGCGCGACACCGTTCTGGTAACGGCGCGCGATTCGGTGACGCTCGCATTCGATGCGAACAATCCGGGGTGGTGGTTCTACCACTGCCACAATCTTTACCACTTAGATGCCGGCATGGCGACGTCAATGAAATATGTTTAATCTGGTTGCGGCGGTAGTGCTGGCGGCAGCCACCCCGCCGGCCGACGGAACGCCCGTACCGGCGAGGATGACGTCGTGCACCGTGATTCCCGAGACGATGGACCGGCGCATCACGCCGCCCGAGACGATTCGGGTTTCCTTTATGATCACCGGCGACGTTCCGGCCGACATCGTGCGCTTCACCGTCACGGGCCCCGGCAGCGGGTTTCGGGCCTTTACCGTGCACGGAACCTTTACGAAAACAATCATGATTGCCAATCGGGTCGTGCAAGCCGACGCGACGCCCCCGGCGCAGCCGCTTCCCCAAGGTGTCGAATGCCGGCTCACCTACATTCATTTTGTGGACGGATCGTCGTGGAGTGCTCCTAGCCCTTAACTAGAGCTGATAGCGCTGCTCGACAATCAGCTGCGAGCCGGTAAAATTTGGCGAGATCGGCAGCGGGGGGAACGACGAAATCCCGGCAAAGGCGTTTCGCCGAAAGGTTACGAGGATCGATGCCTGCGGCGTCTCCTTGAAAATCGCCCCGGCAAAGAATAGACGCTGATAGAAATCCACCGGTTCCGCAAACGTACCGATCATCCCGTAACGTCCCACGCCGGTCGCGAAAATAACGTTCGGAGAGAGCCGGCGCGAGTACGTCAGGACCGCTTGCGGCACGTCGCAGTTTACGTTATCCGTCGGTATCACCCACGGACGCGAGAGCTGATCGTCGATGAAGTCGAAGGTGAGGTCGCCGAACGACGCGTGCCACCGGGTCCAGAAACCGTAGCGTTTTTGCCGGCCAAGCGTCGCGTACGCCGGCAGCTGCGGGGGAAAGTATCCGCCGACAAAACCGGTCTGCTGCAGCATCAGGGTGCTTGAGGGTTCGATCTGTTGCCAGTCGGCGAACTCGAGATGGACCTCGAGCGGGCCCTTATCCACGAAGTAGCGGAGACGATAACCTTGGCGATCCACGCCTAGCACGGTGTTGTCGACAAGTTGATAGCTCGATCCCAGCCAGGGCGCCGGCCACGCCCAGGCCGCGCTCCACTGGTTCTCCGCCACGCCGTACGGAAGAACGATGGTCGCATAGCGCGGCTCCATCCGGTAGGCGTCAACCGACGCGGTTGCCCGGCCGAACGTCTTGGCGAAGCCGATGTGATAGTAACCGCCGGGCTGCGAGCTTCCCGGCATCGCGACGTTCTGCGCGTCGTACCACGCGCGCGCGATCTCGACCGTTCCATCGAGATTCCATAACGGCATCACGTGCACGCTCGCGCTGGCGCCGATAATCGTCTGCTGCTGACCGCTCAGCGTGCTGGTCGTCAGCACGCCCTGCGGCGTGCTGAAAAAAAGCGGATTCGCCCCGAACGACACCGACGTGCCGAAGGGCTCGCCGGAAGTGGTCGCATGCAGCGCTTCGATCGCGTAGCGCGTCCCTTCGCCGTGATCGAAGACCAACGATCCGATCGTCGCACGTGCGCTGAAGCCGGGAGGCGACGGAAGCGCGGCCGTCGTCAGCTCGAACGATGCAATCCCGTGCTTGGCAACGACGTCGGCTCCGTCGAGCGGAAGCTGAGGCGCGAGCGGCGCAAAATCGTCGCTGCCGGGAAGGCCGCTGGACAAGGTTTCCGGCGGCGCGTACGCGATCGCCGGATTCACGCTCGTAAGTGGCGGTTGCGCGAAGACGAAACGCTCCGTCTGGGTGAGATCGAAGTAGCCGAACTTAAATGCGAGATTGCCGTCGGCCGTTGCCACCGATCCACCAAGGATCGAGAGACGGAAATTGCTTCCGTCGTCCTGCCCCGGCGCGGTGGGAAACGCGATCGCATACGGCAAGGCCTGCGAACCCATGTGCGGGTTGATGGTCGGAATGAGGTTCTCTCCCCAATATGACGCGTTGGTAACGCTGCCGCCGACGTATGCGAGCCCGGTATCGAGGGAGACATCCAGCGTCTTGGTCCGTTCGGTTGTAGCGATCAGCGCTTGGAGAATGCCGGCGATTCCGGGCGTCAGCGGCACGCTCGAGAAGGTGTCAAATGGCGTGTTGGGTGCGAGCGGCGAACCCGCAAGATAGCCGGCCGCTTCGGGGCCGATCTGGCCCGGCCCGGACGTGTTCTGATTGAGGAACGTCGTGGAGAGCGTGGTTGCAAATTGCAGACCGAGTTCGCGAGTGCGGGGAATGGGCGACGGCGCTGTCGTCGGTGATGGGCTCGGTGCGGGCATAACCGCCGCTGCGGCGATGCAGAGTGCCATCAGCACGCGGAACTCTATTCTGCGCGCTCGCCCCGCGTTACTACATCTTTAAAAGA
Organism: Candidatus Cybelea sp.; assembly: GCA_049696515.1. Taxonomy (GTDB): domain Bacteria; phylum Vulcanimicrobiota; class Vulcanimicrobiia; order Vulcanimicrobiales; family Vulcanimicrobiaceae; genus Cybelea. Next base: position 1,634 of record JBAVTZ010000079.1, on the reverse strand, counting down.
AGCCGCTCGTCACGTCGCGGCTGCGAGACCTCAATGCCCTCCGCGCGGAACTCCGCATGCAGGGCACGGATCAGGGAGTGGCGGGCCTGACTCTGATTCGCGTGCTCGGGTACGCGGATGCTGACGACCGTTTCCACCCCGTCGATGCCGAAGGCGCGAAAGGCCACTTTCGGTGCGCTGCTTGAGAGCCGGTCGCCGAAGGCTTCACGCAGCGCGGTCGCCGCATGCGATGCCGCCGTGGTGGCCGCCCGCTCCACCTGTTCGAGGTCGCTCTCAAAGGGCACGTTGATCGAAATCTCGGTCACGATCTCGCTTTCCGGAAGGCGATAGTTCGTGAAGACCGACTGGGCCAGTTTTTCGTTGGGAATAACCACCAGGTTGTTGCGCGTTTCGCGAATCGTCGTGTTACGCCAATGGATGTCCTCGACGTAGCCTTCAAAGGAGTTCTCCATTTTGATGTAATCGCCGGGCCGGATCTGGCGCGAAGCAATGATCTGAATTCCGGAAAAGAGATTGCTCAGCGTATCTTTGAGCGCCAGTGCGACCGCCAAGCCGCCGACGCCTAGCGCCGTCAGCAGTGGCGTAATGGCTACGCCCAGCGAACTCAACACAATCAGCCCGCCCATGACGATGACCGCTACTTGAGCGATCGTGCTGAACAGCGACGCGGAGATAACCTGCTTGTCGGCGCCGCGTCCAAAGTGGGCGACCGCGCCGCCCGCCAACTTTGCCGCTACGAAGGTGGCCCAGGCGAGGATCAGCACCAACAAGACTTTGTCGAGCGACTCCTCAACACGTGGATCCATGTGCGAGCTAAGCATCGCGATGTAGATGCCGGCCACGGTGCAAAGAATGATCACGCCGGCCCGGCCCGCGCCGATCGCGATGCCGAGCCAGTAGTGCTGTTTAAAGAGCGCCGAAGTTTGGACGCGAGCGAGCACGACGCGGTCGAGAACGAAGCCCGCAAGCGCGCCGCCAATCGTCCAGAGCGCGGGAATAATGAAGGGAGCGTATCGCGCTAGGAAGGCCATCCCAGGGTTCTACCCAGCCTCGGTGGCTACACATCGGCGAGCGCTCTCCGGTCTGCCCACTGCGGGGCCCGTAATGCAGGGCTAGCGCTCTCTTCCTCGCGAAGCGTACAACGCACCGGAAGGAGGTTAGTTATGCCTCGGCTTTTGCTTTGCGTGACGCTCGTCGCGTTGTTTGCGACGCTACCGCTGATATGCCGGGCCGCGAGCGTTCCCGGTATCACCGCGCAGAACGTGGTGAATCCCGGCTCGCTGCCCGCAACCCAATTCGCGCACTTCTACGCAGCGCCCGAGCTGCGCAAACTTAAAAGCGCGTTTGCCCTCTATGTGTCGATCGTCAAATCGAAGAATCGCCTCAACAGCAGCGACCTGCCGCCGCGCTTCGCGACCACGATCACCGGGCAAACGGTAGATCTGCGGGCCTTGTTCATTTTTGCGAACAGCGTCCAGCGCGCGTTGACCCTCGAGGGTAAACCAACCCTAAAGAATCCGGCCAGCGCATACTCCGTTAGCGTATCGAGCCACGACCTCCCGATCGCACATCCTTTAAACGTCCGGCTGGGCGCGCCGGCCACTTCGCCTCCGCCGCCGGCACCGCCCCCGCCT
>JBAVTZ010000078.1:0-1961 GCA_049696515.1 Candidatus Cybelea sp. | reverse complement strand
CCGCGCACCCGACGCGCCCAAGGGATGGCCGAGCGCAACCGCGCCGCCGTGCGGGTTGAGCGGCAGCGTGCTCGTGCTGGCGCCCATTTCACGCACGCACGCGATGACCTGGGGCGCAAATGCTTCGTTGATTTCTATCACCGCGAGATCGCTAAGGCCGAGACCGCCGCGCTCCAACGCCTTCGGAATCGAAAAGGCCGGCCCGATTCCCATAATCGATGGATCGACACCGACGACGCTTGCCGAGATCATGCGTCCGATCCAGGGCACGCCGTCTGCCCTCGCCCTCTTAAGAGTGGTAAGGACGACCGCCGCCGCGCCATCGGTAATGCCGCTCGCATTGCCCGGCGTAACGACGCCGTTTTCTGCGAAGCGCGCCGACAACTTGCCAAGCTTCTCCATCGTCAAACCCGCACGCGGCCCCTCGTCCTTTTCGATGCGTACGGTCGACCCTTTGGGCCCGGGCACTTCAACCGCCACAATCTCTTCGGCAAAGTAGCCGTTCGTTTGCGCCGTAAGCGCCCGCTCCTGACTTGCGAGTGCAAACTCGTCGGATTCCATACGCGAGACAGCGTATTTTTTCGCGAGGTTCTCAGCAGTGATCGCCATCGGCGTGTTGCCGTACGAATCGGTGAGCGCAGTCCAAAGTGAGTCCTCGAACTTCACATTTTCACCCAGGTGAAAACCTTCGCGCGCGCCCCGCACGACGTGGGGGGCTTGGCTCATGTTCTCGGTGCCGCCGGCCAGCGCGTAGCCGGCCGTTCCGAGCGCGAGCGACTGCGCCGCCGAAAGAATCGCCTGAAGGCCCGAACCGCAAAGACGGTTGACGGTCAGTGCAGGGACGCCGATCGGCAGGCCGGCCCGCAGGCCGACGTGACGAGCCAGGTAGATCGCGTCGGCACTGCTTTGGATGACGTTGCCGAAGACGACTTCGTCGATGCGCTCCTTCGGCACGCCGCTGCGACTTATCGCCTCCGCGGACGCGGCAACGGCGAGATCCGTGGCAGTAAGACCGGCCAAGGCTCCGCCAAGATTTCCAAACGGGGTGCGAGCCCCGGCGACCACGACGATGTCGCTATCTTGAAGTGGAATGCTCATAAGGACGCTGAGTATTCCCCGTGCGTTCCCAGCCGTCCCGGCAGGCGCCGTAACGCAGGGTCACTAAGGGGAATATATGCCAATTAATCGACCCGCCGCGATCACGCTCGACGCCCGGGCCCTTTTACCCGCTACCAGAACGGAGCACATTCTCGAGACATTCGATAAGCTTCAGATCGGAACCGCAGTCGAAATAAACGAGGAGACCGATCCACGCGCACTCCGCAATGAGATGACGCAGCTCCGGCCGGGTCGCTTCTCTTGGGACGCACGCAACCTTGGCGGCAACCGCTGGACGATCCGGTTGGAGCGCATCGACGAGAATGCCGATGGCGAGGGCTTCCTAACGCACGTTCCGGCTTTTACCTCTGCCAAGGCAAGCACGATCAAAGAGTTAGCATCACAGATGAGCGAGCGCAACTATAAGGCCGGAGAAACCATTTTCGACGAGGGCGAAGTGTGGCCGTATCTCGGCATCGTCAAGAGCGGGAGGGTGATCTACACCCTGCTTTCGCCCGATGGCAAGACTCACACGATTGGCGAGCGCCTGACCCACGACACGCTCAACGAGAGCGGCACATTCGACGGCGGGGGTGCAACCACGCGCGCTGAGGCTCTGACCGACGCGACAATTGCGACGCTGCCCAGCGAAGCCGTGATTCACGCTGCGCGAAACGACGCCGAGCTTGCCTTAGGCTTTCTCATCGCGTCATCGCAAGCGCGCCGGCGCTCGATCGATACGATCGCCGATCTCGCCTTCGCCCACGTGCTTCAGCGCGTAGCGAAGTTCTTGCTCGGTTATGCTCGCGCGTCAGTCGGCATGGCCCGCGGTCTCCCCGGAGTGGATAACCTTTCGCAGGCAC
>JBAVTZ010000077.1:0-13383 GCA_049696515.1 Candidatus Cybelea sp. | reverse complement strand
CTGCTCTACAGTTTCAAAGGCGGGAACGACGGCAGAGACCCGCACGCGGGTCCTCTCATTAAGGTCAAGGGCACGCTCTACGGCACCACCGTATACGGGGGCGGCAAGTGTCATAAGCGTTGCTTCGGCGGCACGGTCTACGCGATCACGACGTCCGGCGGCAAAACCGTGCTCCACAGCTTCGAAGTTAGCTCGACAGACGGTAAAAACCCGCGAGCAGGCCTCATCGACGTCGCAGGCACGCTCTACGGCACCACCGTCCATGGCGGAGCTGCGTCCTGCTATTGCGGAACCGTGTTCAAGGTCACACTGTCCGGCGCGGAAAGCGTGCTCTATAGCTTCGCAGGTGAACCAGACGGCTTCGGCCCTGATGCGGGCCTCCTCAATGTCAACGGCACGCTCTACGGTACAACATTCAGCGGCGGTACCGCCGGCGATGGAACGGTCTTCGCGATCACGACCTCCGGCAAGGAAACCGTGCTACACAGTTTCACCAGTATACCAGACGGCGCACACCCATACGCGGGCCTCATCAACGTCAACGGCACGCTCTACGGCACGACCACCAGTGGCGGCGCGACCTGCAGCTTGAGCGGCGGTTGCGGAACGGTCTTTACGATCACTCCGTCCGGCGCGGAAACCGTGCTCTATAGGTTCAAAGGTGGCGTCGGAGACGGCAAATCCCCAACGCAGGCGGTCCTCCTCGACGTCAACGGCACGCTTTACGGCACGACTACATACGGGGGGACAAACGACTGGGGAACCCTATTCTCGCTCACGACCTCCGGCGAGGAGACCGTGCTCCACGACTTCGGCGGCCCGGGGGACGGCGTGTTTCCATATGGAGGCCTCCTCGATGTCAACGGCAGACTCTACGGTACGACTTCCAACGGTGGCACGGTTGTATGCGGTGTGCGATACCGCGACGTGCATGGATGCGGAACAGTTTTCAAGACTACAACCTCCGGTAAGGAAAGCGTGCTCCATAGCTTCGGCGGGTCTGGGGACGGCAAATACCCGTATGCCGGCCTCATCGATGTAAAGGGTACGCTCTACGGCACGTCCACTGCCGGCGGCGCGAAGAACGCAGGAACCGTCTTCTCTATATCGCCGTGAAACGGCTACGCTGAAAGCATTGTAAAACGGGCCCGCGTACCCGGGCTCGAGTAGCGACGACGGTCTGCGCGATACAGGTGGTCGAGGGCCCATATGGCGGCCAGCGAAGTCATCGTTATGTCGAGCGGGGCCTCATTTTCCGAACTTCTCCGTCAACAGCGGCGGGCTGCCGGATACTCGCAGGAAGAGCTGGCGGAGCGCGCCGGCCTGAGTGCCGGTGCAATTGGATCCCTCGAACAAGGCCTGCGTCGCGCGCCGCACCGCGATACGGTTAAGGCTCTCGCGGATGCCCTCGGTATGTCCGAATCCGAACGCGGACAGCTCGAAGAGGCGGCGGCGCGTGCCCGCGGTCGTCAGCGGCGATGTGCTTCGGGCATTCCGCCGTCCCTCACATCGTTTGTCGAACGCAACGAGGTAGGCGAACTCAAGGGGTTGGTGGCCGACCACCGGTTGTTGACCGTCACAGGATCACCCGGAATTGGGAAGACGCGAATCGCGACTGAGGTGGCCCGGCGCATCGAAGACTCTTACGATGAAACATGGTTTGTTGATTTGCTGCCGATTCGCGATCAAGACCTTGTTGCGTCGCAAATTGCCCTTTGTCTCGACGTTCCAGTCGAAGGTGACGACGGACTGTCCGGAATCATTCATCATCTCCGCTCACGCCACGCACTGCTAGTGCTCGATAACTGCGAACATGTTATCGCCGATGCGGCGGCGGTTGTGGAGAAGCTTCTTCCGCGCTGCCCACTGTTGACGGTCCTCGCGACTGGCCGCGAGGCCCTGGCGCATTCTGCGGAATTGGTATACCGCCTGCCGCCCATGAATTCGCAAACGGCGTCTGATTTGTTCCTCGCACGCGCGTTACAAGCCGACTCGACGTGGTCAGTCGATGCGCAACGCCTGGTGGTTGTCGCCGATATCTGCAAAACGCTCGAAGGCGTTCCCCTCGCGATCGAACTCGCTGCATCGCGCATATCGTCGCTGGGGCTCGAAGCGTTGCGCAGCCGGCTGTGGGACGGAATCACACTGACGGGAAGCCGCGATCTTCCGCTTCACCATCAAACAATAACAGCTACCATAGCTTGGAGCTACGACCTATTGGCTGACGCTGAAGCACAACTGTTTCGTCGCTTGAGCGTATTGGTTGGCGGGTTCACATTGGAGTTGGCAGAAAGCGTTGGGCATGAGCAGGCGTTGCCGGCAGAAGCTGTTGCGGATGTCTTGGCGCACCTCGTGCAGAAGTCGCTTGTCAGTGTCAATCATCTAGGAATATCTACGCGCTACGGATTTCTGGAATCGATCCGGACATTTGCCTTGCAACGTTTGGCGGAAGCCGGCGAACACGAAGAAGACGGCATCGTCGAGGAGATGATGCTTCGTCTCATGGAATGGTTGTCGCAACAGGCCACCATTCTTGAATCCGCGAGGCCTGCGTCAGTTCTTACGGCGTTACGTGATGAGTTGGACAACGTCGCGGCGGCCCTGAGCTGGGCAATTTCGACTGGAGGCGACCCTGCAATTATGGCAGCGTCTCGGCTCTTCATTGCGTTTCAACTAGTTTGGGCGGGGACCAGCCGACAGATGGACTTTCGCCGATTGGGGCTACGACTGCTGGACTGCTTGAGCGACGATAAGGCGCCGGAGCTCGTAGGCCGCGTTATTCACGGACTGAGCCCCTATCTGGGAGAAGCCAAACTCTTATCCCTATCGCGGCGCGCCATACCATTGCTTGTCGCCACGGGTTACAGAGTACAGGCAGGCGAGATGCATGCCAAGTGCGCGCAGGTCGAATGCTTGCGTGGCGATGTACAGGCAGCAGAAAGACATCTCCAGCTTGGCCATCAACTGTTCAGCCCCGACGAGCTCATGCGTACGCGTTGGGGCTGGGCGTTTGCGTGTAACGCCGCCTTCGTGCGCTGCATCCTTCAAGAGTTTGATGCTGCGAAAGCGTTGTTGATCGGTTTGGAGATTCCGCCGGGGGACTCGTTCCACGGCGACGTGCAGCGTGTGCGAGCGTCAATTGAATTCCATCAGGGAAACGTCGAGATCGCCATCGAGCTGCTCTCGTCGCTGAAGAAGCAGCTAGACACTCATCCTGTTCTGAGGTGGCATGCGATTCAAACCTACGGGGATCTCGCGGAATACTACCTGTATATTGGCAATATCCGCGCGGCTGACGCAGAGCTCCGCGCGTGCTTGAACGCTACACTGCAGGCACGCAACGCGTGGATGGCGGTGGCTGCAGGTCACGCGAGACATGCAGCGCTGGTGGCAGCCCAGTGTGGCCGCATTGAGCTTGCGGTGCGGTTACTGGGCGCGGCCGATCCTCACCATTTATCAGAGCCGGGTGCCCCTTTCGATTCCGGCGCCGTGGCGACGAAAATAATCGAAGCCGAACTTTTCCCCGCGCATGCAGACGCATTGCGTGGCTTAGCGGCAAACGAAGACCTCTACGATTTGTTTGAAGAGTTTCTTGCTCAGCCGGCGGCTAGCGAGAGTGTCCGACTCAGCGCGACATCAAGTCCGTGAGCGACCTCCGTGACACGATCGTCACCAAACTGACCGAACAACGACGACGGGAGATCGTACTCGATACACGAACCGCCGTCGGCTTTCTCATAAACAATCACGCGTAAGGGCGCGTACAAACCGGCAGCTAGTTGGTAACGCGTCATCCTCGAAGCAGTCAGCGGGTTCCCAATTTCATATTGTACGGCGTTCCGAGCTTTGCCATGCAGGCCGACTAAGATGCCATGGTCGCGCTTAAGAAAGATAGAGAGTTCGGGCGCGGCCTCAAGGTGCTGCTTTAGCCGCTCGGTTACTCCATCGCTTAGAAGCAATGGGATCTCCTCGTCAATCGGGGGGATCAAGGTTTCCAGAGACGCCCGGACATCAGCGGCCGCCTTTTGCGATTCTATGACGACGTGCGTGACCTCTATCGGTCTTCGTGACATCGACGGTGACACAGGGCACCCTCCAGAGTCAGTGGTTATGCAAGAACGATACACGGCGGGAGTCAAGGGTACCACCTACGACCCCTACAAATTCTCCGACAAATAGGGATGTGGGTGGTTAGGGGCGCCAGCTGCGTGCAGGCTTAGCTCATCATGAGTACACCGCGCAGCGTCACCTGATCAGGATTTCTGTCAACGAGCTCGGCATTGCTCGGTGCCTCTTTTTTATGCGATTTCATTCCGGCTGCAAAAGCCAGGGAGGTTTCGAAAGTGAGTAGTTCAGGAAAACCGAGTATCGTCTTCTGCCATGGAATCTGGGCAGACGGCTCGTGTTTCAGCAAAGTCATCGCGCCTCTTCAAGCCGCCGGCTATGAGTGCATCTCGGCGCAGTACCCCCTCAACGCAACCGGCGACGATGTCGCCATCGTCAAGAAGACACTGAGCCGTGTCAGCAGTCCCTCCATCCTCGTCGGACATTCGTACGGCGGTCAGGTCATCACCGGGGCCGGCACCGACGACCGCGTTCGCGGGCTCGTGTACATCTGCGCACTCGGCCCCGACGAAGGCGAGACCGCGCAAGAGCAACTCGGTAAGTTTCCGACGACCCCCGTCTTCAAGCAAATTGAAGTGGCCGACGGTCGCGTCTGGATGAAGCCCGCGGGCATCGCGGACTTCTGTGGGGATCTTTCCGAAGCGGAGCAGAAAGTCGTCTGGGCGACGAACTATCCGCCCGCGGCTGACCTGTTCAATGCCCCCATGGGTGTCCCGGCATGGAAGACGAAGCCGAGTTGGTTCATCGTTGGCAAAAACGACAGGGCCGTGCCTCCCGACCTCGAGCGGTTCGTGTCAAAACGCATGGGCGCGCACACGCTCGAGCTAGACTCGAGTCACTGCCCGATGCTCTCGCAACCAACCGTTGTCCTCGACTTCATCATGAAAGCGGTGAACGCGAAATGAGCGGTTCAGCAAAACCGAGCATCGTATTCTGCCATGGGATTTGGGCAGACGGCTCGTGCTTCAGTAAGGTAATTCCGCCGCTCCAGGCGGCCGGCTACGAAGTAATGTCAGCGCAATACGGGCTGGGTACAAACGTAGGCGATGTCGCCCCGGTAAAGCGCACGCTGGATCGCGTCAAGAACCCCGCAATCCTGGTCGGGCACTCGTACGGCGGCGCCGTTATTAGGGCGTGTATCCAGCCGCCAGCTACACGTTCACGATACCAGCACATCGGGGCGGAGGCTTTAATGCGATCGTCACAACGCATCGGGTTCCGTTCGTCTACAGGAGCACCGAACCTCGGAAGCTGACAGGCCGGTAGCCCGCGCCGCCCTGCTCGGGCGTTTAACCTAGCGTTCGTTTTGGGAAGGTGTAAAGATTCCGGCTACGGTTCTTCGGAGGTTCGTGATGAGCAAGTTTTTAGTTGCGGCCCTGGCTTTCGCCATCCTTATGTTGCCGGTCGGTGGCGCTCCCCAGTCGCCGAGTCCCACCATCAACGTGACCGGCAACTGGAACGTCAATGCTACCGGTGAGCCCCTCGCTAGCGGAATCCTCAGACTGCGGCAAGACGGTTCGACGGTGGTTGGCAGCTACGGGCAGGGTGGCACGATCGACGGCAAGTTTGAACCGGGGATCTTGCAGGTCAACGCTACCTGGAGCGATTCGCGAGGCAAAGGTTGGATGACGATCGTTTTTACTGCTGATGGAAATAGATTTTCCGGGGAATGGGGGCGCCCCGGCAGTAAGGCGAGCGGACACTTCGACGCAACTCGTTCCGTGTATCCCATCGTGACTGGTCGTTACCACGTAAACATTACTGGTGGTACTGAATTTACTACGCGTGAGATTAGCTTGCGGCAGTTGGGCTTAGACGTCGTCGGTAATTACGGCCCAAACACGCAGCTGAGCGGCACGATGGCCATGGACAGCAACACGTTTACCGGAACATGGCAGGGGGCCAGCGGACACGGCTGGATCAAATTGAAGTTTGCCGACGATAGCAAGAGTTTCGAAGGCGCCTGGGGCCTCGTAGCGGGCACAGAGCCGTCCGGGCAGATGACCGGCTCGATCGTCAACACCGCTCAGCTCTGGGTCAGAGGACTTTGGAACGTCGCCTCTAGCGGCGCAGCGTTTACAACGACCACCCTGAAATTCGAGCAAGAAGGCCAGAAGGTGACCGCGTCCTACAATGGTGGACACTTGCAAGGTACGCTTCCGCGCGGTTCAAACGTGTTAACCGGAACGTGGAGAGACTCGCATGGGACCGGCAGTTTCGTCTTCAAGTTCGCGTCAGACGGTAAAAGTTTCCAGGGCACCTGGGTCACAAAAGGCCATAACAACGGAGGCATCATAGGAAAACGTGTGATCGCTGCAATGCCCGCTTTGCACCAATAGGGAATGTCGGAACCTTAGTCGCTGCTGCTTAACGCGTGCGAGACTGTCTCGCGAATCTTTCCTTATCCGTACTTAAAGCCAGGTTTGCTCTGCCCGACTTCGATGATATAGCCGTCAGGATCGCGGATGTAGCAGCGCGTCTCGCCGTATTTGTCGAGGGGTTCGGTGAGAAATGTCGCTCCGCGGCTTTTCCAAAGTTTGTAGCACGCTTGAATATCTGCGACGCGAATATTCATGAAACTACTAATCAGATTGGGATTGGGCGTTTGGAGCGTGACGGTCGGTTTGTCCGGCGTTGGTCCACCCCCAACGTTGAGGATGAGCCAGGTGTTGGCGATTCTAATGTACGGCGGAGCGTTTCCATCGCCGCGGCTGACAATGTCGCCGCCGAAAACCGTTGCGTAGAAGTTCATAGATCGCTCGAGGTCAGCCACGGTGAGAAAATGCGCTATGGTAAACCCTTCGACCGGCGGCATCTGATAGTTGGTCTTTTCGACCTGTACTTCGTCCATCGATCTCTCCAATCGCAGTGCGGTTGCCTTTTCTGACCCTTGGCGGCCTCACAAGGTTCCACCTGTGGGAACGTGAAGGGTCAAGTTGTAATGGCTACTCACAGCGACGTCCATCGCCACGAACGATTTTGGAAAGTTCATTTTGTGCGCCGTAGCAGGCTGCTACGTTATGAGGTACGGTCTGCGAAGCTGCGTGACGTCGACGGATCGTTCACAGACGAAATTGAAAGCCTCGAGTTTCATCCGGTCGCATGCACCGCGACAGCATCTGTTGAGCTTCGGAGGCAATGTAGATGAGGAACGTCGCTCGCTTCGCGCTTAGTATCGGCGCAGCTGCGCTATTTGCCGGCTACGGTGGATCGCCCCCCATCGGCGCGTCTAACCGCGCAGACGATACCAGCCGTTCCGCCTCGCACCATCGAATGTTCCACTACACCGGCAAAGCGCAACCTTTCAAAGTGCCTGTGGGCGCCACTCACATCCACGATCGGAGCTAGCGGTGCAAGCGGTCCGAGTCAAGGCGGATCGTCTTGCTCACTGGTGGGAACGGCGGTATCGTGACGGCCACGATAGCCGTTACGCCGGGAGAGACCTTAGCGATTTTCGTCGGCGGTGAAGGAACCGGTGACACATCGAACTGCAGTCCCGGCAGCGATGGTGGCTTCAACGGCGGCGGGGCGGGCGGAAGCGAAAATTACTGCCTAAATGGTACCGGCGGCGGCGGCGCTTCAGACGTGCGTCAAGGCGGCGATGAACTCGGCGATCGCGTTATCGTTGCCGGCCGTGGTGGTGGCGGTGCTATCGCAAACTCAGTGTTCGCCGCCGGCGATGGCAGCTTCGGCGGCGGAAACGTTGGCGCCAGGGGAACCGGTGTCCCCGTGGGCGGCTACGGCGGCACGGGCGGTACGCAGGATCGTGGCGGAAAAGGCGGCGCAGCCGGCGAGCGCAGCGTTCGGGGCCCTAAGGGGCTTGGTGCTAAACTCGGCACCGGTGGTGGCGGCGGAGGTTCTTCTTACATCGAGCCTGGAGCGACAAACACCAAGAACCAACGAGGAGCAGCAGCGCCGGGTAATGGCCTTATCGTGATTTCGTGGTAATTAGTCGCGCGAGGGTCCGCTCAGAGTGACACGGGCGGTTTCTAGCGAAAGATCGTTGCTATTGCGCCGCCATTGCTTGGAGGTGCGTCAGAGTTTGGTGGTAGATTGCCGATAGCTTCGCGTAAGCGCTGTGCATATCGGGACTGGGCGCGGCATCGGCGCTTTCAACGGCGCTTTCGAGATTATCCAGGGCCGTACCGAGATAGAGAAAGCTCGTGAAGTCGTGCGAATAGGCGCCCATTGAATCGTCGGGATTCGCCGGCAGCTGCTCTCCGATGATCTGCATCCGCAAAATCGCAAGCTGCGCGGCAGGGAGCGGCTTCTTGGCGAGCTGTTCGGCCCGAGCGCGCGAAGCATTTACCTCCGCGTGCAGCGCTTCGATCTGCCCGGCAAGGGCGTATTGCGCGCGCAGGTCGGCGTCGCTCGCCGCGATGCGCGGATCGCGTAGGATGGTCGCCGTACGCGTGTAGGTCTTCCCGTTCACGCTCAAACGAATCGTGTAGGTTCCTGGCGGAATCAGCGGCCCATCCGAGCTCCCCTCGTGAAAATCCCAAACGAAGCGATGCGCGCCGGTTGAGGTTACGGGCACCGGATGCTGCTCGATCCAATGTGGGGTAAAGTCCACCGATTCGGGATCAACCAACTTGGGCGGCTGTGCGCTCGACCAGCGGCGCACCAGGCTGCCGTCGCTTGCGAGAACCTCGATCACGACCGGCGCGCTTGGAGCGGTCGCGAGATAATAGTCGAGATACGCGCCAACCGGCGCGTTCTCTACCTGCGGCTCGTCGAGCGGTAGCGGCGTCCCTTCCTGATTGCCGGGGCGTACGCGGTACGCCCTCGCCGGAGCGAAGAGATAGTTGCTGCCGGAGGCGGCGGCCTCGGCCATTTGCCGTAACGGAGCGATATCGTCCATCACCCAGAAGGCTCGACCGTGCGTTGCAACCACCAGATCATCGCGATGCACCGCGATGTCCCGGATCGAGGTTACCGGCAAGTTTAACTGCAGCGATTGCCAGTCCGCGCCGTCATTGAAGGAAACGTAGACGCCGCGTTCCGTCCCCGCATAGAGCAACCCACGCCGTTGTGGATCTTCGCGCACGACATTGACGAACGAGCCATCCGGTATGCCGTTAGCGATAAGGTTCCAGGTCCCGCCACCATCGTGGGTTCGATAGATATACGGCTTGTAGTCCTCCAGGCGGTGCCGGTCGACCGCCGCGTAGGCCGTTGCCGGATCGAAGTGCGACGCTTCGATGATTCCGACTTTACTCCATGGGGTAAGCGCGGGAGGCGTAACGTTGTGCCAGCTTCGTGCACCATCACGAGTTACCCAGATATAACCGTCGTCGGTGCCGGCCCAAACAAGGTCGGCGCGCAGCGGTGAGGGCGCGATTGCGTAGACGACGCCGTGGCGCCGCACGTTGTTGTCGTCGGCAAGCGTCGGCGGATCGAGATTGGACGGAGGGGCTATATTGGCACGTGAGAGATCGGGACTGACGATCTGCCAGGTTTGCCCACCGTCGCGCGAACGGAAGACGTTCTGATGACCGAAATACAGCGACGTGCGATCCGCGGGCGAAAATACCAGCGGCAACGTCCAAGTGTTGCGCCAAGCGGTTCCCGGATGATTCATGACCGGATCCACGACCTGCTCCCACCCGGTGGCGGGAAGTTCGCGCGTCACGCCTCCGCCGCCGTCGCCGTAGACGAGGTCGGGGTGGCGTGGGTCGGGCGCGAGATAGCCGCTCTCGCCACCGACGTCAACCGGGCGAAAATCTTGTTGTGAGATGCTTCCGTATTTGCTTTGGCTGATCGCGATGGCAGCACCGGAATCTTGCTGTGCGCCGTATGACGAATATGGAAACGCATCGTCGGTGGTCACGTGATAGAACTGCCCCGTCGGTTGGTTGTACCACGAGCTCCAGGTCTTCGCCCCGTTGAGGCTGACGACTACGCCCTGATCGCTGCCCAGAATCATGCGATTCGAATCGGTTGGATCGATCCAGAGCGTATGGAAGTCGTCGCCGGTTGGGTCACCGAGAAGTGCGGTGAAAGTCTTTCCGCCGTCGTTCGAGCGATAGGTCGCGGTGTTCATCACGTAGACGACGTCGGGATTGCGCGGATCGGCGGTAATGCCGCCGAAATACCAGCCTCGCTGCCAAAGGCGGGACTGACCATCGGTATGCGTCCACGTTGCGCCGGCATCGTCGGAGCGGTAGATGCCGCCCGAGCCGGGGCTGCTGTCGACGTTTGCGTAAACGCGATGGGGCGCCGCAGGCGAGATCGACAGACCGATTCGGCCGACGTGCGAAGGTAAACCGTTGGCGAGCTGGCTCCAAGTTGCGCCGCCGTCGGTCGTTTTATATAAGCCGCTACCGGGACCGTTTGAAGGCTGATAAACGTTCCAGGGCGGACGGCGCGTCTGCCAAAGCGCGGCATAAAGAACGTTCGGATTGCCCGGTTCCATTACGAGCGCGGTCGCACCGGTGTCGGGATTCTTATAGAGGACCTTGCTCCATGTCTTGCCGCCGTCGGTACTCTTGAAGACGCCGCGCTCGGCATTGGGTCCGTATTGATGCCCCAGGCCCGCAACGTAAACGACGTTGGGATCGCGCGGATCGATCACGATCGCACCGATCTGCCTGGTATCGCTCAAACCCAGATGCGTCCAATGCTTGCCACCGTCGGTCGACTTGTAGACACCGTCGCCGTACGCGATGTCCGAGCGCATATCGGCTTCGCCGGTCCCGATGTAAATCGTGCGCGGATCGCTCGGCGCGACCGCTATCGCTCCGATCGAAGCGATCTTTTGACCGTCGAAGATTGGATTCCAGGTTCGTCCGACGTCGTCGCTCTCCCAGACGCCACCATCAACTGCGCCAAAGTAAAAATGATTCGGTTCGCCCGGAACGCCGGTGACCGCAAGCGCGCGACCGCCGCGAAAGGGACCGATCAGCCGCCAATGGAGGGCTCCGAAATACGAAGCGTTAGGCTCGGCGGCGGAAGCTGCAGACGGGATCGCCGGTACGGTTAGGATGCACGCGCATATAAAAAAGAGCAGGCGTCGAATGGACGCCGTACGGGCATCAAGCACAGTGTGATTTCCTCATAAAACCGCCTCTTTTACGTCCCATCTGTTCCCAGTTCCCCAGCGATAGGCTACCTGTAGGCTATCCTTTTGGCTTCGGAAAAGCTCTCCTCAGGTCGGCGAGCTTGGCGTTTGAGATTAGATGCTCCACGATGCCCTTCTCGCTTGCAGGGTGCCCGTCGAATCGTAGGTCGCTCTTTAGCTGCTCCAGCTTCCGCTTCGCTTCCGGGCTTAGGGAGAAGCTCGTTTTGCGCTCAACCATTGCCCCCTAGATTGCGCAAGGGCTGCCTTTTCCCGCTTTGCGGTATTACGGGATAGTGGGGAAGCGCGCAAACCCGTAGAGAGGCAGGGGGACCGCGTGGTAAGTCACGGTCCCTCGTTTTTTGGAGCCGCCTAAGGAAGTAAAGCGACCGTGTCCATCCAAAGGAGCAACGTTATGAATACGACTGGTTTAGTGAAATACGCCAGTGCTCTGGTTGCACTCGCGATATGCTCGGCGTGCGGCGGCGGCTCGACGGTCGCACCGTCAGCCGCTACGCTCGATGCGACCTACGTAGGTCGGACGCTGTTTGTGAATGGCAGGCCGGTAACGGCAGCACGCCTTAGCCCGCTCCCCCGTTACGCCACGATTCTTCCTGACCGGCATAAGAAGTCGAAGATCTTTGAGTACGTCCTCAACTACTACGATACGGACGCCGGAATTTTCGACTATCCGAAGAGCGTTGCGCAGATCGGTACGATTAATGGCGCCGGCGGCCAAGGGTGTACCAACGTTTTGTACGGCTATGGGAAGAAGATTATCTGGAACCCCGGGCGTACGAACGATCAGATTGACGAATACAAGGTTCCAAACAAGTTGCTCAAAACGCTGTCTCTTAACTACACATTCACGTCCAGCTGCGCCATGAATACTAGCGGCGATCTTGCGGTCGGAATCCTATTAAGTAATTCTTACGGTCCCGCCGGTCAGGTCGTGATCTTCAAGAACGCAGCCGGCTCGGGTACGGTGTACAATACGCCGTTGGACAGAGAGTACTTCGACGGCTACGATCCCAGCGGAAATCTCTTTGCCGACGGCCTTACCACCGGCTCTGGCTTCCAGCTCGTCGAGCTCCCGAAGGGCAGTACTAAATTCGAAACAATCACGACGAGCAACGCTGTGAAGTTCCCGGGCTCCGTGCAGTGGGACGGCACCTACCTGACCGTGTTCGATCAGGATGCGAACAAGATGTATCAGTACACGGTCAGCGGAACGCAGGCGACGTTGAAGGGCACCGTATCGTTCTCGGGTTCCAGCGACTGCGCGCAGACGTGGATCGCGAAGGGCGTTGTCTATTGCGGGGACTACGGCAACGACAACGGCGAGGTTTTCAACTACCCGGCCGGCGGTTCGCCGATTGCGGTCTTTACGGGGAATTTCGACGGACCGCTCGGCACGGTGGCAGCACAGAAATAATCTGCGTTTCTTCTCTAAACAGAGGAGTCACAAATGAAGAACGCCGGTTTATAAAGGGAGGTACGAAATGCGAGCTTTCGAGTTAAGCCACGCTGCTTTGAGCATCACTCTGGCTGGGGCATTGCTCTCCGCGTGCGGCGGCGCATCATCGGTACCGGTCGCGGCCGACAACGCGTTCAAGGCCGCAACTGGACCCAAGCACCATCAGACATTCTCTTACACCGGCAAGAAACAAACGTTCATCGTTCCAGCGGGCGTCAGGCGACTTACCGTGGTCGCTCGCGGCGCTGAGGGCGAGGAGGACGGCTTCTTGGGCAGGCGCTGCTTCGGCTTTCCGGGCCGAGTTTACGCGGTCATCCGCGTGCGCCCCGGCGATAAGCTCTCCATTTTGATTGGTGGGCGAAGCGGATTCAACGGCGGCGGTGCCGGCGGATCCGGGGGATACGGCGGCGCGAGCGGCGGCGGTGGCGCATCGGACGTTCGCATGGGTGGCGATACGCTAAAAGATCGCATTATCGTGGCCGCAGGCGGCGGCGGCGCTGGCGATAGGTTCGTCTCTTACAGCTACTGCGATGCTTTTGGAGGCGACGGCGGCGGCTTGGAGGGTAATGACGGAGGCTACGCTGTTAACGGGGGTGGCGGCGGCACGCAGAGTGCAGGCGGTTCGGGTGGAGGCGGCACTGGAACTGGCCAGCCTGGTAGCATTGGAGCGTTGGGCCTCGGCGGCAATGGCGGTGGTGCGCTCAGCGGTTCAGCTGGACTAGGC
>JBAVTZ010000076.1:0-7527 GCA_049696515.1 Candidatus Cybelea sp. | reverse complement strand
AGAGCACCCCGCTCGCGTCGACTACCGCAGTGTGAGCTAAGAACCGGTCGCGATCGGGCGCGAAGGATCGGCGACCCACTCACTCCAGGATCCGTTGTAGATTCGCGAACCTTCGAGACCCGCGTGGACCATTGCGAGATAGGTCACCGCCGACGAGACTCCGGATCCGCATTGATGCACCGTGCGTTTAGGGTCGAGTCCGCTCTGCGCGAACTCCGCCTGCAACGCTTCGACGGATTTGAGCCTGCCGTCGGATCCGAAATTTTCTTTGAACCAGCGTTGTCTCGCGCCTGGAATATGCCCGGCAACTGGGTCCATCGGCTCGATTTCGCCGGTATACCGCTCCTTCGCGCGCGCGTCGAGCAACTGCATCGCAGGATTATCGAGGTTTTCGCTAACGTAGCGCGTGTCGACGAGAAGCTGGGGCCTCAGCCGGATCGTCAGACTACCTTCACGCGACGGTTGCGTAGGCGCGTCGGTTACCGGATAACCGAGTGCGTTCCACAGCGCGAAGCCCCCGTCAAGAATCGCGGCCGAATCGTGACCGATCCAACGGCAAAGGAACCAAAAACGCGCTGCAAACATATCGCCGCCGCCATCGTAGACGACGATCTGCGTTCCGTCGTCGACGCCGAGGCTGCGCAAGAAATGCGCGAAGGTTTCCGGCTCCGGTAACGGATGGCGTCCGTTCGTGCCGGTTTTCGTTCCCGCCAGATCGTTTTCGACTCGAGCGAACAACGCACCGGGCAGATGTGATTCGTCGTAGAGCCGCCGGCCAAGTGCGAAATCTGCGAGCGAATGGCGGCAATCGACGACGATCAGTTCAGGATCGCGCAGCCGCTCGCGCAGAGCCTCAGGCCCGACGATCGTCGTAAACACTGCGCCGTTCAGCGCAGCTCGATGGTCTGCTTCGGCGAAGGTGACGCACCCCCGAAAGCTTCTTTGAGCGTACTCTGCAGCTCACCGTTCTCCGCCATGGGTCCCAGTATATCGGTGTCCCCGTAGAATTTTCCGCGGATGAAGACCTTTGGGAGCGTCGGCCAGTCGGTCATCTCGGCAAGCGCTTCGCGCTTGGGCGGATTCTCCAAGACGTCGATCACTTCGAACGGGTAGCCAAACCGGTCGAAGAATTCGATCGTCTCCAGCGTGAAACCGCAGCGGGGCGCGACTTTCGTACCTTTGCCGTAAATCAAAATGGTGTTCGCCGCGATTTCGTTGGCGATTTCTTCTTTTATTCCGTCGGACATAATGTCTCCTCAGCTCTCCGAAACGATCGTTTTCAACTCGACTGCATGAACGCGGCCGTCTTTGAGCGCGCCTTTGAGCGCTCCGTAAACAAGTTGGTGCTGCTCGATCAGGGTCTTGCCCTTGAAAGCGCGCGACCGCACGGTAAGATTGAAATGATCCATCGTTCCCGTTCGATCGAAGATACCGACCTCTGCGTCAGGGAGTTCGGCCAGAATGAGATTCGTGAGCGCGTCGTTCCCGATCATGATTTCAGGCGTGGTGAGCCTGCGTTCAATGCATCCGCCAACCCGCGTGCCTCACCGAGGGTTTCGGGAAGCCGGTTCGCGCCGTTTGCTAGCGCAGCCGTAACCCCGCCCGCCAGAATGATGCCGCTGACGCCTAGCAGGATCGCCGGCACGCCGGTTGCCCTCACCGGCCCGATTTCGATCGTAAAAGTACGTTGAAGACGCGCGACACCTCGAAAGAACGCGCGAAGGGTCCTGGCTCGGTTATTCATCACCAACGATCTACGTCGCGCCGCATTGGAAGGCCTGGAGGCCTGGTCCCGGGCAGAAAGCGAACCACCGTCAGCTATGCTGCCGATGCTGCTTGCTGCTTGTTGCTTAATTGGGGGGACGGTGCACGCGCCGAGCGGAGCACCGATCGCTCGGGCGCAGATTACGCTGCGAGGGGCGACGACGGTCACGACGACGAGCGACGTCAAAGGTAGCTTTGCGGTCGAGGTTCCCCCTGGCCGCTACGACCTCACTGCCGTTGCTCGCGGGTACGCCGCGGTTACGGTCAACACGGGCGAGGTCGGGGAGGGCTCGCACATCGACATCGTGCTGGAGCCGAGCGACGCGCCAAAACTGCGCACGATTGGACAAGTAACGGTCAACGGCGGCTTTACGCTCAATCGCAACGTCATTCCCGAGATGGAGGTCTCCCGCGCCCAGATGGACGCGCTCGGGTATACGCAAGTGCTGGAGGCGCTGCAGCAAGTACCGTCGGTAGTCATTCAGCATCCGGACGCCGGCGCGCCGACGACGCCGGCCGTCGTTTCGATGCGTGGACCCGACCCTTCGGAAGCGATGGTAACGCTCGACGGCCAGCAGCTCAACGACGGGAACACCGGCGATCTCGATCTTTCGCAGTTCGGCGTGCCGGCCTTCAACAGCGTCAACGTCACCGAGGGTCTCGGGCCGACCGACGCGGAGGGAAGCAACACCTTTGGGGGCGCCGTGAACTTCGTTTCGCTGCGGCCTACGCAGCAGGATCACTTCGCCGTTTCCACCTCGGTCGGCTCGTACGGCACGACCCAGAGCTGGCTCAATGCGACTGGAAGCATCGGTAAGCTCGGATACGCGATCGCCGGTGACGACTTCCAACAGTCAGGGCAGGTGAATCAGTATTCCTACGTCGTTCCCGCCAATAACTTGCCGGTATTCTGCGGAAAACAGACGAAGACCAAAACGCCCAACTGCCCAGTTTTGACGCATCTTGGCTCGACGATCGCCGCGATGCTCGGGATGGTCAACCTCGACTACAATTTTTCACAGCGCGCCGATGCGGGCGTTCGCGTCTTCACCCTGGGCAATAATCGCGACGAGTCAAGCGCCCTCAACGGCATCGGCGGCAATCCGACGTGCGTCTTCAGCGGGCCTGGGCCGGGCTGTGCCTTTTCGCCGTCATCTCCGGACTCTCCGAACGAAGTCGCTAATCCAGTCTTCGGCGATCATATCGGCCAGGGAAGCGGGACGTTCGCGCAGAGCATCCGCGCGTACGACGTGTATTCGCGCTCGCCGTTGGGATCGGGAACATTTTTGGCCGACTTCTACGCGAGCGACAACAACGTGAACTTCGAGGGCGGTTCCGTTTCGCCATATGACCTTTCACACCTCGACACGCGCTACAACGAAGGGCTATCCTGGGGGAGAACGTTTGACGATAGCGAGTTCGCATTCGGCGGTTACGCACGCCAAGAATCCCTTACCGGACTAGGCTTCGCGCAAACGCAATCGCAGAGCATCAACTCGTATTTCTTCCGCGGAGCGCAGCAGCTCGGAAACAATCTGCGTCTCTCGGGGGGCCTTTACGATGCCAACTACTCGACCTTCGGGAATACGTTAAACTGGCGCCTAGGCCTCAGTCAAGATTTGGGGTCGTCGAACGTCGTGCGCTTCTCGGTCGGCACGGGATTTCGGGCGCCGCTGCTCGCCGAACGCTACTTCTTCCCGCCCGTCATTGTCGACGGCAAGGTCCAGCCGAACCCGGGGCTGGGTCCGCTCGATTCGAACTGCGTCGTGGCCAATGGAAACCCGCTCGAGAAGCCGGAGCACGCGACCGAATACGAGCTGGGCTACTCGCATCTCTTTTCCAACACGTCGAATCTCGACGTTTCGCTCTACCGTTCCAACCTGCGCGACACGATCGAGAACCTCTACCCGGGCGGGGGCGCAAAGAGCTTTTGCGGCACCCCGCAAGGCTTTGCGTACGAGATTCCGATCAATATCGGCAATGCGGTCTACGAAGGCGCCGAAGCGCGCTACAAGCAGCTGTTTCCGCGACTGAACTTGACGATGACGCTGTCGTATGGGCTCAATGTCGCCTATCCGTACGCTCTTGGCCCATTCGTTTCAAATCCAACCTCGGGCGGGACGCTGGTTGACTTTGAGCAGTTTCTGGGCGTTCCTCAGCAGCAAGGATCGGCCGTCTTCACGTGGGCACAGCAAGGCTGGCACGCCTCGACCGCGCTGACGTTTGCCGGAAGAAACAACACGCTCAATCAGCCGCCCTACACGATGGTCGATGCAGCGATCGGCAAGAATTTTGGGCGCCTCGACTTCACGCTTGCCGCCACGAATATTTTTAATGCAGTCTCCGGTCCGTTCACGCTCTATGACGCCGGCGTTCCCTATCGCGGGCTCAACCCCGGACCTAACAATACTCAATTTCTTGCTAACACTCCGACCGACGCGCTCTTCGTCCTGCCGGCGTCGGTAAAGTTTATCATTACCTTGCACGAATGACCGCGGTGATGCGGGCCGCGCGTTTGCACGAACTGGGTGGCCCGGAAAAGCTCCGCGTCGACGAGATTCCCACCCCACCGATACACGAGAACGAAGTACTTGTTCGCGTACGTGCCGCGGCGTTCAATCATCGCGATGTCTTCATCACGCAAGGGCTTTATCCGAACGTTCGTCTGCCGGTCACGCTTGGCTCCGATGGAGCCGGCGAGATCGCGGCCCTGGGCACGGCGCACGGCGGTTTCAGGCAGGGTGACGAAGTTGTAATCGATCCGATGCTGGGATGGGGCGACGACCCGCGCGTGTGGGACGCCTCCACCGCCACGATCTTGGGAATGCCCCACGACGGAACGTTCGCGCAATACGTCGCCGTACCGGCCGCAAACGTCTACCCGAAGCCCGAGCACCTAACGATGGAAGAAGCCGCTGCCCTTCCGCTTGCAGGTCTGACGGCTTATCGGGCAACGTTTACGCGCGGAGTTTTGCAGCCCGGCGAAACAGTTTTAATTACCGGCGTTGGCGGGGGAGTGCAGACCTTCGTCTTGCTCTTCGCCAAGATGGCCGGCGCGCGGGCGATCGTTACCTCGGGCAGCGACCAAAAACTAGAACGCGCCAAGGAACTCGGGGCCGATCTCGCGTTCAACTATAGGACAACGCCGGAGTGGCCGAAGCTGTTGCGGTCAACGGGGCCGATCGATCTCGTGGTTGATTCTTCCGGCGGCGAGACGCTGCGCAAGGCGCTTGAAGTGGTGCGGCCGGGAGGCCGCATCGTTATCTACGGCGGCACCAACGGCGATGCGACGATCAAACTCTTTCCGCTTTTCTGGAAGCACGTCACGATTTTAGGGACCTCGATGGGGAGTCCGCAAGACTTCGCCGCGATGCTCGCGCTTTTTAGCGGCGGCCTGCGCCCTGTCGTGGATTGCGTCTTTCCCCTCAGCGAGACCGTCGCCGCCGCGCAGCGCCTGGCCACCTCGCATCAGTTCGGTAAAGTGGTCCTGCAGCTAGGCTAGTTGAAACTCGGGCCCTCGCGCTTCCCGTGACACGTGCCGTTCGGCGGCGGTTGGTTTTGGTAAAGCGGCCCCGGGAAGGCCACCGGCAGCCCGTCGCGCGGATAAAGGATCACTTTTACCTGATCGTTGGGCGTTAACGTCTGTTCGCATTTAATGACGGCATGTTTATTCGACTTAGCCGTGCCGCCTACCCAAAGATCGAACCAGAGCTTGAAGCAGCCGTTGCTTCCGCTGCCGCTGGTTGGGCCCGACGGCGCGCAATCGTCTTCGCGGATGAAGTACTGCTTGAGAAACGGCACATAGATCTTGATGCCGTAAGGGATTCGCTGGTTGTTGGCGCGTTCGGTGGCGAATGTAGTCGGGTTACAGTAGGTTCCGTCACCGCCGGCGTGTTTGTGAATAATCCCGTGGGCGATCTTGTTACCGGGCGGCGAATTGTCGGGCCATCCATAAAACGTGATCGTCGCCTGGACCGTGGTGGGATCGCGTTTGGTGATGTAGCACACGTTGGACTCGGCCGGGCTAAGTGGCGGCACTACCGGTCCGACAGATTGAGCGCACGACGCGAGCCCGATGAAGCTGGCCAGGAGTAGCGACCGGCGCATCAGTTCGCGAGCGGCTCGGAAGGAACCGGAACTGGCTACGCTCGCTTCGCTCATGACCGCCTCCTGGTTTGCTCGACGTCGGGTAAGGGCCGGCTTCGTTCGCGGTAGGCCTCGATTGTGTACCCTGACGACGCGGTCCTCCGTGCGAGGCCGCGCCGATCGTGAATCCCTACGTGCCCTTAAGCCAGACGGTACGCGTACAACGAATCGAGCCGCATGGTCGTACCCAGCTCGGCGACGATAAGCGCCGCCTCATGCGGACCGACGATCTCTTCGATTCGCGGATTCAACATGGCGGTTTCCTCGCCGGTCATCGCGCGACCGGCGGATTGGGCGGTGACGCTCCCTTCGCTTTCGAGCGCGATGAGGTGCGCTAATATCTGCCGGGCCATCGCCGGCCAAAGCACGCTGCGCTCGGGTCCATAGATGCGCCGTACCAAATCCGGGATGGTCAAGGGTCCACCGCCGAGCGCGGCGAGAATTTGCGTTTCACGGTTCTTTCGGTGGGCGATGTATTCGGCGATTTTTGCGCGCGCGTCGCGGACGGTCGGCCCATGTCCGCCGTAGATCACGCGTGCGTCACCGAACTCGTCGGCCAGCCGCTGCAGCGTGCGTTGATAGGGACGCATTGCCCCGCTCGGAGGTGCGATCACCGCGGTGCCCTCACCGAGCACGACGTCACCGGTAAACAGACTGCGCTCATCGGCAAGGTAGAAAACGACGTGGTCGAACGTGTGGCCGGGCGCATCGATCGTCTGCAGTGCGGCGTTGCCGATTCGCAGATGACCTTCAAGCGGGAGGTCGGCGTTACGAATGGCTTTGCCTTTTGGATGTGCGTACACGCGGGCTCCGGTAGCCGCGGCCAGCCAGGGCGCACCCGACGCGTGATCGGGATGATCGTGAGTCAAGGCGATCGCGCGAATCGTCAGCGCGCGCGCAGCCGCTGCGTCAATTAGCGCCTGCAAATGGCGATCGATTGCGGGGCCTGGATCGATGACGAGTGCATCGCCGTTGCCGCAATCGAGTAAATATGAATTCGTGCCCGAGAGCGTCATCGCCGAGGGGTTCGGCGCCCGCACGAGCGTTACCATGCGCCTTCCAGCCCCAGCGGTATCGCAAAGTCGCCGGCGGATTCTTGCGGCTCGATCGTCAGAACCGGCTTGTTGCGAGCGAAGACCTGCGCCGCGTCAACCGAGTCGAATGTCGACAAGCGCTCTAGATGTTTGATCGTCGGATAAACTAAGTGTAAAGCACCCGCGCGATGGCGCACCAGAGCCTGGCTGGGCGAAATCCAAAGGCCGTCGTGCGTCTCGAAAGCATCGGCGCGCGCCGCCTGATCGGCCGGCGCGACGGCGAAGAAGAAGTGCGTGTTATAGCGGCGCGGCTCGCTCGGCGGGGTGATCCAATGCGAGAAGAGGGTCAGCGCGCGCGCATCGGCATACCAGTCGTGTGCGCTCAAGAAGTCGGCAAAAAGCAGGCGTCCATTTCGTACGCCCGTGCGCTCGGCCGCGATCCGCGTCCAGTCGGCGGCGGCGGCATCGATCGCACCAGCCGCCGAGCTCCGCGCGAAAAGCACGCCGGCTTCCTCAAAGAGTTCGCGTAGTGCGGCAACGAGCAGCGCGCGCGCGCCTGCGCGCTCGACGAGCGGTTCGGTCG
>JBAVTZ010000075.1:0-2255 GCA_049696515.1 Candidatus Cybelea sp. | reverse complement strand
GGCGCGCAAAGTGCTTGCAGCGCAAGCTGCGAAAGGCAACGATCCGCGCCGCAGCGTAGCCGGAAACCGAGCGCGAGCCGAAGCGATCAGCGAGGGACATCGCCGCAACCGCGGCAGAGCGCGCAGGCATCCTGCCCAGCGCGACGATGCATGGTTCAAGCGCGAAATTACGCCGAAGCTCGACGGCTTCTCGCTCAGGGAGATCGCAGCGGCGACGGGCTTGTCGCTCGCAGCCTGCTCGCGCATCCGCGCGGGCTCAAAGGTGCCGCATCCAAGCCGCCGGGACTCTTTGTGCGAGCTCGCAGTGTCGCAAGACCTCGCTCCGCTGGGAGACTGCAAAGGGCGCGGCGAACCTACGCAGCCGCCGATCCTTTCGGCTTCAGGAGAGAAAATCAGATGAGGACCGTAATCGCGAGTCGCTTCATGCTCAGCATCGGCGTCGCTGCAGCATTACTCGCAGGATGTGGCGGGAGATCATAGCTGCCGATCGCCACGCCCCAAGGTATTAATCAACCCCTGTCATTACCCGCCGTGGGCGTCGCGGATGACGTCGGAAAGTACTCAATAATTCATGCCTTTCGAACTTCCGACGGTATGGCCGCAGACACTAATTCAGCATAATGGCAACATCTTTGGCGAGACGCTAATTGGAGGCAGTAAAACGTGTGACTGCGGCGTCGTGTTCAAACTTTCGCCATCAGGCTCGCACTACGAGTTCACAATCTTACACGCCTTTACCGGTGGCAGTAACGATGGTGCAGAGCCCACTTCGCTGATCGCGGCTTCGAGCGGCGCACTGTATGGTGCAACGGGAATGGGTGGGGGCACCGGTTGCTATTCGGGTCCGGTGGGGTGCGGCACCATCTTCAAGTTGGCGCCATCGGGGTCGGGATACGCATATAGCATTCTCTACCGCTTCACGAACCCCGCGGGTGGATACGGCCCTGGATTACTGAACGGCCATAGACTCTCCGACGGCGACCAAATCTTCGGGATAGCGGGCGGCGGCGCACCGAAAAACTGCAGCTGCGGAATCCTTTTCGAGTTGGTTCGGTCTGGCATCAAGTATACCAAACGTGTGCTCTGGAACTTTGGCGGCGGCCTCGGGGAAAATGGCCCTGGCGGCGCGATGGTCGTCAATGGCAAGATTTACGGCACGGCCTACGGGAGCGGTGACGTTGACAGCTACGCCTACAGGTTTGATTCCGGTCGCATGACGGTGCTGCACAAGTTTCGCCAGTCCGATGCAAGGAATGGCACGGATGCGGTCCTGACGGTCCACGATCCGGCGGGAAACCTCTACGGCGCTGCTGGGGGCGGGAACGCTCGCTGCGTCATCGGCAAACTCCACCACAGTTGCGGCCTTATCTACGAACTGGTAGCGGCGGGAGGTAAATACACGGAGCGAGTTTTGCATCGATTCTCACCGGGCGCCGGCGCCGATGGCTGGTCACCTGGCGTTTCGGCGTATAAGAACGGCACGCTGTACGGATATACCGAATGGGGCGGAAACAAATGTGACGGGCAAAACGAAGGCTGCGGCGTGGTCTTTGTGATCTCGGCAAGTACGGGGAAGGAGACGGTGCTGTACCGCTTTAGTGGCGGTGTTCGTGGCGCGTTTCCATCTTCGAACTTATTGAGATCGACGAGCGAAAGCGTTCTTTACGGCGCGACGGAATTAGGCGGCTACCGAAATGCCGGCACGGTCTTCCAGTTGGATTACTGAGGTTTCTCGCCGCTGCCCTCGCCCGCCGCGCTCGCGAGGCCGCATAACGCTAGGCCTTCGCGCAGCTGCGATGACGGCGATGTGCGAACAAGGCAGTGTGTATTAATCAGCGGAAGCTCGTCGCGCGCATTCTAAGAGATTGTGATGAGCCGACGTAATCGAAAGCAGCGTGCTTTACGGCGTTACCTTGAACACCGAGCCGCCGGGTTGGTTTTGCCTCCCGCTGAGCGACGCCGTACCATACAGAGCGCCCTCCTTATCGAGGATCAGACTGCCGTATGGGTAAGCGTGACCGAAGCTGTGGAGAACGCTCTCGGTGTACCCGGAGCCTGAGGGCGTCAGCTTAAACACCGTCCCACCCTCATGGCGCCGTTTTTCGCCGCCAGCGGTCGTTGTGCCGTAGAGCACGCCGTTTCTTCCAAACGTTAGCCCGGCCCAAGGGTTGTCGCCGTCAGTACCGCCCGTGAAACTGTGGAGAACGCTCTCGGTGTAGCCGGAGCCTGAGGGCGTCAACTTGAAGACGGTGCCG
>JBAVTZ010000074.1:0-19679 GCA_049696515.1 Candidatus Cybelea sp. | reverse complement strand
CTGCAGGACTTAGCGATTTTCGGGCAACACAGGATGTGTTCTTCAAAACTTGGTTCTCCCGAAAATCGCGTACGAGCGACCGGAGGACAAGGATGTCCGCAGGGAGCGATCCGGCAGCGGAACCTCCCTGCAACCCTCACTCCGGTATCGACCTAAATGTTCGTTGTAATTGAGGGAATCGAGGGCAGCGGGAAGAGCACGCTGCTGTTAGGATTGGCGCAACGGTTGCGTTCCGATGGTTTGGACCCGCTGGTTACGCGCGAGCCGGGCGGGACGGCGACCGGTGAAGCGATTCGCGAGATTTTTTTGAATCGGTCGATCGCGATCGCACCGTTAACCGAGGCATTCTTGGTGAATGCGGCGCGCGCGCAGCATGTTACGGACGTCATTCGACCGGCATTGGGTGCAGGACGCATCGTGCTCTGCGATCGATTCACCGATTCGACCTTGGCCTATCAAGGATTCGGGCGCGGAGTCGACCTTGGCTTGCTACGGGTGCTGTGCGATGGTGCGGCGGAGGGGATTAAGCCAGACCTGGTGTTGGTACTTGATCTTCCCGTAAGTGTGGCGCGTACGCGGCTGCGTGGGCGTTCGACGAGCATGGATCGCATCGAGCGCGAGCGCGAGGGTTTTCACGAGCGCGTCCGGCAGGGTTTTATCGAGCTCGCTCGGGAGCCACACCACACGCTGCTCGATGGCACTCTTTCCGCCGGTGAGCTGTTGGAGGAAGCCGCGCGCGAAGTGCACGAGCAGCGTAACGTCGGAGTCCCGTGACCGAGCTGCATTTCGACGTTATCGGCGCCGAGGGGCCTAAGCATTATTTCGGCGCCTTGAGCCCAGCGACGCTCGCACACGGGTATCTCTTTACCGGACCTGGCGGCGTGGGCAAAAAAACCTTTGCACGGCGGCTCGCCCAGTCGCTGCTTTGCTTGGCGCCCAAGGACGGCGTGATTGGTTACGATGGCACCTGCTCCTCGTGCGCGCTCTTTCGAGGCGATAGCGCGCACCATCCCGACTTTCTCGAGCACGACGGAACTCTCAAGATCGGCGATCCCGACGCACCAAAAGGTTTCTTCGACGGCGATCAGCTTTCCGCACGCGATCTCGTCCGGCAGCTCTCGATGCAGTCCTACAGCGGCGGCATGCGCGTGCTGCTGCTAGGCGATCTGGATTTTGCGACGCACGCTTCCGCTAATGCCCTCCTGAAATTCCTAGAAGAGCCTCCGCGCGGAGTCGTGATGATTCTCACCACCGCGACACCCGGACGATTATTGGCGACGATTCGTTCGCGCGTGATCGAGCTGCGGTTTCCGCTGCTCTCGAAACCGGAAGTACGCGAGATTCTCGGCGGTTTGCAGTACAGCAAGCGCGATGCGGAGCTCGGCGCCTCGCTGAGCGGCGGCAGCGTCACGCGCGCCGTCGCCGCGCTGGAGGGCGAGGAAGAGTCGCTGCGCGCACAAGTCGTGCGCTGGTTTTTCGCGAGCGTCGAAGGTAGATCACCGCAAGATCCTTGGGCAACCCGCGAAACGCTCGACGAAGGCTTGGAGACGATCAAGACGCTCGTGCGCGACTGGATTGTGGCAAGCGGCCACGATGGCGTCGCGCTAGTTTTGCTCGACCAAGCCGAGCGGCTGCGCCGTCTGCGACCGATTGCCGGGCGCGAAGCGGCACGTCTGCTAACTCAGCTCGACGAAGCGCAACGCCTCGCGCGGACCAACGTCAGCGCGGCGATGATCGGCGAGTTTGTGCGGATGGCTCTTACCAGTAGCTCGTAAAAGCGACGTCGTCGTACTGCTTGGCAAATGGAAAGGCGAGGTAGGCGAGCACGATCGCTTTAGTGGCCGCCACGACCAGTTCAAATCCGATTACCCCCAGCCCGAGCGCGAAATTAGTAGCGATTAGCTGCGGTATGCCGACCCACAACAGCACGAATACGATCGCGAGAATCGCGGTCCCGAGCAGACTTTCGCGGACGACGCGAAACGAAGCGCCGATCGCGAGATTTCCGGGCATGCCGCCGATGGCCGCCGCCGGTATCGTGTAGATCAAGAAGAACGCGACCAGAAGCTGAAGAGCGATCTGCAGCGCCACGCTCCCCAAAAGTTGACCGAGATACTGCGCGGCATAGAGCAAGAAATAGAATCCAACGGCCGCGATGAGAATGCCGCCGGCTTTATGCCGCCCCTCTTCCCAGGCCTCATCGAAGGTCGCACGCCGGCCTCGCCAGACGTTGTTCGCTCCGATGACGGCCACGCCGAAGCAGAAGCCGTACACCAGCTGCACGATGATCTGAAAGAGAAAGCTTCCGGCGCCGCCCAACGCATTGGTGAAGAACGGCGTTATTTGGGCGATCAGCAGCTCCACCACCGCGGCCAGCAGCGGCATTACGAAAATCGACGGATGGCGTATCAGCAGCGGCACCGCTCGGAAGTACATCCCGAAGTCAACTCGACGTTGGCCCCGCAAGTCAGAACCTCGCCCCCGCGAGCGCGGCCTGACAAGAGCATTCCGCGCCAATGGGAATCTTTTCGACGATCCGGCCGATCGCGTTCTTCACGCGCTCGTTGTTGCGATTGAAAACCTCGATGACGTCATGGTGGGAAACCGGCGGCATTCCCTCGAGACCGACGTCGTAATCGGTGATCAGCGAGATGTTGACGTAGCAGATCTCGAGCTCGCGCGCTAAGTACGCCTCCGGATACTGGGTCATGTTGATCACTTCCCAGCCCTGGCTTTGAAACCACTTGGACTCGGCGCGCGTGGAGAAGCGCGGGCCCTGAATCACCACGACGGTGCCGCGCTCGTGGGTCTCTACGTCGAGTGACCGCAGCGCTTGTACGGCAATCGGCCGCAGCGTTGGGCAATAGGGGTCGGCAAAACTGACGTGCGTCGTGATCGGCCCGTCGTAGAAGGTGTCCTTGCGGCCGCTGGTGCGATCCACTAGCTGATCGGAGACTACCATCGACCCCGGCTTCACGCGCTTGTCGAGCGAGCCGGCTGCCGTCGGGCCGATGATCCACTTCACTCCCAGCGTCTTCATCGCATAGAGATTGGCGCGATAGTTAATCGCTTGTGGTGGAAAGCGATGATCCTTACCGTGGCGCGGGAGAAAGGCGACGTGCCGCCCTCCGATCTCGCCGAGCGCGACCTTGTCGCTTGGCGCGCCATACGGCGTCTCAACCCACTCCTCATGAGCGTTGTCGATCAGCGAATAGAATCCGGACCCGCCGAAAACACCGATGTCTGCATGCAACACGTTGGCCATAATTTGTAAGCTCTAGGTCGAGGCCCAATAATCCTGGCGCACCTGTTGCCAACGTTGCCGTGATGCACCGCGAGCGTGATTGACTGCGTGCTGGGGCGCATCGATGGCGTCGACCGCGAGTCTGACCTACTACGTGGTTCCGGGTTCGATTCCCGGGCGCTCCAGCCGCGCGGCACAGCCGTTGCGAAGGCATCGGCGAGGTGATATGCTCAGTGCGGGTCAGGCTGGCGATCACACCAGAGATGCGCGAGGCGCCGCAGTAATGTGGCGCCTCGTCCATAGCGCTCGTCAAAGCATGAGCGAATGCCGCTTTATTTAGCGATTGAAATCCGACGGCTTGAGATCGTCGAGGAATTTTTTGAAACGCGCCATCTCGGTGTCGTTGATCGGTTTCCTTTCGGCGGTGGCTTCTTCGAGCACGATCTTGTCGGAGACGAAGATCGGAGCCGGGACGCGTAACGCGAGCGCGATGCCGTCCGAGGGGCGCGCGTCGATCTCTTGCAGTTCGCTATTCGTGCGAACGATGAGTTTGGCAAAAAACGTGGAGTCTTTGATGTCGTGGATTACGACCTGCTCCAGGTTGGCATTGAGCGTGTCGAGGATATTGCGCATGAGGTCGTGAGAGAGGGGGCGTGGTACGGGTGCGCCTTCCAGTGCCAAGGCGATTGCCGTCGCCTCGAAGGGTCCGATGAGAATCGGTAGGTAGTGCGAGCCGTCCATGTCCTTGAGGATGACCACCGGATCGTGGGTCAGGAGGTCGATGCCCAGCTTGTCGACCTTCATTTGGCGCATAGCGACGTATCCGACGTGCCCGCTGAATTGTCTTGCCGGGCGCGTCTGCCCAGCAAGGCCGCGCAAGGGCAGGCAGCACGAGCAGCCGAACGGGGCCCGCTCGAGTATGCCACTTTCGTGCGGAATCGTCGGCCTGCCAAATGTCGGCAAGTCTACGATCTTTAACGCTCTCACGCGCTCGGCCCAAGCGCTCGCGGCCAACTATCCGTTCGCGACAATCGAACCGAACGTCGGCGAGGTTGCGGTGCCCGAACCGCGCTTGCCGGTCCTGCAACGGCTGGTCAACGCGCAACGCGTTGTCCCGGCGACCGTTCGCTTTGTAGACATTGCTGGATTAGTTCGCGGCGCGAGCGCCGGCGAGGGGCTCGGCAACGCCTTCTTGAGTCACATTCGTGAGACCGATGCCATCGCGATGGTGATGCGCTGCTTTGACGACGAGGACGTGTCGCACGTCGAAGGGGACACCGATCCAAGGCGCGACGATGAGATCGTGGCTATTGAACTGGCACTCGCCGACCTGACGACCATGCGCCGGCGCGTGGAGAAGCTGGAACGCGAGGCGCGAGCTCAACCCAAGGTGCGCGAGTACCTGGCAGCCGCGCAGCGGCTCACTGCCGCTCTCGAGGAGGCGCGCCCGGCCCGCAGCTTCGCTCCGGGCACGCTCGAAGCGCAGGTGGCTGCCGACTCGTTTCTGCTGACTTGGAAACCGCTGCTCTACGTCGCCAACGTGGATGAAAGCCAGATCGGAAGCCCCGGAGAGCAGGTCGAGACCGTTCGGGAGATTGCGCGCGAGGAGGGAGGGCGAGCCGTCGTCGTCAGCGGCAAGGTGGAAGCGGAGTTGGCGGGATTGGCGGAGCCCGAAGCGGCCGAGTTCCGGCGAGAGCTGGGGATCGAGCGCAGCGGTCTCGACGACCTTTCGGCGGCGGCCTACGACCTGCTGGGCATGATGACGTTCCTCACGGCCGGCGAAAAGGAAGCTCGTGCCTGGCCGATCCGGCGGGGTACGAAAGCGCCACAGGCGGCCGGCACGATTCACAGCGACCTCGAGCGCGGCTTCATCCGGGCCGAGATTGTCTCGTACGACGACTACGCGCAGTACCAAACCATGGAGGCGCTCCGCGCAGCCGGCCGGGTTCGCAGCGAGGGGCGCGAGTACGTGATGCAAGAGGGCGACGTGGTGAATTTCCGGTTCAACGTATGAGCCAAGGTGCTGCCGCGCAGAAAGCGCAAGACTAGCTTATGACCACAGCCGTGCGCCCTTCGACGAACTCGGGATCCTCAGTGCGCGATGTCTCGGTTTTCGGCGATGCGATCGCCTACTTCAACGAGGCGGCCGACCTGCTCGAGCTCGATTCCGGAATGCGCCGCATTCTCACGCATCCATCCCGTCAGATCATTTTTTCGATTCCATTTCAGCGCGATTCGGGTGAGTTTGAAGTCTACACCGGCTATCGGGTGCAGTATAACTTTGCGCGCGGGCCGGCGAAAGGCGGCATCCGCTATCACCCGGGCGTAACGCTGGACGAGGTGACCGCGCTCGCTTTTTGGATGACCTGGAAGTGCGCGGTTGTGGATCTTCCGTTCGGCGGCGGCAAGGGCGGCGTCACCTGCGATCCGGCAACGCTTTCCTCGAACGAGCTCGAGCGTATCACGCGCCGCTACGCCGCCGAGTTGGTCGAAGTCGTCGGGCCTGACAAAGACGTCCCCGCGCCCGACGTCAATACCACGCCGCAGGTCATGGCCTGGTTTATGGATACCTACTCGATGCACGTTCGGCAGAATACACCGGGCGTCGTGACCGGTAAACCCTTAGAGATCGGCGGCTCGCGGGGTCGTGTGGAAGCGACGGGCCGGGGCGTGACGATCTGTGCGCTCGACGAAATGGCCGAAATGGATCTGCGCCCAGACAAGGCGACGATTGCAATCCAAGGGTTTGGTAACGTCGGAAGATATTCGGCCAAGCTTTTCGAGGAACGCGGCTGCAAAATCGTCGGCATCTCGGATGTGACCGGCGCCTACTACAACGAAAATGGCATCTACGTGAGCGGCGCGATCGAGCACGTCATTAGATTTGGAACGCTCGAAGGTTTCAAGGGCGGAGAGAGGATCACCAACGCCGAGCTGCTTGCCAGTCCCTGCGACGTCCTCGTTCCGGCGGCGCTCGAAAAAGTCTTCACCTCGGAGAGCGCGGCAAAAGTCCAAGCCAAGCTCGTCGTTGAGGCTGCCAACGGGCCGACGACACCCGAAGCCGATCGGGTCTTTCGGGAACGCGGCATCGTCGTTATTCCCGATATCATGGCCAATGCCGGCGGCGTGACCGTTTCGTACTTTGAATGGGCACAAGACCGAATGGGCTACTTTTGGAAAGAGCCGGAAGTCAACGAACGCCTGGAAGACTTCCTGCTTACGAACTTGCACCAGATACGTTCGATCTCGACCTCCCGCAAGGCCACCTTGCGAACGGCGGCCTATACGCTAGCGATCGATCGCGTCGTCAAAGCTTCAATGCTCCGCGGCATCTACGCTTAAACTATTGTCCCTGCTCCTTCGGTTGGGAACGACCTATGAGGCGCGCAAGCCGCTCGACGGCATCAACGTACGCGTAACTCCTGTCCACGAGGAACTTGGACTGGGAGCTCGCCGCGTCGAGCTCGGACTCGAGCCGTGCCCACGCCGCCCGAAGGTCATCGTCGCTTCGAACGCGGCGCGATTCGCGCAATGCTTCGGCCAGCTCAGCCATGCGTTCGTTGAGCGCGCTGGCGAAGGTGTTAAATGGGCCTTTCGCCACTGTCGAAGGTTCCGTCTCCAGCGCAGTCTCGAGCGCGAGACTCGCCAGCGCAAAGCGCTGCGTCGCGGCGAGAATGCGCAGTGCGCGCCCGACGCCAATCGTGTGCGGCCGATGCGGCTCGCCGCGCGATCGATCGATCGAAGCTTCAACCTCGGTGCGAGTCTTCCAAATCGCGGTGCGTGTCTCGTCGATGGCGTTGGCCGCTCCGTCTGCCGGATTCGCGTAAGCCTTTAGAATCGCCGTTGCCAAACGGCGTTGGGCATCGAGCAGATCGGCAAGCAAAGCTCGCGTGCGCTTCCGCTCCCAGGTAGGCAGCACGAAATAGCCCGCCATTGCCAGCGTTCCGCCGGCCAGAGTGTCGAGAACTCGCGCCTCGAGTGCCGTCGTTCCGGGGAGGCCTCGCATCGATAGTACCAAGACCACGAAGGATGTGATCGCGACGGTAAAGAGCGCGTAGTTGGGATTGAACGTCAGATAGGCCCCGGCTGCGGCGAGGATGATTCCGGCGATCTTCAACCCGTCGTGGCCGCGCACGGCCGCGATTACGAGACTTGCGACAGCCGCGCCCACCAGCGTGCCGGCAACGCGCGCAAAGCCGCGTACCATGGTCGTCTGAAAATCCGGCTTGAGCACGAGCGCTGCCGTGAGTGGAATCCAGTAGCCCCGGTCAGCCTCGAAGTGGCGCCCTATTGCCATCGCAATGGCAAGCACGACTGCGAAGCGCAACGACTCGCGGCTCCGCCAGTCGATGTGATTTTGAACGTAGGGTCCGGGACGTGGCTTCGAAAGCAAATGAAAAGCCGGAACGCTGCCGCTGGTGAGCACTGCGGCCGCTTGCGTCGCATCCTGTAAATAGGCCGCAAGGTCGCGTGCGCCGGCGAGTTGCGATGCGTCGTTCGGTGCCGACTCAAACCTCTCGAATGCAGCCAGCGTCGCGGTTCCAACCTGCTCTAAGTTCTCTGCCGGGCCCGTTAACTGGGCCCCGATCACGTCGAGTTGCCCGGCGACCGCTTCCAGCAGCGCGCGCAATGCGGATGGCACGGCGCGACCCTCGAACGTCGCGGAGACTGCGGCTAAACGGCGCCGAATGACTTCGGAGTCTTCCAGCAGACGATCGAACCGCGCCATTTCGGCAGACCGCGCGAAAGGCTGCGGATCGGCCAGTACCTGACGAGCCGTCGCAAACGGCGTGATCGGCGGAACTGCGGGTAAGCTCTCCGCAATCGCGCGTGCATAGGCAGCCAGATTTCGATAAACGTCGGCTAGCGCCACGCGTTCGACGCCGAGCCGTTCGGTGGGCCAGACGACCAGCAACAGGATGGCTTGGATTACACCACCCGCCAGGACCAGCGCCGACTGCACCAACGCGGCCGCGGGCGTGAGTGGTTGGCTTGAAAAGAGCACGAACGCGACGAAGGAGTTGAGCGCAACGGTTGAAGCGGCCGGCCCGATTTGACCGAGGGTTGCAATTACATACGCGATAACTGCAGTCGCGACGATGATCCCGGGAGTCGAGTGAGCCGCCAGCGCTCCGATGAAGCTGGTCACGGCCATGCCGAGCGCAGCAACCAGAATCGCTCTCAAGCGCGTGCGATAGATTCCCTGCAGCGAGGTAAAGCCGGTAATGAACGCACCAATTGCCGCTGCAACTCCAAGTGCCGGCTGTCCCAGCCACGCCGCGAACGCGAGCGGGATTGCGACGCCGATGGTGCAGCGCAAGGCGTATCCCGGTTCCAGCGCGGAACGATCCAAACTCCCGACCGTGGCTGCGAGCTCGCGCAGCCACGTCGTTAGTTGGGACGTTTGCGAACGGTCGCCCGCCGTATGATTGCTACGGGGAGTACGGTGAGTCGTTGGGCGGCGCGTAGGGATCCGGGAAGCAGTATCGTTTGTTCGAGCAGCGCGACCCGTCGTAGACGGCGCGGAGGTCGATCTGCGGGATGTGCGTACCGTACGTTTTGTTGATTTCGTTAATGAACGCGTACGCAATCAGCCCGTAGCCGGTGTTCGATGGATGGAGCCCGTCGAAGCTCAGGATCCCCCAGAGATAGCCGAGCGTGCAACAGAGACCTGGTTTTATCGACGCGGCCAGATGAAAATATGGGTTCTCAGGACTGCCGCTCGCCAATCCGTGGAAGATTGACTCAACGTCGACAAAGGCAACGTGCGACGACGTTGCGGCGCTATCGATGCCTTGGTTCATTGCGTCGTTGATGCGTTGAATCTTGCCCGCAAATTCCGGCGTAATGTAGTTCGAACCGAGACCGCTTCCAGGCACGGGTTTACAGGTCGGAGACGGGACGGCGCAATCCAGGTTCGGAACGTGCAGGCCTTCGCCCGTCGTATTAAAGTATGTGACGATCTCGGTAACGGCGCTGAGCGTGAGATACCCGCACGGCTCCGTTTCGGAGGCCGGTATACAGCCGTTTGGAGTATCTAGGTGGTATTTCCGCGCCATGCTGGGAAGAAAAGATTGCACGGTGCTTCTTGGTATCTCGATGGCGAGCAGGCAGTAGGCGTAAGTCCGAATCCTGCAGTCGGCTAGTTTTTGCGGTATCGTGACGCGCTGGAAGAATCCCGTTTCCAAGATGTTCGGCAGGTTTGCGACCACGACGTGTGCGCCGGCGTGCTGCAGCGTCTTGACCGCGGCAGTTATGTCGCTGGAAGCTTGCCCCGGCGTCCGATTGCCGCCGACGAATCGGCCGCCGCTGCCCATATATTTGAGCACGTCGTTGGCGCCGAGCCAGACCGTCGCCAGGGTCGGGTGGAGTGAGGCTGCCGCGTTAACATCGGTGAGATTCGGTCCGAGCTTCGTGAAGTTGCGGAGCACCGGCCAAAACGTGCCGCTCTCGTCCTGGACGACTAGACTGAGCAGTCCCGGTACCCCGGGTAACTCCTTACACGTGTCCGTCTGCGGCTGATGAAGCACGTTTGCTTCGTGCATCGTAAGACCGGGGATGCCGACGTTGCGAATCGTCGTCGAAGTTGGATTCAACCTAACGCGCGCCGATCCGCGTAAGCTAAACGCGGCTTGATTGAAGCCATTATTGTCGGTGCAAACGTCGCCGCCTTTGAGTTCGATGATTGGGAAAAACAGATTCTGGTATGGGACGATCTGATTGTTTAGACCGGGGCCTTTGATCAACGGCAACGGACTCGTCGCCGGATCGAACATTTGCGCGACCGCGGTGTCGAGCGGGAGGCCCGAGGCCTGTTCGACCAGATCGGCCCAAAAGCCGGTGGCCTGGTTCGGTGGAATCTGATTGGGGACAAAGAACGGATTCGTAACGCCGGTTTCTCCCAGGAATCCGTTCGATTGATAGCCGGCGGTCAAGCTGTCGCCGACCCCAACGATGCGCGACAGGATTGAGGTTTGAGGATCCGGCCCATGCGCCGGAATCAGTGCGCCGCTGCTGCTGCCGCTGCCACCACCTCCGCCGCACGCCGCTAGCGCTGCGAGCACCGGCGGTATGATGAACTTTTTGAGATGCGAGAGTTTCATCGATTTAGCCCCCTCAAGTTACAACGGGAAGACGTTTGGTGAACCGATGCCGATTTGGAACTGCAGCTGCGTCGCCTTTAAGCCGCCGATCGCCAATCCGCACGCATTCGTCAAAGCTTGCTGGGCGCTCAAGCATTTAACTCCGACGATACCGTCCGGGCCTTCGTTGGTCGGCCCTCCGCTGTTGAGCACCACCTGGACGAACGCGTATTTGGTAAGGCGCTGCGAGACCCCCAGGAAGTATGCAATGAGATGCGCGGGGTACGGATCGGTTGGAAGATAGTCGCGTGCGCTCTGGGGCTCGAAGAAGACCGTTGTAGCCTTGAGCGGGGTGTATTCGAGGTAGAGAATCTGCGCGACCTGCATCGAGTTACCGACGTTCGCTCCGGCGGTGTGGACGAGCCACTGCGGCGCCAGCGTAAACGTGCCGAACATCTTTGGGGTCTTTAAAAACGGAAAGGTAAGCGCGACGGCATAGTACTGCGCGGTCCGCACCGGAATGTTTTCCACGGGCCCATCCGGCAAGTTGAAGGTAAATGGAACGACGTCGTTGTTGTTAGGCGAGAAGCCGATCGAGCCACCGCGCGCGACGTATGTCGGTGAGATTACGATGGGAACCGGACCCGGCAGCTTGTCGGATTTGATCAGGAAAAGCTTCTCCAGCATGAAGACACCGAAGGTATCCTTCGTGCGGACGTTGATGTTCCGACCCGCGCCGGGTCCGCATGCGTTTCCGTTCTGGAGATCGGCGCACCCGACCGGATTACGGAATCCCGCCAAATAGACCGGCGTGAGACCACTGTTGAAACCGTAGGGCCAATGCTGCAACTGGAACATGCTTGCGACCAGACGCGTCGACCAATTGAAGCCGTAGCCAACGGAGAGATCGCCGCCGCCCATCAGCCAGCCCTTTCCGTATGTTCCGATGTTGCCGAACGGGTACGCGCTCGAAAGCGCGGCGGTGTAGGTGAATCCGGCGGGAAGCCCGATTTGCGGTCCGACTGGTTGTTGACTGACCGGCGGTGCTTGCGCAATTCCACCGTTGGACGCTTGCTGGCGAGCTCGGGTGCGCTGCGTCTGCCAATCGGTCAGAACGTTCTTGATTGCGGTGTTCGCGCCGGGAACGATCTGTTGCTGAAAGACATCGCCGGTGCCATCGTCGGCAGCGGCCGGACGCGCAAAGAAACAGATCGAAAAAGCCGACACCGCGGCCGCGGCCACGCGAGATGAGGATCCGAGCATGCAAGCAACTCCTATTTAGTGCCGATGACAGCAGTTACTAAAATCTATCAGGCACTAAGCGAACGTTGCCCCAAACCACCCCAATTCCTTTTGCGAGTTTCGCAAAGAGCCGTTACATACCGTGCCGGGTACTGCGGTTAATGTTTTCGCTGCGCGAAAACTATACACCAACAGGAGCGACGGGCTCTTCGCGAATCTCGCCCGCCGCTTTACCATCGCGATCGGGGCGCTGGCCGCGTACTTCGAGCGATTTGATAATGACGTAGAGCACCGGCGTAATGCCGAGATTGAGAATCGTCGACATCAGCATACCGCCGAAGACCACGGTGCCTAAGGAGTGGCGCGCCGCCTCGCCGGCGCCCGATGCGAACACCAGCGGGGTTACCGCGATCACGAATGCAATCGAGGTCATGAGAATCGGGCGTAGCCGCGTCTCGGCGGCTCGCATGGCCGCTTGGACGACGCTAGCGCCGGCGCGCATCTGCTGATTCGCGAACTCGACGATCAGAATTGCGCTCTTGCTAGCCAAGCCGATAAGCATCACGTAACCGACCTGGGCGTAAACGTCCTGCGAAAGCGTCGGATCGAAAAGAAATGGGATCGGAAAGTGACGGAGATTGATGAACAAAAGCGCGCCCAGAAGAGCGGTAGGCACCGCAAAGAGCACGATGAGGGGATCGATGTAGCTCTCGTACTGCGCCGAGAGCACGAAGAAAACGAAGATGAGTGCGAGAACGAAGATCTCGATCGTGAGTGGGCCCGCGGCGATTTGGTCGAGTTGTAAGCCGGTCCATTCAAAGTTTACGCCCTTGGGCATTACCTCGCGGGCGATCTGCTCCATGGCCGTGATCGCCGTGCCGGTGCTGACGCCGGGAGCGTTGCTGCCGCTGAGCTCGATGTTCCGATAGAGGTTGTAGTGCGTGATAATCGGCGGCCCAAGAACCTGGCGTATATTCATCAACGAGGAGAGCGGCGTCATGACCGAGCCAGTCGAGTTGGTCGCGGCAGTGGCTGCGGCGGACTCCGGCGTCGCGATGGCGTTCGGTACAACCGAGACGCCGGGCGCGGAGCTGGAGTGAACGTAGAGCTGCCGGAGCGATGCTACGGTATTGCGGAACGGCGCGTCCGCCTGGACGATAACCTCCCACGACCGGTTCAGAAATGTAAAGTTATTCACGAAGAGCGAGCCCAGATTAACTTCCATCGTCGTAAAGACGTCCTGCAGCGATATGCCGATCGAGGTGGCCTTGTTACGATCGATATCCGATTCAATCTGGGGCGAATTTATTCTGAACTGCGTGAATACGTTCTGCAGGCGCGGGTCTTTGGCCGCGGCGCCCATCATCGCGTAGGCGGTTTGCGAGAGTTTTTCCAGACCGACGTTGCCGCGATCTTCCAGCTCGAACTGGAAGCCGCCGAAGTTGCCCACGCCGTTGATCGCCGGTGGATTGAACGCGAAGATCTGCGCCTGCGGAATTTGACTGTAAAAGGCGTAATTGAGGCGTTGCTCGACCGCGAACGCCGAATGGGAGAGGCACGCCGGCGGATGCGAGAACAAGAAAATCAACTGACACCAGCTCGGTGACTTGCGGTCGCCCCAAGGGTTGAGCAGCGCGAACATGATGCCCCGGTTCGGCGCCGAACCCGAGAAGCTGAATCCGCCTACATCGAAGAGATGCTCTATTTCCGGTTGCGAACGGATGATTGTCTCGGCCTTTTGGGCGACCACCTGTTGCACTTGGAGCGAGGTTCCCTCGGGGGCTTGTACCAGGACAATGAAATAGCCGAGATCTTCGTCGGGGAGGAAGCCCTGCGGCGTCTTTGACACCAGGAAGAGCGTGACCAAGAGCGCGCCGACGAAAACGCCAAAAATTGGCCAGCGATGGCGGAACATATTGGGCAGCATCCGCGCGTACCAATCGCGGAAGCGCTTGAAGCCGGCGTTGAACCATCGAAAGAACGCTGCCTTGGATTCGTATTCGCCGGTCATCAACCGCGCCGAGAGAACCGGCGCCAGCGTCAGCGCCATGAAAAGCGAGATGGTGATCGAGGCTGCGATCGTCAAGGCGAACTGCTTGTAGATCTGGCCGGTGGTGCCGGGCAGGAAGCCGACCGGAACGAAGACCGCCAGCAAGACCAGCGACGAGGCCACGACAGCGCTTTGGATCTCGCGCATTGCCTCAGCGGCACTCGCAATCCCGCTTTGCTTTCCTTTGTTTAGCTGCATATGACGCGCGATGTTCTCGATCACAACGATGGCGTCGTCGACGACCAGTCCGGTGGCGAGCGTCAATCCAAACAGCGTGATCGTATTGATCGTGAAGCCGAAAAGCTGCATTATGAAGAAGGTGCCGATGAGCGAGACCGGGATCGTCGCAGCCGGAATCAACGTGGAACGGGGATTTTGCAGGAAGACAAAGATGACTAGGATGACGAGCGCGATCGAGAGCAAGAGCGTCAGGACGACTTCTCTGATCGATTCATTGACGTAGGTCGTCACGTCGAAGGCCACGGTCCAGTGCATACCGGTGGGAAACGCCGGGGCAAGTTGCTCCATCTCGGCGGTCACGCGCCGC
This sequence comes from Candidatus Cybelea sp., assembly GCA_049696515.1. Classification (GTDB taxonomy): domain Bacteria; phylum Vulcanimicrobiota; class Vulcanimicrobiia; order Vulcanimicrobiales; family Vulcanimicrobiaceae; genus Cybelea. The sequence goes on along the minus strand of JBAVTZ010000074.1, from coordinate 5,514 downwards.
GACACGTCGAGTGCGTTCGCGCTTGGGTACTGCAGCACGCCGAGCCCGACGGTCCTGCTGTGACCGTCGAACCGTAAGATCGTGCTGTAGTCGACCGCGCCCAGCTCGATGCGCGAGACGTCCCCGAGGCGCACGTAGCCGCCATTTGGATTCGCTCGCAGTATGATGTTCGCAAACTGTGACGGGTCGGATAGCTGGGTGAGCGCGTTGACGGTATACGTGTGGGGCGTACCCGGTGGCGCCGGCGGTGCGCCGATGCTGCCGGCGGCAACCTCCGCATTCTGCTGCTGAAGCGCGGTTACCACGTCGGCCGAGTCGAGGCCCTGCTGTTGAAGCTTCAGTGGGTTGACCCAGATCCGCATTGCGTATTGGCGCTGACCGAAGATGATCACCTGCGAGACGCCCTGGACCCGGGTCAGGTTGTTGGTGATGTTTATCTGCGCGTAGTTGCTCATCGCGAGCGTATCGAGGCTTGGGTTGTCCGACGTTAGCGCGATGCCCATGACGAACGCGCCGGAGTTCTTGGCGACCTGAATGCCGAGCTGTTGTACCGTCTGCGGTAGGAGTCCAATGGACGACTGGACCGCGTTCTGCACGTCGGCGGCCGCGATGTCGAGGTTAACCCCGAGGTTGAAGGTACACGTGATCGTCGAGGTGCTTTGCCCGCTCTGCGAGCTTAGGTAACGCAAGCCCTGGACGGTATTGACCGCCTGTTCCAACGGGGTCGTGACCTGGGCCTCTACCGCCTGGGGGCTGGCTCCCGTGTAGGTTGCCGTAATCGTGACGACCGGCGGCGCGATCTGCGGATATTGAGAGATCGCCATCGCCGGGATCACGACCAGGCCGGCAATCATTATGAGGAGGGAGCAAACGGCCGCGAGGACCGGCCTGCTGAGGAAAACCTTCGTCACGTCAGAGGTACCAACCTAATGAACCTATCGGCGGTTTCAGGCCTGGGAGTCGGCCTTAAAGGCCTGCTCGGCGTGGTAGGAACTGCGCGAGAGCGGGCTTGAGACTACCTGATGAAACCCCTTACTCTTAGCGAGTTCGCCCAGCCGCGCGAACTCGGCCGGGCTCACGAACTCAGTCACCGGCAGATGCCGCTTCGAGGGCTGAAGGTATTGCCCCATAGTAAAGATGTCGATGCCGACCGCTCGCGCGTCCTCCATCGCCGTTTCGATTTCATCCTCCGCTTCGCCAAGACCAAGCATCAGCGAAGTCTTCGTGTAACGCTGCGGTGCGCGTTGCTTGGCGTGCGCTAGCACCCGAAGCGACTGATCGTAGCTGGCTCGCTTGTCGCGCACGCCCGGTGTGAGGCGCCGCACGGTCTCCAAATTGTGCGCGAAGACATCCGGCCGGGCGTCCATCACGATGTCGACGGCGGTCAGATCGCCGCGGTAATCGCCGCTGAGAATCTCGACGCGCGATCCCGGAACGCGCTCGTGAATGGCCCGCACCGTGTTTGCAAAAATGAGCGCACCCCCGTCGGGAAGATCGTCGCGGTCCACTGCGGTCAGCACGAGATACTTCCAACCTAGGTCGCGAACCGCATCGGCGACGCGCACCGGCTCCAGCCAGTCGACTTCCCCGCGCGGATTACCGGTCTTGACGTTGCAAAACCGGCAACCCCGCGTACAGATATCGCCCAGGATCATGATGGTCGCGGTTCCGGCACCCCAGCACTCGGCTATATTGGGGCACGCCGCCTCTCTGCAGACGGTGTGCAACGCAAGCCCCTCGACCTTGGCCTTAACCTTTAGGTACTCGTCGCCGCTTGGCAACGAAACCCGCAACCACCCCGGCTTGCGCACGAATTTGTCACCCTGAGGCACGACGTTGTCACCCTGAGCGGAGTCGAAGGGTGAAGAAGAGATCAGGTCGATCATGAGTGCCATAGAAGTCCTACGCTTCGACCAGATCCCCGCGCGTGAAGGTTACGTCGAAGGTGCGAGCTAGCTCTTCGAGGAGCGTTCGCTTAGCCTCCTCTACGCCCACGAAGCGGCCCGTCTCGGCCGAGAGCGACGTTATCCCTCGATCGCTCAGACCGCAGGGATTGATGAGTAGATCGTAATTCAGTTCGGTCGAAACGTTGAGCGCGAGGCCATGCAGGCTGACCATGCGCCTGATCGCCAGACCGATCGCGCAGATTTGATTGCGTCCCACCCAGACCCCAGCGTGATCGGCCCAGCGCTCCCCGCGCACTCCGAAGCGCTCGCAGGCGTCGATTACGGCACCTTCCAGTGCCCGCACCAGCGGTACAACTTCGCGGAAGCGCTCGAGCCTTCGGATCGGATAAACGACCAGCTGTCCCGGACCATGATACGTGACGTCACCACCGCGCTCGATTGCGACGAGCTCGACGCCGCGCGCCGCGAGCTCGCTGGGCGACATCAGTACGTTGTCATCCTTTGCTTGTCGCCCGAGCGTGATTACGGGCGGATGCTCCACGACGATCCACGTATTGGGTTCGCCCCCTTCCCGGGCGGCCCGATGCAACCGATGCTGGAGTTCCCACACTTCGCGATACGGGCGCACCCCAAGATCGAGCAACCGCGCCTCAGTCATCTCGAGCGCGAGCCTCTAGCTCTTTGCCCCCACGGGAGCCTTCGGTTTTGGATTGAGAATGTGGATGGCCTTGCCGTGTGCCGCCTCGGCGGCATCCATGAGCCCTTCGGTAAATGTGGGGTGCGGATGGACCGAAAGCCCGATATCTTCAAGCGTCGCGCCCATCTCTAGCGCGATCACGCCTTCACCAATGAGCGATTCCGCTTGCGGTGCGACGATATGCATGCCGAGGAGAAGATCGCTCTTGGCATCGCCGACGAGTTTGATGAGGCCCTCCGTTTCATTTGCGGTGCGGGCGCGGCCGCTGGCGGCCAGCGGAAACTTGCCGACGCGGACTTCATAGCCGGCGGCCTTCGCGTCTTCCTCTGAAAGGCCGACGGTCGCGACCTCGGGGTCGGTGTAGACGACGTTCGGTATGGCAACCGGATCGAATGCGGCAGATCGGTCGCCGTTGATGACCTCGGCCGCGATCACGCCCTGCTTCATCGCACGATGGGCGAGCAGCGGCTGACCGGTGACATCGCCGATAGCAAAGATGTTGGGCACTTTCGTACGCTGCTGGCGATCGACCGGAATGAAACCCTGCCCGTCGAGTTCGACACCGGCCTTTTCCAGAGTGAGATGATCGGTAACCGGATGGCGTCCGACCGCAATCAGCACCATATCGAACTCGCGCGTTTCGTCTTTCCCGGAGGTTCCTTCCCCGTTAAGCGTTGCGCGCGCAGTCGTTCCTTGCTTTTCGATCGAGGTAACCTTCGTGTTCAGCATGATCTCGACGCCTTGCTTCTTCAAGATGCGCCCGAGCGTTTTGCCGATCTCGAGGTCCGTTCCGGTGAGAATCTGTGGCATCATCTCGACGACGAGAACCCGCGCCCCTAATCGCGCGTAAACGGTTGCAAACTCCAGACCGATCACGCCGCCGCCGACGACCAAAAGGTTCTTCGGAACGCGGGCGAGCCGAACCGCATCGTCCGAGTTGATGATCGTCTCGCCATCCCGCGGCCAGGCCTTCACGTCAGCCGGAGCCGAACCGGTGGCTACGATGACGTTGGTTGCCGCGATGGTCTCGGTTTTGCCGTCATCCCGAGCGACGACGACTTCGGTCGGCGATTTGAACGAAGCTTCGCCACGAATGAACTCGACGCCGTTGGCTTTGAAGAGCGTTTTTACGCCGCTGACGTTGGCGTTAACGACGTCGCGGGTAAACTTCACGACGCCTTCGCGGTCGATCTCGGCTTTAGGCACTTTCAGTCCCAGGGCGCCGGCGCGGTCGACGTGGCGCACGACTTCGCCGACGTGCAACAGCGCTTTGGTCGGAATGCATCCCCAGTTGAGACAAACGCCGCCCACCTCGTCGCGGTCGACGCAGATAACTTTCTTACCTAGCTGACCGAGCCGGATGGCGACGTGATAGCCGCCCGGACCCGCGCCGATGACAACCGCGTCAACCTGGTGTTCCGCCAATGACCGCTCCTTTCAAGGCAGCGGCGCGCTCGCGCCGCTTACCTACAACCTTCGCCCAGCGAGGAGCGTTCCCCACGGATTTGAGCGAAATGGAGTCATCCATGTCTAGGATTGGATGGGCCGGCCTGCTCCCGAAGCTCGATCGCGACTCGATCGTGCCGCTCTACCGGCAGATCTACGAGCACCTCCGTGAGGCGATCCTGGCTGGAACGCTGCCGGAATCGACGCGCCTGCCTCCCGAGCGAACGATGGCTGAGCGTCTCAAAGTCAACCGCAGCACGATCGTGCACGCCTATCGGGAGCTCGTTGACGACGGACTCATCGAGCAGCGGGTGGGCTCGGGTTCGCGGGTCGTTGGGCGACTGCGCGGTGGCCAGCCCGAACGCAGTGCGGGAGTTCCCTGGTGGGTCACGCTGCCGCCGTGGCGCGTCGGCGAGTTTCCAAACGTCCTCGGCGAACTTGCCGCCAAACCCGAGCCGGGGCTCATATCCTTCGTTCAAGGCGTCGCGCCCGACGAGCCGTCGCCCTTGGGTGAGCTGGCCAAATCGTTCGGGCGCGTCGCGCGCGACCCCCGATTCGTGCTCTCGTACGGTGATTCGGAGGGCTACGAACCGTTGCGCGCCGCGATCGCTGCCCGCATGAACGCGCGCGGCGCTGCCGATATCACGCCCGCGAGCATCATCGTCCTCACCGGGTCGACGCAAGGAATAGCAATCGTGGCGCAGAGTTTAGCCGAACCGGGGGATGAGATCATCGTGGAATCCCCTTCATATCCGGGTGCGCTTCAGGTTTTCCAAATCAATGGGTTGCGCGCCATCCCGGTGCCGGTTGACGACGACGGCATGCGCGTGGACCACGTCGAGGCGATTTTGCGCACGCGCCGCCCACGCTTTATCTACACGATGCCGTCGCTGCACAATCCGACCAACGTGACGATGAACGCCGACCGGCGCGAGCGTTTGGCAACCATCGCGCGGCGGGCCGGCGTTCCGATCGTTGAGGACGATCCCTACGGCCCACTCGCGCCGCCCGGAATCCCGCTGGTCGCGCTGGCCGCCGATCACGTCGTTTACCTCTCGACCTTTTCCAAGACGATTGCGCCCAGTTTGCGCGTCGGATGGCTGGCGGCGCCCCGGACGATTCTCGAGCGGCTGTTACTGCGCAAGCAAGCCTACGACATGGCGACCAGCCTGTATGTGCAGGCGGCGATCGCCGACTATCTCGAGCGCGGCTACGACGCGCACGTCGAGCAACTGCGCAAGGAACTGCTGCAACGGCGTTAGATCGCCGATGCGGCGATCTCACGCTACTGGCCCGCAAGCCTAAGGGTGAGTGGCCCCTCGGGCGGATTCTACCTCTGGGCCGCGACGCCGCGCGAGCTGCGTGCTCGAGCGCTGCTCGATGCCTCCGAGCGGATCGGCGCATCCTTTTTATTTGGGGAAGCCTTCTTCGCCAACTCGGGGGGCGACCATTACTTCCGTCTGG
>JBAVTZ010000073.1:0-13774 GCA_049696515.1 Candidatus Cybelea sp. | reverse complement strand
CCCCGGCTGCGCCCCGCGGGAACACCGGCTCGGCGGACGACTCCGACGCCAGCGTCGAGCAGCAAGGCCAGATCGCGCTGCAGCGTCAGGCTTTCGATTACGAAGCCGCCGAACGCGCCGAGATCCTCCGCGAACACGAAGTCCTGGAGGCGCTGCTAATGGCACACCTCAAGAATGAAGACGAGATCACGAAAAAGTGGATCGCCCTGATCTAGCCCGCAAGTTTTCGGCTCGCAGGAGGGAGGCTTGCACGGGCGTGCTATACTTCTCCCTCACATCGGGCCATTAGCTCAGCTGGTTAGAGCGCATGCTTGATAAGCATGAGGTCCCTGGTTCGATCCCAGGATGGCCCACCAAGAAAAGCCTTATGCAGTAAGGCTTTTTTCTTTGCCCGGCGGAAGCGCCAAAGGCATCGTACCGGAATTGTTATCGGAACTGAGCTTTTCGAAGAGTGTCCAGCTTGGCGATCGCCAAGTCACGGCGGCTCTGATTCTACAGCATCACCAAAGCTTCTCGCCTTTTGCGACAACCAAAGCAGTGAAAGCCACGCTCCATGCGATGGCCCACGCTACGAGAATCCAAGACCGAGTAGTAACAACGATTGGCATTAGCGCGGCGACGCCACCGACCGCGATTATGACAAATAGGACGGTGGCAATCCATCCTTCGCGGGAGCCGGGTTCCAGACCCCATCCAAATCGCGTCCGTCGAAACCAGTAACGCGACTGATCCATCTTTACTTTTTCCCTCACGCGGCCAGGTCGCCTTTTTGAGGCAAACGCCCGCTTTTTGAGGCAGGCGCGCTTATTGAGGCAAAGCCCCCCACGCCCGAGCGGCGCTGCCGCAGTTGCGGCTTCCTCCAAGTGCGGGCGACCAACGTCTTCGACGCCCACGAGCGTCCCCCGAAGCCGGGCGATCTACATATCTGCATCGAGTGCGCGGCCTTGTCGGTCTTCACCGAAACCGGCTCGCAGGCGACCATTCTACCGATCGATGACGACGGAAAGTGGCGATTTGAAGCCATCAAGCACCTTGAGCGGAGATCCGCCCGCCGGATATTTATAGATCGACACGCTGCCGCGCCGATTACAGTCGTTCGGCGCGATGACCCGGTCGCCGTCGATGAAGAACCCCCGGACGCGGCAGGCGTGTTCCAAAGTGGTCCTCCCTGTGATCTTGCCACCGGCGATCCGGTATATGACCGCGGCTGCGCCGTCGCCTATCACCAGATTCGTCCCGTCAAATTGAACTCCGCCAGGGGCGTCAAAGCGTAGTCCGGGAGGGGTAACTATCTGCGGTTTTTTCGCACCCGGTGTGAGTTCTGCGAGCGCGACTCTTTGTTGATCCCCATTTCCGTCGACGAAAGCATCTCCGCCGGAATCGTACGCGACGAAATCAGGCCAGAGTATCTTCCGCGCATCGTAAGCTTTTGGTTTTCCGTGCGCATTTTTGAAGACGAAGAATCCGCCCGCTTCGTCTGCCTCGTGGTGCACTACCACTGCGAGGTCGCCGGTCACGGCGTCGACGGCGCACCCGAGGTCATTCGCGAAAAGGTTCAAATGAAGCTTGCGAATGCGCTGCGAGCCGCCGCGTTTGAACTCGGTGAGCTCGCCGCCAGCGGAATTCGCGACCCAGACGTTTTGCGTAGCTGGATCGATGCAAAGTCCCGATGGCCCGCTGAGTCCGGTTATCGTACCTCTCAACTGCAGGTCCGGGTACGAGTATATGAATACCTTGTTAGACTCCTGATCAGAGACGTAGAGCAAGGCATTGTTATTAGGTTTAGGCGCAACGCTCTGTGCGATTCGGGTTTGGGGTATTGCGCCGGGTATGCCCAGCGTCGGCTGCGAACCGCCGCATCCGGCCAGCAATGCCACAGCAGCCCCGATGCTAAGCGCATAGTGAGCCAAAGTCTTCATGTGCTATGCCTCCGTAGCAGGGCCGATCAGCGGCTAAAACCGTTCGCCGCGTCCACGCGCTGGCCTAGCGCTATGAGTGTTCCACGAGCTTGCGCAAGGCATCCCACAGCCGCGCATGCGGCACCCTTGTGCGGGATCGGATGCGCGGGCACGCTGTGAGCGACAAGCCCCACTCAAAGGGCCGCTCCCCCCAGGCCACTCGGCTCCAAGCGATCGAAGCCGCTGCGATCCAAGCTGCAGCGCTTAAGCGGCCCCGATCTAAACTGCGCAGCTGCGAGGCTACGCTAAACGCCTAGCGCGATGCGGCCTCGTGAGCGCGGCGGGTGGGAATGCAGCGACGATCTTGCTGGCGAATTTGTTTATGGGGTCAACGCGAAGACGGTTCCCTCACCGTACGTACCACCCGCGTATGTGGTGCCGTAGAGTGGGGGAGATCGTAGTGGCGCTAAATCGCTAGGGCCTCCTCTACAGCTTCGTCTTCACTCATCGCGGCACCCTCGGCTATACGCTTAGCGACCGTATCCGCGCCAAGCGCTTCGTCCAGCACGGCACGGACAAGGGCGTACTCACGCTGCTGGTCATTATCCCATTTCAATCCCGGCGCCGCTAAGCGGTGGTCGGCAAAGCCTAAGACGCGAGCAAGCCGCGCGCATTCCGCAGGCCCGCGTTCTAGTAGGCCCTGCGGCCGCAGCGTCACAGCTGCTACGATGTGCTGTAGGGCAAGCGAAGCGTAGAAGCTCAAAGAGTGCTCGCGCGCAACCTCGAGCGACTCGCGTGCGGCCGTTTCGCCCTCGGCGTATCGGCTCAACGAGATCAAATAGGTTGCCATCCAACCGAGAGTGCTGGCGATGGCAAGCGGATGACTGAGCGTGCGAAACGTCGCGAGCGCGCCGGTCGCATATTGGAGCGCCAACTCCGCATTGCCCAGACGGAACTCGATTCTACCAAGCTGCGCGTTCGCAAATGCGACCTCACGTTTGGAGCCGACCGCCTCATAGTACTGTAGCGCTTCTGCAATATAACCACGCGCCGCCGCAATCTCGTCACCCACGACGTTCTCCGCGAAAAGGCGCGTTATCCAAGCCACAAGCCAGCCGTTGCCCGCGCCGCGGGCAGGTGGGAGCGCTTCCCGCAGGGCTGACCTCGCTTCCGCAGTCCGTCCAAGGTTTAGCAGCGCCTGCGCTTCGCGAGCTTGCGCGATCGCGATTCCAATGGGATCGCCGGCAACGCGGTAGTGAGCTACGGCACTCCGGCTACACGTGAGTTGGACTTCATATTGCCCAAACCAAAACGCGATCGCCGCCGCAGTGCTCTCGAGCTTGCCGAGCGTACTCGCTGGGGTTCGCTCGTCAACCGACTCCAGGGCGCGCCTCACCCATCGCTGTCCCTCAAGCGGCGCGTGGGTTTGCCACAGCATACACAGCTCCCCCGTCAGTCGCTGCCCAAGCAGGATGTCCCTTCGGTTAGTTAGCGCCCACTCCAATGCTACGCGGAAATTGTTGAGTTCCTCACGGGCGAGCGCCATTAAGATATCGCGCTTGGCAGCGTTAGGCTGGGAGAAGGATACGCGGTCGAGCGTTTCCGCCAACTCGAGGTACGCGAGCGCATGACGGCGGGCCGTAGCGTGATATTCATCGCGCGCCGCGAGCTTCTCGCGCGCATATTGGCCAAACGATTCTAAGAGCCGATACCGTGGCTCACCGGCGCTGAGATCGGCAACGACGACCGACTTGTCGACCAGCGACAAGAGTGGGTCGAGGACATCACCTTCCACGGCATCGTCGTCAATGCAGACTGCCGCCGCACCGGCGAGCGTGCATACGCCGGCGAAGACCGAGAGGCGTTCGAACACGCGTTTTTCCGCCGCAGCAAGCAGATCGTAACTCCAATCGATCGTTGCGCGCATGGTCTGCTGCCGCGTCAGTGCCGTCCGTCCGCCGCCCGTGAGAATCTGCAAGCGATCGTCGAGCCGTTCGTTGAGCGCCTTCACCGAGAGAACAGTCACTCGGGCGGCGGCCAGTTCGATTGCCAAGGGAATGCCATCCAACCGTCGGCAAATGTCACCGACGATAGGCGCGTTGTCATCGGTAAGCGCGAAACGATGGTCGATGGCGCACGCACGATCGGTAAAGAGCATAATGGCGCTATAAGCTCGTGCGGCCGTTGCGCTGAGCGTGCGCGTTGCCTCGGGCGGTGGAGAAGCCAACGGCGGCAACCGGTATGTGTATTCGCCCGCCGTTCGGAATGGTTCACGGCTCGTCGTCAGGATCCGAACACGCGGGCAAGCCTGCAAAACCGCCTGAGCAATGGTCGCCGTCTCTTCGATGACGTGTTCGCAGTTGTCCAGAATCAGCAGGAGCGTTTTGCTTTTGAGGTACGCGGTCAGGGCCTCGAGCATCGGGCGGTTCGGAGCCCCTTGCAGGCCTAGCGTCGCTGCGATCGTGGTCGCGACCAACGAAGGATCGGTAATCGGCGCCAGGGCGACGAAGCAGACGGGGCTTTCGCCTGAGTCGCGTAGCGCCGCAGCCGCGTGCAACGCGGTTTGCGTCTTACCGACGCCCCCGGCACCCGTAAGAGTGACCAGCCGGTGAGTGCTCACCAGCGCCGCGATCTCGTCGAGCTCAAGCTCTCGCCCGAGGAAGCTCGTCTGCGCGAACGGGAGATTGGCGACCACCGTGCCGGTCCCGGGGCCGCCGCTCGCTGGAGGCCCTCCTAGCGGGCGCGCCAAGGTTGAACGGCCTGCTGCCACCTGAAACTCTTCGCGCTGCGCTTCGTCGAGTGACAGCGCGCCAGCCAAGAGCGCGAGCGTTTCACGCTGTGGCGTGCGCCGATCACCCCGCTCGAGTGCGCCGATGCCGTTGACGCTCATCCGGGCGCGCTCCGCGAGGGCCTCTTGCGAGAGTCCCGCGGCAATTCGATACTGCCGCAGGAGCATCCCGAAGTCGGACGAGCCTAGGGCTCGCGCCTCGTCCTCCATCGTCGGAGTACGCTTCGCGCCGCTATCAACGGCACCCTCATGCCGATCATGTTCAACGTCGCCGCCATGCTGACGGCGTCAATCGCGCCGGGCGTCGCCCGCTTCTGCAGCCAGGCCGCGCCCCTAGGCAGCTAAATGCGGCCGCAGACGGTATGCGATCGAAAAACGTGACCGCCGTCAGGCTTGGCTGCGTCGAAAATGTACTCGTCGGGACTCGTGACCTTTATGCTCGCAGTACCTTTGTCCACAGGATAGCCGTCAATCCACTTGGAGCCATCAAAGCTGGGCGAGGCACTGTACATCACGTAGTAGCCACCGGAATCGTCAACCGACGTTACGATCCAGCGCCGCGCGGTGGAGTCATAGCCGAGCAGCTTGATCGCGCTTCCTGCCGGCTGGCCGTTTTGAGCGGGGTAACGCGCGTCCAAACGAAGCCAGGGTCCGTACATCGTGTCTGTGGTCGTCGCGCGCCACGTTTTCTTGCTGGAGTCGTGCGTAAGGCAAATCCATTTGCCGGTCAAATGCTCAATTGTTTGTTGCGGTGTCTGCGATTCGCCGACTAAAGGGCACACCACGCTCACGCATGCGAAAGTTGCCGCGGCCGCGAGGTTCAAAGCTCTGATCATCGGCAAACCTCCATTTCAAGGCGCATCGCCTTAACGTCGCCAAAGTACCGCGGCCTGCCATCAATAATGCGGAAGCCGTGTTTCTCATAAAGCGTAAGCAGCTTTGACCGAGGTGCGGTATCCAATCGCAGGAACCGTGCGCCTATTTCCAGGGCCTCAGCCCGCGCCCACTCGATCAAACGTGTGCTCCATCCGCGGCCCGTGGCGTGGCGCAAAACCGCAACCTTGTGGAGGTAGAGCGCTTCTCCTAGCGATGCACCGGGCCAAAAGACCGGATCGCTACGCTGTAAGAGCATGCAGGCAACGGCCTCTGAGCCTTCATATCCGAGCACGAGTTCGCGGCGGAGCGCCGCCTCTTTGAATCCCGGCACGCCAAAGCTCTCCGGCTCCCAGAGCGGGCAACCCCGTTCGACCAGCCATGCTGCGACGCTGCGAAGGATGTGCACCGCTGCCGCTGCATCGTCGGGGGACGCTCGGCGAATCGAAGCCGGTACTACGCCACCCGATCGCGTTTCGGCGTTAGCGCTTGTGGGATGCATTGTGTGCGAGAATGTCGCGCATTAGGCTCGGCGGTGCGGCGTCAGGGCGCGAAAAATCGATCGTGGAACTCACTGCCGAACCATAAGCGGTCTTCAGATTGCGCGCCGTAAGGTCGACGTGCGGAGCAATCGCTACGTACGGACGCAAATTCGGGATCGTCCCGAACGCAGCATAAAGCGGGACCGCCATCGCATCGTAGGTCGACAAGGGTTGGATGCCGAGCATCAATTCCATAGTACGCAAGGCGCTCACGGTGGCGTAATGCCCGTGGAGCACTCCGCCCTTGGCATACGGCGACACCACGTACAGCGTCGTGCGTTGAGCGCTTACGTGATCGGCCCCGTCCTGGGCGTCATCCTCGGTGATGAAGATAGCCGACGAGCCCCACACCGGTGAATGCGAGATCGCTTCCACAATACGACCCACGGCATAATCGTTCTGAGCGATGTAGGCCGCCGGCGTAAGCTTTCCCGGCTTGCTGCCGTAGGTGTGATCGTTAGGCAACCAAAGGTACTCAAATGCCGGAAGATCGCCTTGTCGAACGAAAGCCTGGAATTCACGATCCCACTCGCGATAGCGATCGAGATCGCTATAGTCGAGGTTCCACCCGATGTATTTGGGATCGTATCGGTTGCCCAGCGTCGGCGCGGTGCCGGACGGCGACGAGTCGAAGCGTCCCCCAGCGTTGACCATCTCGCCGTAATCGCGGAAGGATACATGGGCGCGCGCGGCCGCGTCCCACATATAGCCGCCCTGCGGCGTCGCCGCGCCGAAGCCTACGCCGGTATCGTCGCCGTCGGCTCTTCCGCCATAGGTCGGCGGCCAGCTGCGCTCCACGTAGTCGTTCGCAAAGGCGGCGTCAGCCCAATCGTGCCCAGGATCGCTGACCTCACCGCTCACGTACGCGTTGTCGAGTAGACCGAACCGCTCGGCGAGCGCGTGTTGGTTGGGTGTCACGACCCGTCCAAAGAATGCAAGTTTCGCGTCGCCGTTGCCGGTTTGCTCGTCGCCCAGGATCTGATCGTAGCTTCGGTTTTCTTTCAGTATGAAGAAAACGTGCCGGATTGGGCCGCGGGCGCGCACGATCGAATCGAGCGACCCCGAGCGCTGCCACCCAACTGCGCCCTGCGGGTTGCCGGCGCCGACCGAACTGGGAAGCGGATAGACGCGGATCGAGCCGTACTCGATCGCCGCGACGTAGTCAACGTTGCTCCTGCTATAAACGTTGAAACGCGGGTTCGGCGGCACAGCCTCGCCTTTGCCGTCGACAACGTAGAGTCGGCCGTCGAGCGGAACGATATCGGTGGGATAGCGGCCGGCATCGATGCGTCCGACGACACGATTGTTCTTTATAACCGCAACGGCGTTTGCGGCACCGAGGCTGACATAGAGCGAGCCATTGGCCCAAGCCAGTGCATTCGGCGAGACTCCGGCGAGCCGTTTTCCGCCGTCCGAATCCCCTACGAAGATGTTGGCTACTCGCGTTTGGCCTGCGAGGCGATAGACCCCGACGCTGTCATCATCGGCTTGCGCAACGTAGAGCCGGTCGCCAGCGATCAAAATATCGGCCGGGTGCAAGCCGGTTTGCACCGTTCGCACGCCCAGCGTGCGCACGTCAATTGCCAAAAGGTCGCTGCCGCTGCGATTCGCCGCGAAGAGCGTCTGCCCGTCCGGGCTAAACGCCAACCCGCCCGGGTGCGTTCCCACGTGTACCGGCGTCGCGCGAGCAACGCTCTGCAAGGTCCCGATACGGACGTCGCCGTCGTCATCGGTCGCTACCGCAACGGTGCCGCCGGATCGCGCCACTGCAATCGGCAAGGTGTGCGCGGGGAACGGGATTCGCTGCATCGTTCGAGTGACCGAGTCCACCTCGAAAAGCGCCTGGGCGTTCGCGCCGGCGATGAGGACGTGGCGTGAGTCGAGCCACAGTGGTCGCCCGAACGCGCCCGGCAACGGGATCGCGGCGACTTGCTTGAGAGTTTGCGCGTCGTAGAGCCGCAACATGGCCGGGTTGAACCCCGATTCGAGGATCGCCAGTCTCTCGCCGTCGGGCGATGCGGCCGCTCCCTGCGGCATCGTACCGGTACGGGTGAAGAGAATCGGGGCCGAATGCAAAGCCCAACCGCTGGGCAGGATGATAGCCAACAGAAGAGTCAGAAGACGCCACATGTCGCCCATCCGTTCGCTCTCCAGACATCAGATGACCTGCTCTATGCGAGAAAAAGTAGTCCAACGAAGGACCGTCGTCGAATCTGGCGGGATGCCTCCGAAGGTCGCCAAACCGATCAAACCTAACGGACTCGCCGACCAGGTGATCCAGCGGATGCGAGCCATGATTGCCAATGGAACGTACGCCGTGGGCGATCGCTTGCCACCCGAGGCGGAGCTTTGTACGCTCTTTGGTGTCGGGCGCTCCACGATCCGCGAAGCCATGCGCGTTCTCGGCAACCGCGGCCTCGTTCACGTGCGCCAGGGCGAAGGGACGTTCGTCGCCTCGACGACGCTTCGCGAGTCGCTCGAGGAGCGACTGGGGCGCGCCGCTCTCGAGGACATTTACGAGGCGCGGCTCGTAATCGAGCTGCCCATCGCGGAGCTCGCCGCGCAGCGGCGGGACGCGCGGGACATCGCGGCGATGCGCAAATGCCTGAGCAGACGCGAGCGAGCTATCCGTGCCGGCGATGTCGCCGCTTACGCAGCGAGCGACTTCGCCTTTCATCTCGCGGTTGCAAAGGCGGCCAAAAATTCAGCGCTGTTTAGCATCTACGAGTCGTTCGTCCAGGTCGTCGAGCCGCTGCTGGTTGCTGCCACCACCCCAGATTATCTGCGGACGGAAAACGATCGACTCCATGCCGAACTCTGCGATGCCATTGCAGGCGGCGACGCACGCGAGACGCGGAGACTGGTGGTCTCTCACCTGAAGCATTCGCTGAAGAAAACGGCTAAGAGCCTGCCCAGCCGGATCGGGTAGACAGCAGGTCATCTGCTGTCCCGGGCTAATCTCCCGCCGGTATGCCGTCGGTAGCGGCGCGACATCGTTGTGGCGATTCGCGTATCCTGTGCGCGGCGCTAGCCGTCACGCTCTCGAGCGGCTGCGCCATCGGTCCCAAGCCGCCAACTTCGCCAGCGCTACTACTTCGTGGATCGTTCGGCGAGGGACGCGCCGCCTTTCACCCAACCGAAGTCGCGCCCTACACCTTCGCACAGACGACCGTACGCATTCACTTCGATGTCGGGCGCGGGATCGTATACGGCCGCGAAACGGTGGTCGTCCGCCCAAAGCGCAACGCTCTCCGGACGCTGCCGTTTAACTCGTTGGGACTCCACTTCCGGCGAATCGCAATAAACGACCGGCCGGCGGCGTATCGGCTCGACGGCTCGCGTCAGATGCTCGACGTCTCCTTAGCTCACCTAGCCAGTTCCGGTGAGCCCCTACGGGTGGACTTCGTGTATTGGACACAGCCGCAACGCGGCGTGTACTTCGTCCGTCCGGATTCAGCGTATCCGAAGATCACGCCGCAGATATGGTCGCAGGGCGAACCGACGGACAATCGACGCTGGTTCCCGACCTGGGACGAGCCGAACCAAAAAACTCCCAGCGAGCTGGTCATCACCGTCCCACGAGGGTGGACGGCGGTGGCCAACGGGTATCTGAAATCGCACCGGCGCTCCGCGTCGAACGAAACCTGGGACTGGAACTCGCCGCTTCCGAAATCCACCTATCTCATCGCCTTCGTCGCGGGACCGCTCTCGAAGCATCACACGACGCTCGGCCAGGCACGCGATGGAGGTGTTGGGCGGTACGGCAACGGCGGCATGGACGTCGACTCCTACGTCCCGCCACCTTACGCAGACCTCAACGCACCCTGCTTTGGCCAAACCAACGATATCGTCGCCTTTTTCCAACGGATCATCGGCGTCCGCTTCCCGTTTGAGAAATACGATCAAACGGCCGCCGAACGTTTTACCTTCGGCGGCATGGAAAACGCGTCGGCTACAACCCAAACGGCACGCGCTCTGCATCCTCCGATCGAAGATGAGGAGGCGTCATGCGACTCGTTGATATCGCACGAACTCGCGCAGCAGTGGTGGGGCGACGACGCGACCATGTCGGACTGGTCGAACATGTGGCTGCACGAGGGCTTTGCGACATACTTCGAGGAGCTCTGGAGCCGGGAGCGTTACGGCGAAGCCGAGTTTGAATACGAGCGCTATCAGGCGCAGCAGGCATACTTCGACGAAACGCAACGGTACTACCGCCCGATCGTCGACTATGATTATTTCGACCCGCTCGATATCGTGGACGCAAGCAGCCACGAACGACCGGGCGAGATCCTGCACATGCTTCGCTGGACGGTCGGCGACGCGCGCTTTTTCAGGGCGCTGCGCGCTTATCTCTTGGAGTATCAGTACAAGAATGCCGACACCGCTCAGTTCTTTGCGGCGATCGGCAAGTCGTTGGGAACGAACCTCGATTGGTTCAAGAACGAATGGTTCTATCGAGCCGCCTATCCTCATTATTACGTCACCGACCGGTACGACCCGGCCGGCCATGCGGTGACGTACGACATCCGCCAGAAGAACTACGATGGCAAGCCATTCCGCGTGCGCGTCGCGATCGACGCATTCGTGAATGGACGCGCCTACCGCGTACAACCCACGATCGACCGTAACCAACAAACCGTGAGGCTCACCGGAGTCTTTTCGAAGCCGCAAATGGTGCTCTTCGACCCGAATAACAACGTCCTGCGGCAACTGACGTTTCCGAAATCCGTCGACGAGCTCACATATCAAATCGCCAACGCTCGGCACGTTGGCGATCGCGAATGGGCGCTCGGAGAACTCGCGAGCCTGACGGCATCGACCGGCACCAAACGGTCAACGGCGATGCGTACAATCCGGACGGTATCGCTTTTCGATCCGTTCTATGGCCTGCGCGCCGACGCGGTAGCGGTTTCCGCGAGCTTCGACGACGGAAAAACGGTGAACGGGGCGCTCCGCGACTCCGACAAACGCGTTCGGATCGCAGCCGCAGGCGCTGCCGGCCGTTTAGTACACCCTCCCGATACGGTGATCCGTGCTCTCGTGAGGATGTCGGACGACGCCGATCCACTGGTCGCGGGCGCAGCGCTGCAATCGCTCGGCACGCTTAGACCTCCCGGTGCCTACGATCGGCTGGTGGCCGCATTGCACCGGCCTTCCTTCGGCAACGCCGTGGCATCCGGAGCGCTACGGGGACTGGCAGCCTGCGGTGATCGGCGGGCACTCCCGCTCGTGCTCGTCCGCACCACCTACGGAACTGCGGAGCAGGAACGCGACACGGCCATCGTGGCGCTCGCCCAATTGTCGAAGCACCTGCACGAGTCGTCGGCCGTGCTGCCGTCTCTGCTGAAAATCGTCGAGCACGATCCGCTGATCGGCTCGCGGATTGCGGCGACGACCGCGCTCGGCATCCTCGGCGACCCTCGAGCGCTCCCGGTTCTTGCAAGCGTCGAGCAAAATGACTCGCAGTTGCTCGTGCAGATTTACGCCTGGCGGGCCAGCCAGACGATTCGAAACTAACTCAAGAATCGGTCGAACCAGGCGACGGTTTGGGTTAAGATGTCGATCTGGTCGGCGATCTTTTGCGGCGCGTGGCCTTCGTCGGCGTAGACGATGAGTTTCGTCGGCACGGCGAGCGTCTCCATGGCGTGCCAGAATTCGAAGGCTTGCGGCGCCGGCACTTCTTCGTCGCGTTCACCTTGCAGAATCAAAACCGGCGTCTTCGACTGCTCGATAAACGTGATCGGGGAGCTTTTCGCATAGACGGCCGGATCTTGATAAACGGAGGCGCCGAAGAACGGAATCATCCATTGATCGATCTTGTTTTGCCCGTAGTACGATTGCCAGTTGACGATGCCGGCGCCGGCCACAATCGCCTTGAAGCGCGCGGTCTGAGTCTCGCCCCACATCGCCATGTAGCCGCCATAGCTCCAACCCATGAGTCCCAAACGGTTCGGATCGATCGGGGCGGCTTTGACTGCAGCGTCGATTCCGGCGAGAATGTCGCGCCAGTCGCCGTAGCCAAAATCTTTGACGTTGGCCCGCGTGAAGTTTTCGCCTCGTCCGAAGCTGCCGCGCGGATTTGGCATAAATACGAAATAGCCTCGCGACGCGAGCGCGCTGATGTTGCGGCTGCCGAAACTGGGTACGGTTTGCGCCGACGGTCCCCCATGCACCATCGTGACCATTGGATAGCGGCGCCGCGCGTCGAAGTCGAGCGGATAGATCAACCAGCCTTGAATTGTGTATCCATCGTTCTGCCACTGGAGCGAGACAGCTTTGCCGTACAGCCGCGTCGCCCCGGCGTTGCTATTGGAGATCTGTCGCAGCGCCTGAGGAGGGCCGGCCCAAACTTCCGGCGGATCCTGGAACGAGGCGCGCACCAGCGCGACGACGTCGGCACGCTTCGCTCGCGACCAGCTCCACAGCGATTCGTCACGTTCGGTAAGGGTGGCGATCTGCCCGGTGGTAATGTCTAAGCGCATCAAGTGCATCGCGCCCGAAACGTGCGCGACGAGGTCGATGGCCGATGCGTCTTTCCAGCGCAGCGATTGGACGGAAAGTGCGGTTCCCGGGGTCACGTCACGCGATTCGCCGGTCTGCGCGTTGACGAGATATAGATCGCCGCCGGTCGATCCAAAATCGCTCATGACGCCGCCAATAATGGCGATCCGGCTTCCGTCGGGCGACCATTGCGGATCGTTGATTTGATACGCGGGTGTCAGGAGATCGTGCATCGCGCCGGTCGTTACATCCACTCGGGCGAGACGCGCGATCCACCAGTTGTTGTCGCCGCTTCCCTTTGCATAAGTCACCGCAACCTGGCTGCCGTCGGGCGACCACCCGTACTCATAGACGTAGGTGTCGGCGGGCGTCAGGAGGCGCATCGCTCCGTTCGCGACGCTGCAGATCGCGAGCCGTTGTTCGTCAACGGTCGTGCCGATAACGCCGACGTCGCGTGCACCGGGAGCCAACGCCCCGGCTCGGCGGTGCGCCGCGGCAATGTAGAGGACTGCGAGGGCATTACCGCTCGGCGCCCAGGTGAGTCGCTGAACGTTGCCCCTCAGGTTCCCGATCTGGCGCGGGTGCGATCCGCCGGCGTCGGCGATGAAAAGCTGGAGTTGTCCCGGTGAACGCGCATCGGAAAGAAACGCAATCTCCCTGCCGTCCGGGGACCAGACCGGGTCCTCCTCGTCGTAGTAGACGTTTGGACTTCCGGCGGTCAAGCGAACGCGCGGGCCGCCATCGAGTCGCTGCACGTACAGCACCCTTGACTCCAGCGAGCTCAATAGTCTCTCGGGGTCGTGGAAGCTTTCCTCCCATGCGACGGTGCCACCGTCAGATGCGAGGCTCACCCCGCTCAGATCGCGCACGGCATAGGCCGCGCTCAACACGTCGCGCATCGAAGGCGGCGCGGCTGACGCGGTTCCCCCCGCCGCTAACGCGAGTGCCCCAATAACCGTCAACAAACGTCCGCGCTTCATGAGGTTCGAGCTTCGGTCCAGCGCGCGCTAGTCCATTCGCAACGCAAGCGTCATTCCCAAGGTTACTGGGCGAGGGGGTTCTTCCGATGCACTTTGACGACGATCTCATCCTACTTGCCGGGGCAACCGGTCGCGTCGGCGGCGCCACGCTCGGGCTTTTGCACGAGCAGGGCGCGCGCGTGGTGGTTG
>JBAVTZ010000072.1:0-6391 GCA_049696515.1 Candidatus Cybelea sp. | reverse complement strand
GCAGCGGAGCATCTGGCGGTCGTCGAACGGCATCCCAATCGAGAGCTTCGCGAGTTTCTGTTGCTGACGCTTGGCCTCGCCGCCGCGCGCTGAAGTCGAAGGGAGAAGCGTGAACGCCAACAGTTCGGTACAGGCGCCGGTGCGGCAGGATGCTCGCGTATGGGCGCTGCCGGGGCTCTTGCTCGTGGGGCTTGTGGTCCGGCTGCTCTTTCTGAACAACGAGGGTTTCAAGACCGACGTTGGGACCTATTCGGCCTGGGCGGTGGCGCTCACCCAACACGGCTTCGGGGCTTTCTACTCGACGATTGGATTCGCCGATTATCCGCCAGGCTATTTTTATGTTCTGGCCGCCGTCGGGCACGTCTGGCAAGCGCTTTTCGCGGCGCACGATCACAGCTATTCGGTCTTGCGTGCGCTGGTCAAGCTGCCGGCCATCCTGGCTGACCTTGGCGTCGGTGCACTGCTGTACGTAACGGTGCGGCGCTTTGCCGGCTTTGGTGTTGCGCTCGGGGTGGCGGCCCTCTACCTGCTCAATCCCGCCACAATCTATATCTCGGCGCTTTGGGGTCAGGTGGATGCAATCTCCGGGGGGCTCGCGCTGCTTGCCATTTACGCGCTGTTGCGCAGCGAGGACGAGCCGCCGCAAACTTCGCGCCATCTGTGGTGGATCGTTGCGGCGTGGCTCGCCTTCGGCTATTCACTGCTGATCAAACCGCAGGCGGCCGTCTTGCTGCCGCTGCTTGTGGCCTTTGCCTTTGTCGACCCGCAGCGCAGGCGCGCGCGAGTCGTCGCAACCGCAGCCGGCATCGCCGCCGCACTATTGCTTGCCCTCGTCCTCAGCGAGCCATTCCATCCTAGCAATCCGGTCGCGACTTTCATCTGGCTACTGGACCGCTATGCCTATGGTTCCAACGTTTATCCGTACAACAGCGTCAATGCCTTTAACCTTTGGGCGCTGCGCGGCACGATGTGGACTCCCGACAGCCAGTACATCCTGCTCCTGCCGCAATACCTTTGGGGCATTCTGTTGGTCGTTGCGGCGCTCGTTCTGATCGTTTGGCGCTACGTGCAAGACCGGACCTCGCAAGCCTTGTTGGAAGGATGTGCGATTGCAACACTAGCCTTCTTCGTGCTGGCGACGCGGATGCACGAACGTTATCTCTTCAATGGCCTGCTCTTTACCATCGCCTGCGTGCCGTTCGCGCGGCGCTATCTTGGGGGCACGATCGCCCTTTCGGTCGTGCTCTTCGCGAATTTAGCCTACAGCCTGCAATATCTGCACGTTGTTTCCAACAACGTGGCAGGAGCCAACGCGCAGAACCTTTGGGGCCCCTGGACGACGGCCTTTTCGCTGATTGCGGTCGGCACGTTCTTCGTGCTCGGCTATCAGTATCTGGGTACAACCGAAGCCGGCGTCACCGGTCGATCCCAGCCTTCCACCGCGCGCGAGATCGCGGCCGCGTCTTGGGCTGCCGCGCGCAACTGGTTCGATCCGCGTGAAGGGCTGGTGTCCATGCGCGCGCCGCTCGACTACGTAATCGCGGCAGCGCTCGGCGTTGGCAATTTCATCCTTTCGTTCGTCGGTTACTGGTGGCCCCCTGACAAGGTTTTCGACGAAATCTACTTCGCGCGCGCCGGCGAAGAGTATCTGCAAAACCTGCGCATCTACGAAAACACGCATCCGCCGCTCAGCAAACTCTTAATTATGCTCTCGATGATGCTCTTCGGCGGCATGCCGGCCGGTCATGGCCTCGGCGGATGGACCGGCCTTAACGCCATCATCGGCCACGCACACAACGGAGATAACTCGTACGGCTGGCGATTTCTCGACGTAGTCTTCGGTGCGCTGGTAGTGATGCTGCTCTACCTCTTTGCCAAGCGCATCACCGGTTCGACGCTCTTCGCCACGATCGCCGCCCTGCTGCTTACCTTCGATGGGATGCACTTCGTACAATCGCGCATCGCAACGCCCGAAGGCTTCGTCGTATTTTTCGCCACGCTGGCGGTTTATGCGTTCTACCGCTTTTGGATCAGCTCGCAGGTTGGGGAGCGGGCACACGTGGACGTGCCCCAGTGGGGCTTTGCGGCCGGTGCCGGATTGTCGCTGCTCGCCGGTCTTATGGTTGCGCTTATCGGGCACAGGCTCTGGGGTTTCGGCAGGGCTTCCTCGGTGGTCACCACGCTCTACGTAGCTTGCGGTATCTATCTGCTCGTGCGCTACGTGATTTTCGTGCGGCTCTTCGGCGATGCGCGTCGTGAGCTCTCGTACGCCGAGGGTTCTTACGCGCTACGCGACGATCGAGGAATCTCGGTATTCGCCGCCGATGGTGGAACGATCGATTCGCGCGGCAAGATTACACGCGGGGCGAAGTCGCAGAGCAAGGGGGGCGCTCTCATCTATGACGACGATCCGCTTGCGATTGAGTATGCGCGCGACGGCAGCGTCAACTACGAAACGCCCGACGGCAGCGTAACCTACGCTAACGACGAGATTCGCGTCGCCGGCACGCCCACGGTCGAAAGCGGGCGTTCCTCGCGGCGCTGGCTGATCTTTTTCACGGTCGCGTTAGGTTTGCTGGTGAGCAGCAAGTGGTACGGCGTGATGGGCTTCGGCGTCAGCTTCGTCGTCGTGATCGCGGTGTGGCTACAGCGATATCTCTTCCAAGGACGGCCGACTCTGTGGGGGAATCCGCGCGGTTTTCGGATCGACGGAGCGATTGCCACGATTCTCTTCGTAAGCGCGACGGTCTATGCGCTGGCGTGGGTACCGGACCTGACGCGCCACTCAGCCGATCCTGGTGAGATTCACAGCGTCAACGACGTCGTCTACCGACAATACACGATGTACGAGTATCATCACAATCTCGTCGCCACTCACCCTTACTCTTCGAAGTGGTGGGAGTGGCCGATCGACTACGTCCCGATAGCCTACTTTTACCAAGACCATCGCAAGGATCCCACCAACTCCAACGGATGCTGTATCTACGAGATCACCTCGCTGCCGAATCCGGTCATCCTATGGTTTGGATTGATCTGTGTGCCGTGGGTTGCCGTGCTGGCTTGGCGGGAACGAAATAAGGGCTTCGCTCTGATCGTGGGGACCTATCTGCTCCAATGGCTGCCGTGGATCGGATCGCCGCGCCTCACCTTCGCCTACCATTTTTACGTCGACATTCCGTTGATCATTTTATGCAACGTTATCGTGCTGCAGCGCCTCTGGCGTTGGTCGCTGCGTCAAGAGAATGCCCAGCGCTGGCTGGGTGGTCTCGGGGTAGGAGGGTACGTCGCGGCGGCCGCCCTGGCGTTCGTCTTTTTCTATCCGATTTTGGCGGCCCATCCGATCGGCTGGAGCGCCTGGCATCAACGGATGTGGTTCCCAACCTGGATTATCGGCCCAGGCTAGAGAAAGCACGGTGGTATATGTCAGGACACTCGAAGTGGCATAACATCAAATTGAAGAAGGGTAAGGTGGACGCCCAGCGTGGAGCACTCTTTACCAAACTCAGCAAGGAGATCATCCTCGCCGCAAAAGGCGGCTCGCCCGACCCCGAGTCCAACTATCGGCTCAAGATGGCCGTCGAGAAAGCGCGCGAGTTCAACATGCCGCACGAAAACGTCAAGCGTGCCATCGCGCGCGGTTCCGGACAGGGCGGCGAGCGCGAGATCGAAGAGATTCGCTACGAGGGCTACGGCCCGCACGGCCTAGCCGTTGTGGTGGATGTGGCCACCGACAACCGCAACCGCACGGCCGGCGAGCTGCGCTTTCTCTTCAGCCGGCACGAGGGTAGTCTTGGCGAGAGCGGCAGCGTGGCCTGGATGTTCGATCCGGTCGGTATCATCGAGCTCGATCCGGCGGGAAAATCCGAAGATGCGCTGATCGAAGAAGCCCTCATCGAGGGAGTCGAAGACATGGATTACGACGAGGAGTTGGCCGTGATCTACACGCTGCCGGCGAAACTGGCCGGCGTCCGCGACGCGCTTCGCGCGGATGCTGGGAAGATTTCAGACGTCTATTTGGGCGTGCGCGCGAAAACCAAAGTGGAGTTGCAGGGCGCCGAACTATCGGCCGCCTTGGCCTTTCTGGAGGCGTTGGAAGAACATGAGGACATCCAGCGTGCCTTTAGCAACCTGGATTTCGCCAGCGTCCCGGCGGAGGCTCTCGCCTGAAGACCTCGCAGCGAGCGTATCTGCCGCGTGACTGGGTCTTCCCAATTGTACTGGCCATCTTCGTTGCGGTGCTCGTTTGGTTCGGGCGTCAGATTTACGATTTTCTCCTCCCCTCATCGGCCACCGTAACGGTGCCGCCGTTCGTGGGCCAAACGCTGAACGACGCAAATGCGGAGATCGAACGAGTAAAGCTCACTTCGGCGGTGGTCGATCATACGACGAGTGACCGCTATCCGAAAGGTGTGGTCATCATGCAGCGCCCCGAAGCCGGCACGCAGGTGCGCCAGGGTAGACAAATCTCGTTTGTGGTCAGCGACGGTATTATCGCGCGTCTCATGCCGGATCTGCGCTATCAGTCGATGCGCGAGGTGCAGCTGGATCTCTCGCGAGCGCACTTGCTTTTGGGTAAAGTTACTCACACCAACAGCGACATTATCCCTGAAGGGCACGTCATTTCGCAAAATCCTCCGCCTCTGGTCAGCGTACACGAGGGCGACGTGGTCACCCTCGTTATGAGCCAGGGCGGGCGGAGCGCCATAACGGTTCCGCATTTTGTCGGTCTGACGATCGATCAAGCGCGTTCGCTAGCCGAAAGTTCCGGGATCAAGCTGGGGCAAATTATCTGGACGCCGCTTGGTAAGCAGGGGCCGCCTCACGGTATGGTCGCGCGCCAGCTCCCGCCTCCCAACGCAAAGATCCCATCCTTTAGCCCCGTCGCATTGCAGGTCAGTGCTGGACCCAACGAATCCGGCTACATCGTTCATCAAGTACACGTGCTCGTTTCGGTTCCGGAACAGCAGGACGTAACCAACACGCAGCCGCTCGACGTGCGACTATCGGTCACCGACGCGACCGGCCACTACGACGTTTACCACGCGTATGCCGAGCCGGGTCAAAAGCTCGATCTTACCTTGACGACGATCGGCACGTCGCTCCTCGACATGTACGTCAACGATGCGCTCGCCGGAGAAGCGCGGCTCGGCACCGAGCCGCCCCACGTCTACAGCTCATCGAGTCCATCCCCGCTGCCTTCGGTCCAGTTTTAGAGAGAACGTAAAATGACGATCCTGGCGCCTTCGCTGCTGTCCGCAGATTTCGCGCGGATCGCCGAGCAAATTGCCTGCGTGGAAGAGGGTGGCGCGCAATACCTGCATCTCGACGTGATGGATGGCCGCTTCGTCCCGAATATCACCTGGGGGCCGAAGATCATCGGCGATTTGCGCGGGCTCTCACCGCTGGTCTTCGATGCGCACCTGATGATCGTCGAGCCCGAACGTTACGCCGATGACTTCCGCGAGGCCGGCTGCGATCGCATCACGTTCCACTTGGAGGCTACTTGCCACGCGCAGCGGCTGCTCGTTCATCTCCGCTCAATTGGCGCCAAAGCGGGTCTTGCAATATGTCCGCAGACTCCGGTCGCGATGTTGCAAGATGTAATCGAGGATTGCGACACGGTGCTGGTAATGAGCGTGAACCCTGGCTTTTCCGGACAGAAATTCATTCGGCACGCGCTCCAAAAGGTGCGCGAAGCCCGCGCCTTGGTCGACATACGCAACCCGGAGTGCCTGATTGAAGTGGACGGCGGAGTGGGTGAGGAGAACGCTCGCGCGCTCGTCGAGGCAGGGGCCGACATATTGGTGATGGGCTCTACAGTCTTCGGCGCGGCGGACCCCGCGGCAGCACTGCGCCGCATCCGCGCGCTTATCGCGTGACCGAAGACGAAATTGTTGCCGCCATTGGGCAATTGTGTCGCCCTGAGCCCTTCGACTCCGCTCGGGACAGGCTGCGTCGAAGGGGAAGACCAAGGGTGATGCTGGGCATCGGCGACGATGCCGCGCTCTGGCAACCTTCGCGATCGCATCGCAGCGCAATCTCGAGCGACATGCTGCTCGAGGGCATTCACTTTACTCGCGCCGCGATGTCGTTGGAGGATGCCGGCTGGCGAGCCATGGCAGCTAATCTGAGCGACCTGGCGGCGATGGGCGCGCGACCGGTGCTTGCAACCGTTGCATTAGGCGTTCCTCAAGCTGATGGCGTTGAGCAAATCTTGGAACTCTATCGCGGGCTGGCAGCATGCGCCGGTCGTTCGAAGGTCGAGATCGCCGGTGGCGATCTATCACGCGCCCCGGCTTTAACGATATCTATCACCGTAGTCGGCGAGGTCCGCGCGTCGCAGGCTAAAACGCGCGCCGGTGGGCGGCCGGGGGATGTGCTGGCGGTGACG
>JBAVTZ010000071.1:0-3633 GCA_049696515.1 Candidatus Cybelea sp. | reverse complement strand
GCTGAGGGTTGCAACCGGCGCTCGCCGACAGGCAGATAGCCGTCAAAGCGCGCGCACAACGCGCGCGTGAGCCGCTAATTCTCAACGCTTGGTCCGTCGCTCGGCCCATCTTTGGCCGCAGCCAGGGCTAGAGCCATCGTCGGCATCCACAATCCAAAAATCACCACGGTCACAGTATCGATCAGCCCTTGCACGGCCACGCCTACCAGTCCCGCCGTCACTCCCACCGCCAAAAATGCCGCCGGCGCGGACGCGGTCGCGAGGCGCCGGCGAAGCTCCGCGGCAAAGCGCCAAAGCGTCCAGATCACCGCGATCATTCCAAGGAGTCCAAATTCGGCCAGGAACGTGAGGTAGAGACTGTGCGCATGAAACGCGGTAGGATCGCCGTCGGGCGCACGCGCCACCGCATAGAGACGCGAAAAGTTGAACGGCCCCACCCCCGTCAACGGAAAGCGGTCGATGATTTGGGCCGCGGTCTGCCATATCGATAAGCGGGTGTAGTCTTCGCTCGGATTGTGATGTGCGTTGAAGAGGAGCAGAACGGCGAGGGCACCGGCAACAACGACCGCCGCGGCGCCCGCGGCGTGGCGCGTTCGCATCGCGATGATGAACGCGGCGGCGGCCGCGAATCCCATCCAACCAGCGCGCGAATAGGTGAGCGCGAGCGCAACCAGACCGACGGCGAGCACGGCCCACGACAGGTAGC
Organism: Candidatus Cybelea sp.; assembly: GCA_049696515.1. Taxonomy (GTDB): domain Bacteria; phylum Vulcanimicrobiota; class Vulcanimicrobiia; order Vulcanimicrobiales; family Vulcanimicrobiaceae; genus Cybelea. The sequence goes on along the minus strand of JBAVTZ010000071.1, from coordinate 2,927 downwards.
GCAACGCCGGGCGACGCGCGACGCACGCGAGCGCGTAGGCGACCGGTAACAGGACGATCAAGTATCCGGCAAGCTCGCCCGGCAAAATAAACGTGCCGGTCGCGCGTCCGTGCTGAATCGCGTACTGCGAGGCCGGATCGCGAGTTACCACCATAACGATAGCTACCGCCGCTGCTAGGCCGCCCGAGATCAGATATGCCCACAACAACGTCGCCGCCGCGTAACGATCGGCGTAAAAGCGTACGATCGCGCAGTGCCAAACGACGCCGAGGCCGCCTATGAAGGTGAAGAGCAAACCGGCCCGCGGATCGAACCCGAGGCAACCCGCCAGCACTCCTGCGCCGACCACGGCGAGCAGCGGAAGCAGCAGCGGTTGTTCGCCAGGCGAAGGATAGCGTGCCAGCATCGCGAGCGCATAGATTGCGAGGAGCGAGCATATTGCGAGCACGGCGACGATCGCCGCAGGCGGGAGAAGTGAGACGCCGGGAAAAGCGACGCCCGTTAGTGCGATAAAGGTTGGGAAAAGCGGCAGCACCGCGTGCGTGAAACCGAGCCCCGCAGGCATGAGCCGTCGCATTACGATTTTGCGACCAGCGAGGCAACGCGTTCCGCGATGCGCCGTGCTCCGCCGGCTTCGCCCATCCGCGCGCGTCCGGTTGCACGCATGTGCGCTTGGCGCTTCGGATCTTCCAAAATGCTCCGCACGCCGGCGACCGCTTCGTCTAAGCGGCTGGGAAAGACGGCCAACGCATCGCCGAGCAAACCGCGCTGGCGTTGCCGGTACCACCGTGCTTTTCGATCGCGATCTCCCTCGAACGCGATGACCGGCACGCCGGCCGCCGCCGCAGCTTCGTTTGCCGTGCCCGCCTGTCCGAGAACTAGTGTCACGCGAGCCAGCAGTGGCCCGAGCGCTCCGCGCCAACTACGTACGATCTCGCGTCCGTCGCGGCTCAAAACGAATGGAACCGATTCGTCGGTAGTTGCGCGCACCTGCCACCCCGCGCGTTGCGCGACCGCGGCGAAGCGCTCGGCTTCGAGCCCGCGCGCGATGGAGAGGACCGCGCCGATGGTGGAGGACGATGCAGCGATCTCTCGCGTTATCTCGAGCAGAAGCTCGGCATTTTCGTAGGCGCTCTCGCGGCTTCCGGGAAAGAGAGCCAGCACCGGTACGAATCCGTCGACGGCACGAGTGACCGACGAATCGTCGGGTGTTTCGAAGAGGTCGACGATCGCGTTCGCGGCCGGCTCGACCGTCAATCCGTGTTCGCGCAACACACGCGCGGTAGCTTCGTCCCGCACGAAACGGGCCGCGGCACGCCGTAGCAGCCATTCCTCCACCACACCGTAGGGAGCCACCTCAACGCTCTTTGCGCTACCGACGAACACCGTTCGCGTTCGCATGAGCAGCGTCATCGCCAGCGCGTAGGCATCGCCAACAACCACCGCAAGGCCGTACGAACCCCGAGCGCCGCGTAGAAAACTCGCTTGCGCCCAGCTGAGTGCAAGCAGACCGGCTCGCAGGTCCTTTGTCAGGTTGCGCACATTTCCCATCGCGATCAGGCCGCCGCTCGGCATCGCACGCCGCGGCCCGACTTCTTCCACCACGGCGCCCGATGGATCGCCGACCAGCGCCAGATGGTCGAGCCGCACATCGGGCATAATCGATTGCAGCTCGATTGCGATGCGTTCCGCGATGGCGGCTTCGCCATGACCGTTGGTCACGAACAGCACCCGTGTCACGAGACGTCGAGCAATGGAACGAGCGCGAAGTCGTCGATTGCAAAGCGCCGGCGCCGCGGCTCGTACACAAGCTCGCTGCGCGAGACAAATCGGCCATACGGACCCGCATGGACGATCGGAACCTCACCTACGTATTGAGGCGCCTCCAGCGTGTCGTGGCTGTGGCCGCCCAGTAGCAGGTCGATGCGCGGTATGCGTGCCGCCAGCTCGCGGTCGAGCGAAAGCCCGAGATGCGAGAGCACGACCAGCAGATCGCCTTCCGGCAGCGCGCTTGCATAAGGCGCCACCGCCTCCCATGGTGGGAGAAAACGCCAGCCGAAAACGCGCTCCCACCAGCTTTCGACTGGATACTGCATGATCAACAAGCCGAGCACGTGCACGCGCACGGGCCGGGTCGAATCTCCGCGAGCATCGAAACGGAGCCAGGGCGCAAACGGCAGCGTTCTTCCTTTGGTATCGCACAGGTTCGTGCAAACCAGCGGATGGCGCATGCGGTTTGCGCGCGCGCGCAGCAGCGGGAATAGATAGTGAAACTCGCGATTGCCGATAGCCTGTGCGTCGTAGCCGGCCGCGTCGAGCTCATCGACGATCGGCTCGTTGCGATAATACAGGCTTTGACTCCCCCGCAGCGAGTCGCCGCAGTCAAAAAGCAGCCCCGGACGTTCCTCACGCAGTTGACGCAGGCGCGGCACGATTCCGCGCCGGTCGTGGAGATCTGAGGTATGGTAAATTCGAACCATTCTTCAACCGCGAGCCAACTCGACGGCATAACTCGCGCAGCGTTCGAGCGCATCGGCGGGCCCGAGCGCCTCGCGTAGTTCGCCGAACTGCGCGTACTGATCTAACGGATGGCTCATCAGCTCTTCGAGTGTATCGGCCAGGCGTTCCGGCGTAGCCGCTTCCTGCAGCAGCTCGGGAACGACTTCGCGGCCGAGCACGAGGTTGGGCAAGGTAATGAATCGATGCCGGATCATTCGATGACCATACCAGATAAGGATGGGCGGAATCACGTACAACGCCACCGCCGGTACTCCGGCCAGCGCCGTCTCCAAGACGGCCGTTCCGGATGCGACCCAGGCGCCATCGGCCTCTGCAAGGGCGGAGGAGACGCCACGGGCGATCTTCACCCCGGCGAGCTTCTCTCGCTCGATCGTCGCCGCGATCATCCTCGCGGCTCGCTCGTCGGC
>JBAVTZ010000070.1:0-1677 GCA_049696515.1 Candidatus Cybelea sp. | reverse complement strand
GGGCAAACCGATCGCGCAAGCGCGTGCTGAAGTCGAGAAATGCGCGTGGGCCTGCGACTACTTCGCCGAACACGGCGGGGCGATGCTCGCTCCGCAGACCGCGCCTTCCACGGCTGCGCGCAGCTACGTCGCGTTCCGGCCACTCGGCGTCGTACTCGCGGTCATGCCCTGGAACTTTCCTTATTGGCAAGTCTTTCGTGCGGCTGCCCCAGCCTTGATGGCCGGCAACGCAGTGCTGCTCAAGCACGCAGCAAACACCACGCGGTGCGCGCTCGAGATCGAGCGAATCTTTGTCGATGCGGGGGCCCCCGCGGGGCTCTTCGGCGTACTGCTCGCCAGCGGCGAGGAGATCGACAAGCTCGTCGCCGATTCGCGTATTACCGCCGTCACCTTAACGGGCAGCGAACGCGCAGGCGCCGCGGTTGCGCGCGCTGCCGGTGAAGCGCTGAAGAAATGCGTACTCGAGCTTGGCGGTTCGGATGCCTTCGTCGTTTTTTCCGACGCCGATCTTGACGCCGCCGCGGCGACCGCCGTCAAGGCACGCTTTCAGAATAACGGCGAGAGCTGCATCGCGGCCAAACGCTTCATCGTGGAAAGTGCGGTCTACGACGAATTCCTAACGCGCTTTGCCGAGTTGGCTCGCACACAGGTCGTCGGCGACCCGATGGAGGAGCGCGTCCAGCTTGGCCCTTGCGCGCGCAGCGACCTGCGACGGACCATCGGCGAACAGGTGGCCGCGACGCTCCATCGGGGCGCCCGCCTCGTGCTCGGCGGCAAGCCCGTCGATCGCATTGGTTTTTTCTACGAGCCGACCGTGGTTGCAGAGGTCGTTCCCGGTATGCCTATGTTCGACGAGGAAGTCTTCGGACCAGCAGCGGCGGTGGTACGCGCGAAGGATCGCGAGGAGGCACTCGCACTGGCAAACGCCTCCGCCTACGGCCTGGGTTCGAGCCTTTGGACCCACGATGTCCGCGCCGCTGAAGCATTCGCGGCGCGAATCGAGGCCGGCGCCGTCTTCATCAACGGCATGGTTGCCAGCGACCCCCGCCTACCCTTCGGCGGCGTAAAGAGAAGCGGCTATGGGCGCGAGCTCTCCGCCTTCGGCATTCACGAATTCGCGAACATCCAAACCGTCTGGATCGCGTAGTAGTCCCTGGACTACGCGATTGCCTTAGACGCGCAATAGTCGGCGATGCGCAGGATGCCGTCGCGCACGCGTTCGGGCGGCCCTACCCAGCTCAAGCGTAGCCAACCTTCCATCGAGGGGCCGAACGCGACGCCCGGGATTGCGATGACGTCGTAGCGTTCGGCCAGTTCGTTGGCGGCTTCGAGCGACCGCGCTCCTTCCGGAAGTCGCACGCAGGCGTAGAAACTGCCTTCCGGCTGAACGAAGGGGAGAGTACTCTCGTGCAGCGCCGCGAGCAGATCGAGACGGCGCTCGCGATACCAGTGCGCGTGCTCCCGCAGGGCGCTTGGCGTTTGGAAGATGTGCAGGGCGACCTGCTGCGCGAAGGTATCGGCGCACGAAGTAACCCAGGCATGCACCTTAATTGCTTCGTCGACGAACGAGCTTGGCGCAAGAATCCAACCGAGGCGCAAACCCGTGAGCGCGTTGCTTTTACTCAACGAGTTGGTCACGATCGTGTGCGGATAGCGCAGCGCGAGGTGCGCCGCATT
>JBAVTZ010000069.1:0-10578 GCA_049696515.1 Candidatus Cybelea sp. | reverse complement strand
CGCTCGCAGCGGCTGGTGCGAGCGGCCGAATCGGCGATCGGCCATCAACTCACAGGGTGATGTTGAACTGCAGATAGGCGTTGAAGGGGTTCGGTAAGACAAATGCGTTCGTGTCCCCGTATCCCGGACTGTACGACTGCGAGAACTCCGTATTGAGCGGGACCGCATTTGCACCGCGATCGTTGGGTGAAACGCCGTTGTAGAAGTTCGATACATAGTAGAAGTTGTCTATGTAGCCGCAGGTGTAGCTGTTTGGCGGCCACTGCTTGGTCCACGGCTCCGACGAACCGCCGAAGCACGCGTTGAGTAGGTTCGCCAACAGCAGGTTCGCCTTGATCCGCGGGCTCATCTGATACGAGAGCTGGAGGCTGAGGTTTAGCTGGCTGGGTTGACGGAAAGCGCCAAAACTGTCGAACACGCCCGTTTGCGGATTGGGAATGAAGAATTCGCCGGCGACGGTGCCGTTCTGCGTTGCCGAGAGCCCGCAAGTGGTGTAATCGGCCTTAAACGGGTTCTTGGTGTGAATCGGCGAGTTGAACATGTGTGCCGAGTTGTTTGTGCAGGTGCGCGGGTCGATGCCGAGTACGTCGGCTGGATTACCGTACGGCGAGCCTTCGTCGAACGTCAGCGCCGGCGTGATCGCGAACTTATTGTGCTTGTAGTTGACGATCGCACTGGCAACGTTTGGCGAAATGTACGCAAAATCCAGCCCAACCGGGTACCAGCTGTCCCGGTTTAGCAGCGGCTGGGGCGACATCGAGTAGTACGGGTTCCAGATCGGCGGATTGTAGCCCGGTTTGAGCTGCGCGCACTTTGGATCGGGAAACACGTTTGCGTTGTTGTTCTCGTAACATTGCGAGCCGCCGCCCTTCTTGGTGAGGCCGTTGAAGTTGGCAATGTCCTGGTTATACGGATCGATTGGGTTGAGCGAGGTACCGGGAAAGTTCGTCCAGCGCTCGGCGGCATTTGTGTAGGTGTAGGAGATCAAGAAAGAGAGCCCGTTCTTGCTGAAATCGCCTTTGGTGAACTCCGTCTCGAAACCGGCAACACGCTCCACTCCCGAGTTGAGTCCCCCGGCGAGTCCGAAGGGAAGGCTGACGCTATAGATTTGGTTGGTCGCATTGCGGTAATACGGGGTCACCTTGATCGACATGTCGGTGCCCTTGAAACGGCGCTCGTACGAAGCGTCGTAGTTGTTCGAGTACTGAACCAGGGCATTGTGAAGCGGAGTCGTGTAGCCATATTGCCAGAAGGCTTGAAAGAGCATGAAGGCTAGATTGTTATCTTTGGCGTTGTACTGCACTTGATAGGTCTCGGGCTCTTGCGCGTACCGCCCAGCGGAGAAGCGCAACACCGTGTCCGGATTGATCGTATACGTCGCGCCGATGCGTGGCGTGAATGCGTAGTCGGATATCGATGAGGGATAGTTATTGTTCAACAGGAGGTGGCCGTCTTTGCCATCGGGATGGACGGTCTGAACCGGATGGGCCGGGATCGAGTTATCGACCGGGCAGTTGAAGCCCACGAACGGTATCGGAGGCCGCTCGCTAGCCGGTGGCGTCGGAATGAAGTACGGCGCCAGTGTGACCGGGTTGTAGCAAAATTCGCGCTGTCCCGCCAGGAACCAGAAGTTCTGCCCGTTATTCGACGTGTTGGCGAGATCGTACCCGTAAATCTCGCTGCGAAGGCCGATATCGACGTTGAGCTTGTCGGTCGGATTCCACAGGTCTTCGAGCGCGAATGCGGTGAAGTTTGGCTGAACGTTGTTGACGAAGCCGGAGTTGCCGGTGTAGGTGATTTGCCAAGTTGCGCCGGGCACGGTTGGACCAGGCTCGGGGTTGGTAAAGGTTCCGCTGGTCAGCGAACTGTTGCAAGGCGCCGGCTGACCCTGTTTGTACGTCTCCCCTCCTTGGGTGCCGTTCTTCCAGGCAAAGCATTCGGTTCCGTTGGTGAGGTTCGTTGCGATCGTAGTGAGCGTATTGTTGAAGGTCGTGTTGTTGTAACGGTTCGTGCTTGCGGTCGTGTAGTTGGCGTCGAAGGTCAACAGGTGCTGTGAGTTGACCTGATCCGCGAATGTAAAAGCGAGGCCGCGGGTGTGGGACTCGAGGTCGTAATCGTAGCTGGTAGACCCGAAACCAAAGAACGGCGTTCCAAGGCTGAGCGCGCTGGTTTGGAGCCAATCGGAATAGAACGAGTATCCGTAGACTCTAAAGTAGGCGTTCGAGCCCATGTTGTGCTGGTATTGCAACTTGAAAATCGACGCATTGTTCCAATAAGAATCCCGGTTGTCGGGAGGGACCGCTGAGAACGTCCCGCCCGGGCAGGCACCGGGGATGACCGGAGGTGTTCCGGCAGTCTGGTAGGGGCTGATATTTGCGCAACGATTGCCCGGCGAGCTCGGCGCGAAGTATGGGACTGGCGACACGCCGGAGGGGTTCTGACCGAAGTGCGTTCCGCTCGGCCAGGTGATGAAATCGGGCCAGACCTCGGGAACGGCCTTTCCGAAGTCGAGCTGGCTGAGTTGGGTGAACAGGTTGGGTCCGAGATCGTTCTGCGAGCTGTAGAACTGAGTCTGCAGGGAAGTGACGTTAAAAAGTACTTGAATGTCATCGCGGCCGGCGTCGCGTTTGTGCGGGATCCCGAAGTGAAGGTTGACCACATTTTCACGGTCGGCGAGATTCGAAACGCCGAAGGCCGAATAGACGGGTGTAATGGTTGCAAAACAACCGGGGCTGTTGGTTACGCCGACCGGCAGCCGGATGGCCCCCGGCTGATCCGCGTTCAACGAGAACGGATCCCAGACCGGCGACGGGTTCGGTCCGTGGTAGAAGCCTTGCCCGCTCGGCGGGTTGAAGCCGCACGAGGGGAAGACGCCGGCAAAGTCAACGTTCGCGGTGTTAAACGCAATCGCCGGAAAGCCCCAGACGTCGCCGAGATTTGAGCCGTTGAACTGATCGAGATAGCGGTAATCTTGGTTGTAACCGCCGATGCCGACGTACCAGGAGAACATCCGGTCCGGCGTGGCGCCGCCGGCTTCGACCTGCAAGTTGTGATAGAAGGTCGGCGTTCCGACGCCGCCGCTGACGGCGGCGTATCCGGGATACGTGCCGGTCTTAATGACCTGGTTGATGAAACCGGCAAGTCCGCTAGCGCTTTCACCCGCCGTTCCGCCCCCGGTGTAGACTTGCAGCTCTTGCTGGCCAAGCGTGCCGGCCGTGCCGCCTGGATAGTTGTCGAACGAGCGGTTGACCGGAACACCGTCAAACTCGTACCCGACTTGGTCGAAATTACCGCCGCGAATGTAGACGATTTGGTTCCACCCCTGCTGATTGGGCGGTACGAACGCGCCGGGAACGGCCGAGATCGCCGAATAGGCGTTGTTTAAGTTACCGCCGCCGCCCATCCCGGCTGCAGCCTGCGTTACGGCGGAGTTCACCGAATAAACATCGGATGTCGTGCCCGATTTGACGAGGTCCATCGAAGAACGTGAGGTCACGTGCGCGATTGTCCGCAGCGACGGCGTGAGGACGACGCGCATTTGCTGCAGCTGGTCGGCGAAGACCGAGACACCGGTGATCTGTGCGCCCTCGAAACCGCTCTTCGATGCGGCGATGGTATAAGTGTCGGGAGCCAGCGAGAGCAGCGAGAAGCGGCCGGAGGCATCGGTTGTTACCGTCGCCGTTTGCGAAGGACTCGTTGCGACGACCACCGCGCCGGCAATTGGCGCGCCGCTCGTAGCTACGACCAGGCCGCTAATCGACCCGGTCGTTCCCGCGAACGTGGAGGTACTACCTGCTGCGAATCCGGCGACGATTGAAAGAAGGAAGAGCGACCGCTTGAACGAGTGTTGCATTCAAGTACCCCGATGTTGGCAGGTGGGCTCGTTGGAAAAAAATCATTCGCCTCTTTATTAAATCGGCCTTCGCAAGAATAGCGAAACTCATCAGCGATCCCACGTTAAAAGAACGAAGCGTTATCCACAGAAGTGACAACGGACGAACGGCGGTGAATGCCGCCGCTTAGGTCGGAGGTCTTGCTTGGCAGCCAAAGAATTCTTCGTGCAAATGGATGTAGTTGCCGGAGCTCACACCGTCCGCGCGCCGCGCGGCTCCGAGATCTCGTGCCTGGGATGGCCGCAGGAAGCGGCGCTGCGCATGTTGATGAACAATCTCGATCCCGAGGTGGCCGAACGGCCCGAGGAGCTCGTCGTTTACGGCGGAAACGGCCGGGCGGCGCGCTCTTGGAGCGCCTTCGATGCGATCGTCCGGACGTTACGGCGTTTAGCGAACGACGAAACCCTGGTCGTCCAAAGCGGCAAACCAGTCGCCGTCTGGAAAACGCATCCGCGCGCTCCACGTGTCTTGATCGCCAACGCCAACCTGGTGCCGAAATGGGCCGACTGGAGCACCTTTCGCGAGCTTGAGGCCCAAGGGCTGACGATGTACGGGCAGATGACGGCAGGCTCGTGGATCTACATCGGGACGCAGGGCATCGTTCAGGGAACGTACGAGACGTTTGCGGAGCTGGCGCGCCAGCGCTTTGGCGGATCGCTCGAGGGAAGAGTTACGCTAACTGCCGGCGTCGGCGGCATGGGCGGCGCGCAGCCGCTCGCCATCGCCATGAACGGCGGCATCTGTCTTATCGTTGACGTGGATCGCGGACGTCTTGAGCGCCGGCGCGAGCTGCGCTATCTCGATCGCGTGGTCGATTCGCGCCAAGCGGCTCTCGAGCATGTCGAACGCGCACGCCGCGCCGGCGAGGCGACATCGGTCGGCTACGAGGGCAATGCGGCCGTCGAGTTTCCAGAGCTTTTTGACGCCGGCTTCCGCCCCGACGCCGTAACCGACCAAACCTCGGCGCATGACCTCCTCGACGGCTACGTTCCGGCGGGCGTCTCGCTCGAAGAGGCGGCCGAGCTGCGCAAGCGCGATCCGGCGGAATACGAACGCCGCGCACTCGAAAGCTGCGGCGCGCACGTCCAGGCCATGGTCCGCTATCTCGACGCCGGTGCGGTCGTCTTCGATTACGGCAACAACATTCGCGCCCAGGCGCAAAGGGCCGGCTTCGCGCGCGCCTTCGCCTTTCCGGGTTTCGTGCCGGCCTTCATTCGCCCGCTCTTCTGCCGCGGCTCCGGACCATTCCGGTTCGTCGCACTCTCCGGTGATCCGAGCGACATCGAGCGTTGCGACGCGAAGTTGCTCGAGCTTTTTCCTGACGATGCGTCGCTGGCGCGTTGGATACGTTTAGCACGCGAGCGCATCGCCTTTCAAGGATTGCCGGCGCGCATCTGCTGGCTTGGCTACGGTGACCGAGCCAAGGCTGGGCTCGCGTTCAACGAGATGGTGCGGACCGCCGAGCTCAAAGCGCCGATCGTAATCGGCCGCGACCATCTCGATACCGGCAGCGTAGCTTCCCCCTACCGCGAGACCGAGGCGATGAAAGACGGCAGCGATGCCATCGCGGACTGGCCGATCCTCAACGCCCTGCTCAATACCGCCGCCGGGGCGCACTGGGTCAGCTTTCATCACGGCGGCGGCGTTGGGATCGGGTACAGCCTGCATGCCGGCATGGTCGTCGTCGCCGATGGTAGCGACGACGCGCACGCGCGCCTCGGCTGCGTGCTGACGACCGACCCCGGGCTGGGCGTGGTGCGTCACGCCGACGCCGGTTACGAGCTTGCGATCGAAACGGCCGACGCGAAGGGCATCGATTGGCGTCTCTAAAGCGTCGAGGGACATGAACGACAGAGCGTGGATAATCCGACGCGCTTGATCGTCCGCGCCAAGACCGTCGTCACTTGCGATACCGATGCCGCCCAAAACGGGATCACATTTGAGGCGTTAGGGCGCATCGACCACGCGGCATTGCTCGTCGAAGACGGCAAGGTAGCCGAAATCATCCACTGTCATCCTGAGCCCTTCGACTCCGCTCAGGACAGGCTCCGCCGAAGGACGACAGAAGACGAAGTCGATTTGCGCGACTGCGTTGTCGTGCCGGGCTTCGTCGACGCGCACGCGCATCCGCTCTACGCCGGGGACCGCGAACCCGATTTCGCGGCGCGACTGCGTGGCGAGCGCCCTCCGCTCGGAATGCTCTATACGGTCGAATGCACGCGTCAGGCGCTGCTCGATCCGGCGAGCTTTTACGAGCACACCGTCCGGCCGCGCCTGCGCATGATGCTTGGTCACGGTACCACGACGCTCGAAACGAAGACCGGTTACGCGCTGCACAAGCCGGGCGAATCGGCGTTGCTGGATTTGATCGCGCAGCATCGCGACGATCCCGACGTTCCGCGGCTGATCGCGACCTTTCTCGGGGCGCACGCGCTGCCGCCGGAGTTTACGCAGGAGGATCGATTCATCGATTATCTGATCGATCAGGTGATTCCAGCTGCGGCCGCGCACGGCGCGGTCTACGCAGATGCCTTTTGCGAGCCCGGGTTTTTCTCGCCGGAGCAAACGCGGCGGTATCTCGATGCGGCGCGCTTGCACGGCATGCGCTTGCGCGTGCATTGCGATGAGATGGGCTTCGCTGGGGCAGCTGCGATGGCGACCAAACTTGAAGTCGATGCCGTGGACCACTGCAACTTCATCCGCGATGAGGACGTCAAGGCGATCGCCGATCGCGGGATCGTCACGGTGGCTTGTCCGGCGACGATCGCGTATCTCGACCTGTCCCGAAAGGCGCCGGTACGCGAACTGCTCGAAGCCGGCGGCGTGGTGGCGCTGGCCAGCGATTATAATCCCGGAACGTCGCCTTGCTTTAACCTCCAGACCGTGGCATATTTCGGCCGTAAAATCTTCGGGCTGAGCGCCGCTGAGGCACTCTACGCGGTCACCCGCGCGGCGGCCCACTCGCTGCGCGCCGACGCCGGCCGGATTCGCGTTGGCGCGCCCGCCGATTTCGTTGCGCTCCGAATTGACTCGCCCGACGAATTCGGCTGGCAGTTCGGCGGCAACCTTGCGGCCTTAGTTGTAAAAGGTGGCGTCCCAATGTCATCCTTCGACTCCGCTCAGGATGACAACGCTCGCGAAGACACACGCGGATGACGAGCGAGTTGATTCGGTGCGCCCGCGCCATTGTATCAGGCGAGTTGCGCGAAGACTACGCCTTCGTGGTACGCGACGGGAAGATTGTCGCGAGCGGTACATTTCGCGACGTCCGCGATGGAGCGCGCAATCTGGATGCTCGCGCCTTTCCGGCCGACCGGCTCGTCGTGCCCGGTTTCATCAACGGCCATAGCCACGCCTATCAAATCTTGCTGCGCGGCTGGTCCGACGATTGGACGTTCGCTCGATGGCGCAGCGACGCGCTCTATCGCGTCGTCCCGCACCTTACGCCCGAGGACGTTTACTGGACCTTCGTGGCGGCCTTCTCTGAGATGCTGGCGGCCGGAATCACTACCGTGGCCGAGTTCTTCTACCTCAACGGTTTGGGAAACGAGCATGCTGAGGCCGCGATTCGCGCGGCCCGCGATGTGGGAATCAGGCTCGTCTTTGCACGGACTTGGATGGATGCAGAATACGCCCCGGTGGAGTTTCGGGAAAACATCGAAACGGCCGCCGAGCGCACGAGCGATCTGAAACAACGCTACCCGGACGCAAATGTCTGCGTTGCGCCGCATTCCATCCACGCGGCATCGCCCGAGATGATTCGCGCCGCCGGCGAGTTTGCTCGGAGCTTCGATTGCATGCTGCACGTACATGTAGCAGAAGCCGCGTACGAGGGCGAAGAGTCGCTGCGGCGTTTCGGAGTGACCCCAGTCCGGTTGCTCGATGATCTCGGGGCGCTTAACGAACGCACCGTTGCCATCCACGCAATCTACTTGACCGAAAACGATCGCGAACTGCTTGCGCGCAGCGGCGCGCGTGTCGTGCACAACCCGATGACCAACCAGTACCTTGGTGACGGAATCTGCGACGTGGTTGGACTGCAGGCGCTGGGCGTGACCATGGGGTTGGGCACCGATGCCGACGTCAAGCCGTCGCTAATCGACGAGATGCGCGCGGCGGCTCTATTGCAGAAGGTCAAGCGTCTCGACGGTGCGGCATTCAGTGCGCGCCAGGCGTTCGCGCTCGGGACGGCCCAGGGCGCACAGGCCTTGCAAGTTGAGGCGGGCGATTTAACCGATGAATCGTTGGCCGATTTCGTCGTGCTCGACGGCTCAAAGGTCGATCCTTGGTCGCCGCCGCTGAATGCGCTGGTCTATCGCGGCGAAGACGCGTGGGTGCAAGCAACCTTCGTCGGTGGACGGCGCGTGTACGTGGGCGAGCCCTCGCCCCTGGCGCGCCTCGCCCGGGAGAGAACTGCGGGGGTCGCGAAGCGACTTTTGCATAGGCTTTGAGCCTTGCAATCGGAGGAACAGATGAAATTGCACAGGATCGCTCTCGTTCCGGTACTGGCAACCATGTTCGTCGCGCTCGTCGGCTGTGGGGGCGGCAAATCGAGCACCGCCAACTCCGCTGCTTCGGCTGCCTCGCATGCGGTCGCAACCGCGGGAGCCATGGGATCCAGCATGAAAGCCGGCGCGGAAGGCGCCATGCAGAACGCCACCGGCGCAATGGGAGGCGAGGCGGCCGTCCCGAACTGCGGCGCGGTAAAGGCGGTTTGGGTAAATCTCAAGAGCAAGGTCTACCACGAACCGGGCGATCCGGCGTACGGCAAGACGGTGCACGGCGAATACCTCTGTCCGTCGCAGGCGCGGGCTCAAGGGTTTCGTCCCGCCGGCGGTGCGATGACCACCCACCGCCACAGGTCGAGCTACTCACAGTAGACTCGTAATGCCGAACCCATGCCGGCTGGGCCGGGGGCGCTGGGCGGCTGAGTAAGCAGGCGGGTGCGTGCAAGCACTTGCATTCAACGAGGCTTCATGATAGGCTCTGCGTGCAAGTACACACTTGCAACTCGCGCATCCCGTGAGGCCTTTAAATCGAAAGCATGAAACCCCCCGTCATCGCTTACCTTCCCCAAGCCTATACCGCAGTCGAAACCGCGGTGTTGGCCGAATTTCAAAACGGCGCCAGTCAGGTCGTCCTGGATCTCGACACGGTTGATTCGCTCGACGCTAACGGCGTCCGAGGATTAATCTCGCTGTTGCGCCGGTCGCGCGCCGTCGGTGGTGAGCTGGCGCTTCGTTCGAGCCGTCCCGAAGTGCTGCGCACCCTCTCAGTGACCGCCCTCGACCGGATCTTTGCGGTGGTCGAAGCCCAGGCCGCGTAGCCAATGAAAGCAGTTTTTTCTCTCTCCCTCGCCGCGATTGCCGTCGCCATGCTCGGCGCAGGCCCGGTCAACACGGCCCTCTCCACTCCGGCGGACGCGCGCGCGATCGTCGAGCGAATGGCGGACCGCAATCCGTCACTCGAGTCGTACCGCGCGCGCGTCCACGTGGATGTGCGGATGCTCAATTTTCCGTTCTTGGCGCCCAAGCTCGACGGCACGTCGTACTTCAGGCGCCCCGATACCTACGTGGTTGTCTTCGATCGCGTTCCAGGCTATGCCAGAGGCTTTCAGCGCCTCTTCGATGACATTGGAAACCCGCAGGCCTGGGAGAAGGACCAGAACATTATCATAGATGGAACGGCCTGGCTGAACGGGCGTCAAATGATCGTGCTGCGCTTGACCAAAAAGATTCACAGCGACATCCTCGATCACACGTTGGCCTACGTCGACCCTTCGAGCTATGCGCTCGAACAGATGGAGTGGTACTACACCAGCGGCGGGAAGATCACGATGTCGCAGCAGTATCGCCCCGATGGCATTTATTCCGTACTTTCGCAACAGCATGCGACGATCGATATACCACACGTGCATGCGGTTGCAGACGCGTCGTATGAGAACTATCAAACCAACGTTGCTGCCCAGCCGGCGGTTATGGACGCACCATGATCGAAACGCGCAAACTCGCCGAGGCCGGACGGTCGGCTTCGCCCGAAGAGACCCGCGAGCGGATTCTGACGGCCGCACGCGAGGTGATCGGCCGAAAGGGTAAGCGTGGTGCGACGACGCGCGAGATTGCCGACGTGGCGGGCGTGAACGAGGCGACCCTCTTTCGTCACTTTGGCACCAAAGAGGCGTTGCTGCTCGCCACTGCGCAGCACTTTTGCGGCTACGTGGAATTGGCCGACGTTGCGGCCCATCGCACCGGTGCCGTTGCCGAAGACCTCCTCGTTCTGTCACGGATAATGTTCGCTCGCTTCGAATCGCTTCAAGATATGATTCGCTGGTCGCTCGTCGAGCAGGAGTACGAGAAGGACATCTTTGCCGAGACCACCTGGCAGCCGCAGCTGGCGATCTTAGCGATTCTGACCGAGTTCATGAAACGTCGCGTTGACGCAGGCGAACTGCAGGGCGATCCGCAGAAACTCGCCATGGTTTTCCTGGGTCTGGTTTTTATGCACGCCCTGGGACGCAAGAAGTTTCCCGATTCACAGCTTCACCGCGGTGAGCCGGATGCGGCGCTCCGTTTCTACATCGACGTCTTCCTCAATGGGGTAAGGAAGAGCTAATGGATACCCGCGAAGCCAAACAACAAAAGACCATCCCCTCGACTGCGCCAAACGGCGCCGGGCGCCACGCGCC
>JBAVTZ010000068.1:0-10558 GCA_049696515.1 Candidatus Cybelea sp. | reverse complement strand
GCGCCGAGCTGGCCGAGGAGCGCGAACGGGCCCGGCAGGCATACACGGCGATGGGAGCGGTGCGCGATGCGGAACGCCTCGCGGAGCCTTTAGAGGCCATAAGAAAACCTAACGACTTAACGGTGCGCCAAGCACAAATCGCCGAGCTGGTCGCGCAGGGCGAAATCAATCGTACCATTGCGGCCAAGCTGCACATCAGCGAACACACGGTCGAGCATCATCTGACCAGCATTTTCGCGCGGGTAGGAGTAAAATCGCGCGCTCAGCTGATTGCGCGATGGATTGCTCCCGCGGCCAATAGCGGAAACCCGCGATATCCTCCGTTGGCCGATGGTCCATATAATGAGAGAAAGAGCCAGGTTGAGGCCGGAGGGTAGATGAGAGTTTCGCTTTTCTATCGCGCAGCAGGCGTATTACTATCTTTGGCGTTGGTAACGGCGCTGGGATCCAGCGCCGTAGTTGCCGGCACGACGGGTTCGTTGTCGGGAACGGTTGTCGATGCGACGAGCAAGGCACCGATCGCGGGAGCGGAGGTTATGGCATCGAGTCCTTCGCAGATCGCACGTACGACCACCGATAGCGCCGGCCGCTACGCATTTCTCTCGCTTGCGCCCGAGACGTACACGATCGCCGTGGAACACGCAGGATTCGATTCGCTTTCGATCGCCGGTATCTCCATCTTCGCCGATCAAAGCCAGTCACTCCCTATTGCGTTGCAGCGAAGCCTCAAGCAAATCGCCCGGGTTACATCGCGCTCGTCGCTCAGCCCCGTGCGACCGGGAACTGGCACCGACGTCTATTCCGTCAATCCGGCATTGAGCGCCGCCGCCGCACCTCTTGGGGGCGGAGGTGGATTGAACAACGCGTACTCGGCTATCGCGGCCATGCCGGGATCTTACGTTCCACCCAACCAAGTCGGCGTCAATCAAACCGTTTACATTCGCGGCGGATACTTCGACCAGATCGGATTCGAATACGACGGCATCCCCATCAACCGGTCATTCGACAATTTTCCCGGCAACGCCGAAACCACATTAGGGCAACAGGAGCTGCAAATCTACACCGGCGGTGGCGAGGCCGAGGCAAACGCCACCGGTTTGGCCGGGTTCATCAACCAGGTCATCAAGACCGGCACTTTTCCGGGCTACACGTACCTCGGCGGGGCCGTGGGTTCCCCGACGTTCTACCACGACGCGCGCATCGAGAGCGGCGGCGCGACCCCGGATCGGCTTTTCTCATACTACGTTGGTATCAGCGGCACGAACCAAGACTTCCGATACTTCGACCAGTTCAATGGTGCCAGCTTGACCGACTCGATTCCGTACGGCTTCTGGCCGGCGCACATCACGACGTTCCTACCCTTCTTTCCCGCCGTCTACCCGACGTGCAGCAACAACTTTACGTACAACAACCCTGCCGTGAAAAAAAACCTGGTGACAAACGACCCGGGCTGCTTTGGTTCGTACCCGTCCAACTATGGCCAACCCTCAAATCTCGCCGACCGGGAGGTCGTCGCGAACTTTCACATCGGTATCCCGCACCGCCGCGACACGGGGCGTGACGACATCCAGATGCTCTACATGTCCTCGGCCAACTTCACCCAAGATTACTCGAGCCTAGACGATGCCGGCGCGTTGGGGCTGGGCCTCGTCAACGCCGGCAACCCCAATCAATGGCCGGACTTCAATACCTTCCCGGGCGGCACCAAATGGCTGGCATCGGCATCCACCCCGCGGATCGCCTATTTCTACCCGGGATCGCCCCAGGGACGCTGCGCGAATGTTCTGCGTCTGCCGAACTCGTGTCCGGTTGGTCCAAACGGGCAGCAGTTCGTTTTGGTCCCAAGCAACGTTCGCGACGGGCGCTGGGATACGGCAAGTATTACCAAGCTGCAGTACCAGAAGAATCTGGGATCGAGCGCCTACCTGCGTCTTTTCGGCTACACGTTTTACTCCAACACGAACCGAGCTACTCCGAACGGATGGGGCGACAACGTTTCGCTCGGCGTAACGAACTATCAGTATGAAGTCAACGCCCACACCAGCGGGCTCGAGCTTCAGTTTGCCGATCAGCTCTCCGGCGACCATCTGATCAGCGGCATGGTTTCCTACCTTACCTCAAATACACTGCGCTATTTTAATGATAACTATTTCAACACGTCATCCCAGCAGATCAGCAACTTCACCAATGGCTCGCAGTGCTTTGCAAACCGGACAAACCCGGAATATACTGTCGGCTCCCCGGCGCCATGCAACGCCCCAATCTCGCAGGGTACCTTTGGCAGGCCTTTCGGCAACTTTAACCAGCAGAATCCGTGCGCGGCCGGCGAACTGGCGGCGACCGCTCCCGCCTGTGTCGGCGGGGCGTCCATGCTGCTGACGTACCTCGGAAACTCAGCCCAGATCAATACGGTAATGCCGAAGCTTACCGACGTTTCGCTCAGCGATCAGTGGCGGCCAGGTGACAAGTGGATTGTCAACGGAAGCGTGCGGTTTGAGAACGACACCTACGGGCTAGCGGATACCAACAATCCGGGTACTAATTTTTGGTTTGCGGCGGCGCAGCGTGAGTTTTGCGTGAACCCGGTGACGCGCCAGCCGATCTTCGTCCCGCAGCCGCCTCAGAGCATCTCCTTCTTCCAACCACTCGTAGCGTTCAACTGTCCGATCGACCGTTCCACCGGCACGCCGGTGCAGACCATCCATCCGAACGGCACCGATGGGATCCTGCTGACCAACGTATATCCGTCCTCGTACACCCAGTCGTACGTGGAGCCGCGTATCTCGGGAACCTATACGGTAAATCCCGACACGGTGATCCGCGCCTCCGCCGGCCGGTACGCCCAGCAACCGCAGAATTACGAGATTCAATACAACACGCTCCAACCCAATCTAGCGTCGAGCCTGCTAGGCTTCATCCCGTTTGGCTTTAGCTCGCCGTTGCATGAAGCACAGGCACAGTTCTCCAACAATTACGATATGTCGTGGGAGCAGCATTTCAAGGGAACCGATATCTCGATGAAGGTCACGCCGTACTACCGTTGGGGAACCAACCAGCTTTACGAGACCGTTAACCTTCCCAGCCTGGGCGTTTCACCGTCGTTTAATGCCGGGACGTTACGCGTGAGCGGGGTTGAGCTCTTACTGACCAAAGGCGATTTCGAGAAGAACGGTTTCTCCGGAACATTATCGTACACGTATACCAACGGGGCCGAGATGTGGAACAACTATCCTAACAGCACGATCGGGCCGGTGGATCAGTACAACCAGGACATACAAGAGTTCAACGCGTTGACGCGTGCCGGCGGCGGAGCGGCATGCTACACCAACGCCGCCAACGGCACTCCGGCGCCCACCTGCGGAGCGGGGTCAATTCGCAATCCATACTACCATATGTCGCCCCAAGCGACGCTCGCTCCCCAAGGCTGGTATGCGCCCGGGCTCGACTTTCCGTATATCTCACCCAATACTTTTGCGCTCATCCTGAATTATAAGCACAATAAATTCGCCATTACGCCGGCCATGTCGCTTCAGGAAGGGACGACCTATGGAACGCCGGCCGACGTCCAGGGGCTCGATCCCCGCGCCTGCACGGCTAATCAGGGCAGCCTCGGGGTGAAGTCCGGCCACCCGCTCAATGCCGATTACACCTCGTGCTCGTTTGCGCTGACGAGCGATGGTTCCAGCCCCGGTACGCTCTATATTCCCAACCCGCAGACGGGAACGTTCGACAACTTCGGAGAGTTCCGTCAGCCATGGCAGTTCAATCTCGGGCTCCAGATGGCATACGATTTCACGCCGCGGGTTTCCGGACGGATCGTAGTCGCAAATCTGATTAACCGGTGCTTCGGCGGTTCCAGCGAGCCGTGGTCGCGGGCGTATCCTCCCAATAGCGCGACCTGCGGCTACATAGCGAATACGTTTTACAATGGTGGAAACTTTTTCAATGGGTCGAGCCCCGGTGATATAGCGGCTAACGGCGTCCGCGAAAACCCTTATTTTGCGCAGTCGTTCGCCCCTTCTTACGGGGACGTCAACTCTTTCAACTATCCGCTAGCGCTCAATTTCTTTTTCTCGCTGCAGGTCAAACTTTGAGTGGCGGCGACCGCGCCGCCGCCCATTTTTTCTCTCGATGCGATGAATCGCACCGCCGGCGTGTCGGGAGCGGTGATCTCACCCGACGGCCGGCGCATCGCTTACATCGTCACTCATAACGTTCTAGAACGGAACACGTCGGTCGACGAGCTCCACGTCTACGACATTTCGCAGCGCCACGACCGCGTGCTTGCCTTTGCTCACGAGTCGTACTCGAACCTCATGTGGTCCAACGACGATCGTCTCGCATACATCGCCGATGACGAGACAACGCATGCGGACCAGATTTTTGCGACCGAACTTACAGCGCCGGGCGAACGGCGGATCACGCGCGGCGCGGCCGACGTGATGGATGCAGCTTGGTCGCCGAGTGCCACGCAGTTTGCGTTCATCCGCCGCGACGCCGAGCCGAAGAAGAGCGGAGCCGCGGCCTTTGAGGATGCATTTGAAGTCGGGGATAATCCCTATCTCGCGACGCACGCACCCGTTCCGGCGCATCTCTGGCTCGTCACGCTCGGGGGCGCCGAGCGGCGCCTGACCTCTGGGCCATGGAGCGTCCGTGACGATTTGCCTTCGTGGTCGGCCGACGGGCGCTATATCGTCTACGCGCACGCCGCGGGCGCAGCTTTTGGCCTGCGCGACCGTTCCTTCGCAGAACGCGTCGACGTCGAAACCGGCGCACGCGTCGCGCTCACCTCGGCGCGGACCTTTGAAGAAGCGGCGCTCTACGGTCCAACCGGCACCAGCGTCGCGTTCCAGTATCCGGAAGCCGGAAATCCGTCCGGTGAATCCGCGGTCTGGCTGGTTTCGGGAGCCGGCGGCCAAGCTCGTGACCTCTCCTCGAGCCTCGATCGCCACGTCGAGAACTTTGCGTGGCTTGACGCGACGCGCCTGCTGTTTCGCGTCTACGATCGAACACGGGTCAGGCTCGTGCTCGCAACAACCGATGCCCGATTTCGTGACCTGCCGACCGGTGAAGTTGCCGACGCCGCAATCGAGAACCAGTGCGCCTCACGCGACGGTGCGGTTGTCTTCACCGGCTCAACTCCGCTGCATCCCAACGAGCTGTACTATTTGCCGCCGGGAGCCGCCGCACCCGAGCGGCTGACCCGCGAAAACGATGCGATCGCGGCACTAACGCTTGCGAGACAAACTGAGATCGAGTATCGTAACGGCGGCTTCACGCAGTATGCGGTCCTTACGTACCCACCGAACTACGATTCGCGCCGGCGTTATCCCCTCGTCATTCGGATCCATGGAGGCCCGAATCTCTCCTCACTCGTTGCCTTCGATCCGTTCTACCAATACGCTGCCGCACGCGGTTATGTCGTGCTGGCGCCTAACTATCGCGGATCGACGAATAGTGGAAATGCGTTCGAGGCCGCGGTCTTCCGTGACGCAAGCGTCGGGCCCGGTTCTGACGTTATGGCGGCCGTTGAGGCCGTAAAGCGCATGAACCTCATCGACCCGCGGCGCATCGGCGTTTCGGGTTGGTCCTACGGCGGACAGCTGACGACCTGGTTGATCGGCCACTATCACATTTGGCGAGCCGCCGTTACCGGAGCGGCCGTGAACGACCTGGTAGTCGATTACACGATCGCGGACGACATCGACGACGACCGCATCGCATTTGGGGCTTCACCATTCGTCGGAACCGAGTTAGCCGCATGGCGAGCCCAGTCGCCCATGACGTTCGTCGACCAGATTCTACGCCGACGTTAATTCTTGCTAACGTCTATGACGTACGCGTTCCAATTGTCGAAAACTACGAGCTCTTCCACGCGCTCCGAGACCGGGGAGTACCGGTGAAATTTTTCGCCTATCCGTCGACCGGGCACTTGCCCAACGGGCCGGTTCGTACCGCAGATGCATATCGCCGCTGGCTCGATTGGTTCGATCGCTACCTTAAGTGACGAGGGCGTGTTAACACAAGAACCGTAGAGCGCGCGATCATATTCCCAACGACTGACGTGGTGCTCGGACGAGATGGGAGGCCAAAGAAGTCTACCTGGGTGTTCTCATCTCAAAATGGGGAATCTAGCGCCTTCATGGCGTTCGCTATGACACGCATATCCTGTTCACTCACTTCGATTAGGCCTTGCCGGAATGGGAGTGCCCAATTCGTCCCAGGATGAATGAACGATAGTTCGCCGAGCAGCGGTTCGATGGGCGCCGCTTGTGCCTTGAAATAGGTTACGTCGCGGCGCGTCGGGGAAAAGCTGGGCGTCTGCGGATACGGATACGGCTCACGATCGCGGACCCTGCCAATCGCAGTGAAGCTTTGCACGGGAACTCCCGCGCGCAGTTGCGATCGAGGCGAGTAGAGAGCCATCAGATCGCCCGGCAGTAAACGACGAACCGGAGTCGATTTCCCGTGACCGAGCTGCACGAATTCACCGGCCACTGCAGCCTGTACGTGATCGGCAGAGGCCACGCCGACCCAATATTTCACGGCGCGCCCGCATGCACGGTAACCACGAACCCGCCCGGTGCAACGAGGGTAAACATTCGACCAAATGGTCCGTTTTGAGGTTCGCCAACGTCTGCTCCCCGCCGTAAAAGCTCCGCCCGATATTCGTCCACGTCGCCGCTCACCGAAAACCACACCGCGACCCCTTGACCGCTTGCGCGAGGTTCGCCCGGCCGCGGGGCTCGGATCGCGACGGGTATGGGGCTGGTATTAAAGACCCGCGCTTGCGGTGGGCTGTTAGCCGCAGGCTCGAGCCCAACTACATCTCGCCAAAATGCACCGGCCGCTTCCACGTCGTCGACTACGAAGGCGATGAAATCGGGACCAGTAAGCCTAGGGGAAGACATCGTGACACCTCATGTCGAATCAGGTTCCTGACGCTATCTTATCAGGAACCTGACAAAATGACAACAGCCTCCGAACCTATCACGAGCAAGGTTGGCTACCTGGTCAAGCGCGTGCAAGCCGCACTGCGGGCAGCGATGGACGAAGAGCTCCGCCCCTTGGGCTTGAGCGTCTCGCAGTACGCCATCTTGGAGGCTTTGCTTGAAGAAGGCGAGTTGGAATCCAGCAATGCGGCAATCGCGCGGCGCTGCTTCATTACACCACAATCCGCCAACGAAATGATCGCGGCGCTGACCGAAAGCGAGCTCGTAGTTCGCCGTTCGAGCACGCGGACGCCACGCATACGATATGCCCTAACGAGGCGCGGGCGGGCAAAATGCACCGAGGCTCGTCGGCGCGTGCTGGACATCGAGGGGCGTATGCTTGCGGGTCAGAGCGACGCCGATCGGAAGCGCATCGCAATTTTATTGGAGCGATGCGCGCGTGCCCTAGAAGGCGAGCCGTAAGGTCCGGGGCTGCCACGACGTCTGGCGTTGTGTGAACACGCCCTAGTCAGCGCGTTCGCGCCATTGTGAGTAAACGTGCGTAAACTCGGCCCCGAAGAGGAATATCTGCGCCGAATAATTTGCCCAGAGTAAGAACACAATCAACGAGCCGAAAGCGCCGAAGGCTGAGCTGATCCCAGCGCGGCCGAGATACCATCCCAGTAGCGATTGTCCGACGACGAAAAGCAGCGAGGTGAGGCCGGCACCAACCCACACGTTGCGCCATCCGATCCGGCCGTCGGGCAGATAGACGAAGACCATTGCGAACAGCAACCACGCCAGCAGGAACGATACGATCAAGTCGAGCGTATTTACGGTTCCCCCAAGTCCCGGATAGAGGCTCGACAGATAGCCCGAGGCAGCCGCGATCGCCGCGTTAATGAAGATCAAGAGCATCAGTAATCCCGCGACGATCAGCATCATCACAAAGCCAAGTGCGCGGCGCCGGATAAACTGACGTACTCCGAGCTTCTGGGTAGGCACGTCCCAGACCGTGTTCAAGGCGAACTGCACCGAATTGAATAGCCCCAGCGCGGCGATCACGAAGATGACCCAGCCGGCAATCTGCGCAACGAGGCTGCGCCGTGGAATATTGGAGAACGACTCGACGATCTCGCGCACCGCGCCGGTTCCGGGGCCGAGGTCGCGCTGGAGGTAGAGAAAGATCGTATCGAGGACTTGCTCGCGGTTGTGAATGAGGGCTCCGGTGATCTCCACCAGAACGATAATTAATGGTGCGGTCGCGAACGCAGCGAAATAGGCGAGCGCAGCGGCCAGCCATTGCGCGTGGTGGCGTAGGTAGTTGGCTGCCGCTGCGCGCAGCAGACGTAGCCAGACTCGGTGGTTCGGTTCGTTCACAACGAGGCTATATAGAGTGCGCGAACTTGCTGTGCCGGTCCCGCCGTGCTACGCTAGCGCCACTTTATCGAATCCAGGCCTACGGAGGGTCCTCGATGCCCAAGTACATGGTCCACGCTTCCTATACGGCCGAGGGCGCGAAGGGAATACTAAAGAGCGGCGGCTCCGCGCGGCGCAAGGCTGTCGAAGATCTGCTGGCATCGGTCGGCGGAAAGCTGGAAGCTTTCTATTTTACGTTCGGCTCCGACGATGCGGTCGTGATCTTGGAACTGCCCGACCAAGTGACGGCCTCGACCATCGCCCTCGCGGTGAACGCGTCGGGAGCAGTCCGAAGCAGAACGTTTGTGCTGATACCGCCCGAAGAGGTCGATGAAGCCGTCAAGAAGCGGGTCACCTTCCATCGGCCCGGGGAGTAAAGGAGAGCGGTCGAGATGCCGCGGCGCTCGGTTTCCCCAGACAATGCTACCTCGCCAGGGCGCGGTATCTCGGACCGCCGTGGCTGATGGTAGCCGACCCGGATGAAGAAAGCATGAACCCCTCCGAGCGTCCCGACAGCGTCAAACGGGCTTCTGCCCGCACGGCGGGGACTCGAGCAAGCAGGCCAGAAAGGCCACCGCGAGAGGATGAGCGACGCAGAAATAGCGCGCGACGTTGCCGTTGAGAACGAGCGAGTGCTTCGCATGCTCGCGGACGTCATTCCCCAGATTATTTGTACGGCGGCGCCGGACGGACGGGTTGACTATTTCAATCGGCGGTGGTTCGAGTTTACCGGTCTGACCGAAGCCGAAACCTTCGAAAAAGCGGGCTGGCGCAGGGCCATCCATCCCGACGATTGGCCTGGCCTCGAGAGCCTTTTGCGTGATGCCGTTTTAACCGGGAGCGACTTCTCGGCGGAAGCCCGCGTCTGTTCGGCAACGGGAGAGTATCGATGGTTCCTCGCACGCGCGGTCGCTCTGCGGCGCGAGGACGGTTCGGTCATTCGCTTCTTCTCGACCGCAACCGACATCAACGACCAAAAGCGCATCGAAATGCGCGAAACTTTTCTTTCACATGTGAGCGAGGTTCTGACTTCGACCCTCGACGTACCGGCCATCCTTCAAAAAATCACCGAGCTTTGCGTACCGACGTTTGCGGATTGGTGCCAGGTTCAGTCGCTCTCTTCCGACGATGAGCTCATCGTCGAAGCGGTCCGCCATCGCGATCCCATACTCAACGAGCGCTTGCAAAGCCTCGTCGGGCGCAGCGTCATCGAGATCCGCGATGCTTCGTCCGGGTCCCCTCAGGTAGTCCGCCAGTCGCAGAGTCGAATTTACGATCACGATGCGACGCTTCAGGCGGTAAGAGAAAACGTTCCCGATCCGGAGGACCGAGCCATCTATGAGGCTGCCGGGCTCGGCTCGGCCGTAATCGTTCCGCTCATCGCGCACGGTCGCGCACGGGGAACCTTACACTTCATCAACGCCGAACCTGGTTCTCATCCAGATATACCGATCGAAATTGCGGAGGAGCTGGCGCACCGAGCAGCGCTTGCAATCGACAACTCTCGCCGCTACGAGCGAGAACATCGCGTCGCCTCGGCCCTGCAGCGCGCGATGCTTCCGGCACGCTTGCCGGCGCACGAGAGGGTCGAGCTCAGCTATGCGTATCAACCGGCCGAACGAGAATCGCGCGTGGGCGGCGATTGGTACGATGCATTTGAGATTTCGAAAGACCAAGTCGCGGTTTCGATCGGTGATGTCGGCGGCCATGGGCTCGAGGCGGCAGTCGCCATGAGCGAGGCGCGCCAAGCGCTCCGGCTTAGCGCACTCGAAGGGAAGTCGCCCGCACAAACGCTCGGGCGCGCGAATGCGGCGCTCATGTTGAACGAAGATCACCCGATAATTACCGCCATTTTTGGGGTGATAGACGTGGTGGACTCGAGATTTAGGTATTCGTGCGCCGGCCATCCGCCGCCGGCAATGGCGCCGCTTTCGGGACGCGCCCGCTACTTGCAGGGTGGCGGCATTCCGATGGGCGTGGACGTCGAAGAACCTTTTCCTGCGCTCGAAGTGAGGCTCGAGCCTTTTACGACGCTGCTGCTCTATACCGATGGCTTGATCGAGTTCAACCGAAACCTTGAGCGCGAAAGCGCTCGCCTTCTCGAGGCTCTCGCCGCGCGGGTTCAGGACACGTGTTACGACGGTGCGGGCATGGTGGTGCGACACATGCTTAACAATCGCCAGCTGGATGACATCGCCGTGTTGGCC
>JBAVTZ010000067.1:0-25044 GCA_049696515.1 Candidatus Cybelea sp. | reverse complement strand
GTGCCGGCGTGCGCGCGCGCTTTGACGGCGACGCGTCGCTTCGCCGTCGTCCGATGGAGCCGGTGGCAGCCCAGCTCCGAGCCTTCGGCGCGAGGATCGCTACCACTGATGGGCGCCTGCCAGTGGATCTCTCGGGCACGCGCCGCGTCGAAACGCGACACTTCATTCTTTTGGCACCGTCGGCCCAAGTGAAGTCTGCGCTGCTCTTCGCCGCCTTGTTCGCGGGGATTGCCGTGCGCATCGACGGCGATCGCGGCTCGCGCGACCACACGGAGCGCATGATCCGCTATCTGGGCGGCGAGATCGAGTGGGGCGAGCGCTCGATCCGGCTTGAAAGCGCTCTCATTCGGGGCGGGGCGATCGACGTCGCCGGCGACTTTTCCGCAGCGGCCTTCTTCATCACCGCTGCCGCAATCACCAAAGACAGCGCGATTTGCATTCGCGGCAGCGGCGTGAATCCGACGCGGACCGGGCTGCTCGAGGCTCTTCGCGCGATGGGGGCCTCCATCGAACTGCGCAACCCGAGAACCCTGTCAGGCGAACCGATCGCCGATATCGCGGTTGAGTGCCGCCCCCTGACGGCGGCGAGCATCGGCGCCGATGTTGCGCTGCGCGCGATCGACGAAATTCCGCTGCTCGCAATCGCGGCCGCTTTCGCCGCCGGAACGACTACGATCGCGGGGGTGGGCGATCTACGCACTAAGGAATCGGACCGCGTCGCGGCGATCGGGCGACTACTCGACGCCGTCGGGATCCAGGCGACCAGCGAACGGCAACGCTTGACGATTTCCGGTGGGCGGCCTGCCCCACGCTCGGCCACTATCGACACCGACGGCGACCACCGGATCGCAATGGCCGCGGCGGTTCTAGCGTGCGCAGCCGGGCCGCTCGCCGCCGATAGCGACGCGAGCTTGGCCGTTAGCTTTCCTGGGTTCTTACCGGCGTTACAAAGCCTGCGAGGAGGCTAGGCAGCCGATTCTGAGGCCTTGGAGCCCGAGTCCGACTTGCCTTTAGAACTCGGCTTCGACTCGGTCGAGGCCGGCGCGTCGGCCTTCGTGGAGGTCTCCGATGAGGCTGGGGCACTCTTCGGCTTTTCCGCCTTCTCTGAGCTCCCCGGCCGCCGGGAATCGGTCACGTAGAAACCCGAGCCCTTGAAGAGCACGGGAGCGGCGTTGAAGACGCGCCGAAGCGGGGAGCCACAGGCTTCGCACGGCTCGTCGAAGCGTTCGTTGAAGCCGTGCCGGACTTCCCGGATCTTCCCGCACTTGGTGCAGGCGTAATCATAGAGCGGCATGGTCAGAGTATAGCCCGGTTAGCACTCTTGGTCAATGACTGCTAGTGCGACTCAGAAATCCGCTAAAACCGCGCTGTGACGATTAAACTCCACCAGCCCCTTAAAGTGAAGCAGCGACTCGTCGAGCATACCCGCAAGCCGGCGTCCACGCTGCCACCGCTCGAGCAGGCTGCCGAGACGCCCGTGGTAGGCCGGATACGTCAGACGAACGTGAAGCCTCGAGCACGTCGTGCGGCGCTCGATCCAGAACTCCAGACGCCGGCGCAACGAGTAGACGCCGACCAGCGAAAGCCGATAGTTTCCGATCAACGTGTCGACTTCGTAGAGTTCTTCCGCTTCGCCAGGGAGCGAAGATCGAATCACAACGTCGCTGCCTACGGTCAATGGCGATTCGGATCTGGCGCGGCGGGCGCTACGGAGAAACGAAAGCCAGACCGGCCACTTCTCTACCGAACAAAACAAATCGAAGGCGTCCTCGGCAGAACAATCAGCGTCGAGACTCGCACTATGGGATTGCAGCCCAGGGACAAGCGCATCTTCTGCGATAGCCATAGGGCCGTTGTCTTTTGCGCTCGAAGTTCGGGTTTCCTTTCGAAAAACTATCCACAATATTGTGGATGCTTATAACCGAATTCCACCGTCGAGGAGTGCGGTCGCGAAGAGCACCAGGGTAAGGACGCCCACGGGTAACGCATCTTCGTCGATGCGAAAAAGAGCGCTGTGGCCCGGATGCACGGCGCCCGACACGTCGTTACGCACTCCCAAGCGCACCAACAGACCCGGTGCACGTTGAGCGAAGTAAGCGAAATCCTCCCCGCCCATCGTGGGCGCCGGTTCTTCCACGGGAATCGTGCTATGTTCGCGCACGTAGCGCGCAAAGCGTTGCGCCAACGAACGATCGTTCACCACCGGAGGGTAGCCCCGAATCACCCGGACCTCTGCGTCCACGTTGTACGCAGCCGCAACGCCCGCAACGATGCGTCGTACTTGCGCTTCGAGCGCGTCGCGTATTTGCGGATCGTGGGCTCGTAAGGTGCCGCTCATCAGGACTTCGTCGGCGATGATGTTGTTGCGGTATCCGCCCGTAATCGTACCGATCGTTACGACGGCACTTGCCAGGGGATCGGTCTCGCGAGCGACGACGTTCTGCAAGGCGAGCACGATCGCGGCCGACGCTGGGATCGCGTCCACCGCAGTGTGCGGATAGGCCCCGTGCCCTCCGCTTCCGCGAACGGTCACGTACAACTCGTCGGCGGACGCATTCACCGGTCCAGGTGTAATTCCGATCGCTCCCGCCTCTAGTCGCGAGTCGACGTGGAGCATCGCGATCGCCTCGACCTGCGGGTCGTCGAGGACACCTTCCTCGATCATTGGCAGCGCGCCGCCCGGACCTTCTTCGGCCGGCTGGAAGATCAGCACGACCGTCCCGGCAAGCCGAGCTTTCAGCGAAACCAGCACGTGGGCGGCGCCCAGCAGCATGGCGGTGTGGGCATCGTGGCCGCACGCATGCATTTTGCCGTCGATTTCCGAGGCAAAAGGTAACCCCGTGCGTTCGCCGATCGGGAGCGCGTCCATGTCGGCGCGTAAAGCAACGACGCGTCCCGGTGCATCTCCAACAATTCGCGCGACGACTCCCGTCTTGGCTACGCGTCGATGCGCGATTCCAAGCGCGTCGAGTTCTCGCTCGACAAGCGCTGCGGTCTCGTGCTCCTCAAAGCCAAGCTCCGGACGACGGTGAATCGTACGGCGTAACTCCACGATCCGTTCGGCGAGCGCTCCGTTTACTTCGATGGCCATCCCAAGCGAAGTTAACGGGCCGGTACTTTTCTTCCCGCCGCCGAATGCGCCATCCATGATGGCCGCTAGTGCTGCGATGATGACCGCCGATCTTGCCCTTGTGCTCCTGATCAACCGCACGAGCGCCTTCTACGTGGCCAACGCGCCCGTTTATATGACCTACACCGAACATACCCACGTAAGCGCGCCATCGATGGGGCGATCGCAGGATATCAACCGTTCCGTGGCAGTACGCATCGCGGACAACTTCGCCGTCATGCGAGATTTACCGGAAGGCGCCGAGCGCACGGGACAGGCGTTTCCGGTCGTCGCCTACTTCGATCCATTTTCGGCGTTCTCGTATTCCTATTTTGCCGGTCTGAAGCGCTTGGACATCACCGTGCGGCAAGGACGGCCGCTCGCGTTCTCAACGCCGGCTCCCGATCCCGGCGTCAACGTGGTCGTTCCGTACAACAGCTACTGGGCGGCCCGTTTCGCGCCAGATTCGACCGATACGGCTTTGCATATCATCATCGAACCGACGCCACGCGTGCAGCATAGCCTCTACCCGTCCGAGGTCATTGAAGACCCGGCCTCACACCTCCCCGCACACGTAGAATGGCGTGGCACCGGCGGTGACGACGAAGTGCTTACGTTTGACTACCAGGTAATGGAGGGGCACTGGGTGCTGGTGCATGCCACCTTTTCCGCGACGCAGCACGCACTTGGAGCGTCTTTCAAGGCGATCGCCGACGTGAGGTTTACGGACATCACCTTCCCGGCCGAAGCCCCCGATCCACGTTTGGCGGGAGCGCCCTCGCCCAGCCCGTCCCCAAGCCCGTGATGCGGGCCTCTTGCTAGAAGTGCATCGTGGCTGAGGCGCGAGCGTAGTCGATGTACGCACTGATCGCCCAGCCGAGCACCGCTGCCAAGACGAGCGCGCTAACGACGACGACGGGAATCGCCTTTTTCCCATGCTCCGCAACCAGCCCTCGCCCAACGCCCACCGCCACGGCGGCGGCGAGGATGACGCCAAACGCCCAATAGGCAATATGCTCTGCCACCAGGCTCCTAGTTGTGTGCGGGCTGCGGTTCGTGCACGAGCGGCTCTTGCTTCGGGCGTGGCGCGCGCGCGACTCCGTTGCGTGAGAGGCGCGCGTCGCTTGGCGCGAGCCACACGTACATATTGGGAATGAGCGCAAGGGTCAAGATCAGCGAGCTGATCACGCCGCCGATCACGACGATGCCAAGGCTGGCGCGCGCCCCGGAGCCCGGGTCGAGCGCCAGCGCCAGCGGAATGTTGCCGGCAACCACCGAGAAGCTGGTCATGACGATCGGCCGAAACCGCGTGTACGCGCTCTCCTTGATCGCTTCCAATTTCGTGCGCCCGCGCTCCCGCAGCGTATTGGCATAGTCGACCAGTAGAATGCCGTTTTTGGTCGCGATACCGATCAGCAAAATCGTGCCGATCAGCGAGAAGAGATTCAAAGTTTTGTGCGTGAGGACGAGCGATCCGAGCGCACCGATCGCGGCAACAGGCACCGAAAAGATGATGATGAACGGCGACATGTAGCTGTTATAGAGCGCCACCATCAAGAGGTAGACGAGAATGATCGAGAGGATCATTCCTGCGCCGATGCCCACTAGCGTCTGGTGCATAAAGTCTTGCTGACCCAGCGGAGCCGGGTTCACCGAGATGCTGGGAGGAAGGTGCAGCGAGCCTAGCTCCTTGGTGAACCGGTTCTCGACGTTCGCGAGCGACGAGTTTGCCGCTACGTTGGCATCAACGTGAATCACCGACCTTCGATCGGTGCGCGTGATGAGGGGCGCCGTCGGCGTCGATACGAAGGTCGCGATGTCGCCGAGGTGCACGATGGCGCCATTGGAGGCCCGCAGCGGCAGGTTGCGCAGCGTGCCCAGACTCGTCTGATCCGCGGCCGGATAGATGACCTGGACGTATTCGAGGCCCGCGCTCGTTTCGAACTGTGTTGCGACGTCGCCGCCGAACGCGGCGCCGGCGGCTTGTGCGGCCTGACCGACGTCCACACCCAGCGCTTGCGCCTTCTGGCGATCGAACTCGATCGAAATCTCAGGGCCGAGTTGCGTGCCGCTGCTGTTGACGCTGGTGGCTCCTGGGACTTTTTGGAGTAGGCCGAGGACCTGCACGGCGGCGGGCGTTGGATCTGAGCCGGTAAGGTCCGAGACGAGAAAGTCGATCGGCTGAGCGTTGCCCCCCGAACTCGACGTTGAAGGTACAACCGACCAGACGACGTCGCGCGGCAGGTTCTGCCTGGCGAGATCTTCGTAGCGATGGACCCACCAGCTCGTCGAGTGCTTGCGATCGTCTACGAGGAAGACGTGGATCTGGCCGACGTTGCTCTGCGTGACGAAGCCGCCGAACGAAGCCGAGTAGGCCCCCGCGATGGTCGTCTCGTGGTAGATGTCGGGTTGCCGATCGACGACTTTCTCGAATTTGAAGACTGCCTGCTTGACCGTCTGAACCGGCGTGCCGATGGGATATGTGAGCTGCATGTAGATCTCGCCACGGTCGGAGGCAGGCACGAACTCTTCGCCGACCACGCCCAGCGGAACGAGCGACATCGCCAGAAGAAACGTCCCCGCGCAAAACGCGGCTACCAGATAGCCGTGGGAGAGCGCCCACGGCAGCGCGCGATGTGCGTACCATTCGCGAACATTATCGAAGCCCGTGCCGAACGCGTTAACGATCTTCCATGGCTTCCAATGAGATCGCAATGCCCATAATCCCGAAAGTGCGGGCGTGACCGTAAACGAGACGAAGAGTGAGGTCAGCGTCGAGATGACGACGACGATTGCGAACTCGACGAGGAAGCGCCCGACTTGCCCGGCGATGAACGCGATCGGGACGAAAACGACCACGTCGACCAGCGTGATCACGACCGCGGCGGCGCCGATTTCCTGTCGACCTTCGACCGCCGCGTTTTCCGGACTTTGCTTGAGCTCGGTGAAATGGCGTTCGATGTTTTCCAATACGACCGTCGAGTCGTCAACCAAGATTCCGATCACCAGCGACATGCCGAGCAGCGAAATCACGTCGATCGTCAGGCCCATGAGCCGAATGGCGGTCAGCGCGATCGCAAGCGAGGTAGGAATCGAAACACAAACCACAACCGCGCTGCGCCACGACCGAAGGAAGAAGACCATCGCGAGGCCGGTCAGCAAGATCGCTTCCATCAACGTGCGTACGACGATGTCGATTTGCTGCTCGGTAAACCGTGATTGAACGTTGATGACCTGGAAGTCTATGTCCGGGAACTGGCGCTTGATCTGCGGAAGTGCTTTCAACACCGCAGCCGAAGCGTCGACTTCGCTAGCGTTGGCGGCCTTCTGAATCGAGAAAAACAGCCCGGGCCGGCCGCTGATCTGCGCAAATTGCTGCCTGGGTTCGTAGCCCTGGGTCACGGTCGCAACGTCACCGATCCGAATAACCTGATTGCTCGCCGTCCACGGATCTACCGTACCGGGCAGGGTCGAGAGCCCGGCCGTATCGTTTGCGACTTGGCCCGCGGTTTGGGTCGAGGCGCTCGTCGAGGTGGCGGGTATAATCGGGAGATTCGCGATGGTCTGGACGTTCTGCACGTCGCCGCGCACGTCAATCGTAGTCTGGCGATTGGCCTCGTAGGCGAACCCGCCCGGCACGCGCTGATTGTCCGCCTGCACCGTGTTCATCACGTCGGAGAGCGTCAATCCGGCTGCCGCGAGCTTATTCGGGTCCACCTCGATTTCGTACGCCGGGGTGACGACGCCGCCGACGTTCGCGAAGGAAATCCCGGGCAGTTGTTCGACGTCCGGCGCAATCACGTTCTGCGCGTAAAGCGACAGGTTCGCTAACGAAAGCTTGTTGGAATAGAGCGCGAGTGTGACCACGACCGTCTCCGTCGGGTCCCGAATACCGACCGTAGGCGGCGTCATGTTTTGAGGCAGCTGACTCTCGGCCGACTGCAGAGCCTTCTGCGTCAGCGCCAGATCGGTTGCCTCATTCGACGAGAGCTGAAAAATCGCGGTGATCGACGCTTGGCCTTGCTGCACGACGGCATTAGTTGTCTGCAAGTCGGGGGTTCCGGCTAAGGCCTGCTCGATCGGCTGCACGACGTTGTCGCGCATCTCGTTGACCGACGCGCCGTTGAACTGCGCCTGAATCGTAATCGTCGGCTGCGTGACGTCGGGAAAGTATTCTTTGACGATCGTGACCAGCGAAAGGATGCCGGCGAACATCATCAGCGCGACCAGCACGAAGACGAGCGTGGGCCGCTTGATGAAGAGACGAGTAATGCTCACTGGCGGTACGAGACCTTCTCGCCGTCGCCGACGCTGGTCTGCCCATTGCTCACGATGCGCGTTCCCGACGGGATGCCGATCACGACCGAGGTTTGACTATCGTTTCCGACCTCGGTAACTTTTGCCGTCTTCAGCGTGCCGTCCGACCCGACGGTCAGCAGCGAGTTATGGTTGTCGTCAATAAAAGCAGTTGCGGGCACGCGTACGCCCCGCAGGGGGTGCAACGCCACACTGCCTTGCACCGGTGTGCCGGCGTGCAGTTTGTCGCCTGGATTCGCCAACAACACCTTGACCACGAAGTTGGTCGAACCCGGAACGATTTGGTTGAGGACGCCGGCGACGTTCCCGCTGAGGCGCGTTTGGCGCACGCCGGACGCGATGATGGTCGCCGGAGCGCCGGTCGCGATTCCGGCAACCTGCGCTGACGAGCCATACAAGACGGCATAGACCGGGTTCATCTGGTGGATCGTAAAAATCTGGCGGTTTCCGGGGTACTCCCCCGGATTGAGGTTGCGGTTGACGATGACGCCGTCAATCGGAGAGAATATCGTTGCTTTGCTGATCTGCACGCGAATCTGCTGCGCTTGCGCGAGCGCGACCTGCTCCTGCGCTTGTGACTGAGCGATCGCCGACGACTGCAGACCCGACCCCGAGAGACTCCCATTTGCCTGGACGTTCGACTGCGCCCCCGCCACCGTCGCCCGCGCCGAGTTCAATGCCTGCTGATCGTTGCGCACCATCGTCTCTTGTTGATCGACCGCTTGCTGTGACACGTAACCTTGTCGCAGCAGGTTTTGATCCCGTACCAAGTTCAGCTGATCGTTATTGAGCGTCTGCTGTGCCTGGTAGACCGCAGCCTGGTCGGAACGAAATGTATCGACGCCTTGGGAGATTGCCAGCGATCCTTGGAAGACCGTGTGCGTAGTGTTCGCGTGGCTGCTGTTGGCGGTGGCGAGATCGGACTGCAGCTGCGCTTGCAGGTCCGCGGTATCGAGGTGCGCGAGCAGCTGGCCCTTGTGCACGATGTCGCCTTCCTGAACGTTCACCGTGTCCGCGGGCTCGGAGAGGCTGCTTTGCACCGCAACGTTTTCGAACGGAGCGATGATCCCGGCAAGCGACTGTGACGGGTTGATCGTTCCAAACGAGGCAACGGAGGTAGCAACGAAGGGCGGTGCCGGCGCGGCGGGCTGGTGGCGACCACAACCGGCAGCCGCCAGCAACGCGATGAGTAAGCAGAGGGGTTGGACGCGCTCTTTCAGTACGACGAGATTCATGGGCTCTGACGATTCTAGCCTATCCGAGCGGCCTGAGTCCTGGAGCAAATCTGAGAGACGCCTCAGTTGGTGAGCATGTGAGCGAGCGACCGCGGGTTTTAATCGTGGACGACGAGCGTGGACTACGCGAGCTTCTCGAATACGGCCTCGAGCAGGCCGGTTTTTCGGTGCGCAGTGCTACTGAGGGCTCGGCAGCATTAGCGCTGCTCGAGGCCTGGCCCCCAGACGTCATCGTGCTGGACGTTATGCTGCCTGGTAGCGATGGCTTCACCCTACTGCCCGAGATTCGCCGGCTGACGACCGCGCCGGTCGTCATGCTGACCGCACGCACCGAGCTCTCCGAGAAGATCGCCGGATTCACGGCGGGCGCCGACGATTACGTCGGTAAGCCCTTCGATCTGGAGGAGCTCGTGGCGCGGCTCCGCACGCTGTTGCGCCGCCCTCGAATCGATCAGCGCGAAACGTTCAGCTACGCCGATCTGAGCATCGACGCGCCGAGCCGCACGGTCTATCGCGGCAATCGCCGTATCGATCTTTCCGCCCGGGAGTTCGACCTGCTCTGCGTCTTCGCCGAGCACGCCGAAGAAGTGCTCACGCGCTCGCAGTTGCTGGACATGGTTTGGGGCATCGATCGCGATGTGATTCCCAATACGGTGGAAACGTACGTCTCGTTCCTGCGAGCGAAGCTCGATAGCGGAGAGCCCGTCAAACTCATTCAAACCCTTCGCGGCGTGGGATACTCGCTGCGGGCGACACCCTCATGACGACGCGCCTGGCTCGCCGGCTCCAAACCCTGGCAGCGGTCGAAATTTCGCTGGTGCTGGCCGCGGTAATTCTTGCCGGAGCCCTGCTCGCCTTTGGTGCCTACATTCGCACACTCAACAACGAAATGAGCGGCACGCTAGCGCAATTGCAGGCAACGATGGAAAAGACGCCGGTGCCGAACGCTAGTCTCGGCGGGTTCCTCGCGTCAAGACTACTCCTTGGCACAGGGAGCGAGATCATCTTCCTGGATGCAAACACTCGGGTTACGGTCTTTCGACGCCATCGAGCCGACCCTCTACCCGTCGTCACGCTGCGCCATCGGGGCGACCTCTCGGGAGATCCGCACGGATCGGGCCCGCTCGCGCACATTATCAGCGGCCTCGCGACGGCATTCGGACTGACCGAACTCTTCGGGCACGTTGGCAATCTTTACGTCATCGTCAGGGGCAACGACGCGGCCCTGGTCGCGACGGTGCAGTCGTTCTTACTCCCCCTTCTGATCGCGCTGGCAATCGCGGTGGCTTGCGGGATCGTTGTGGCGCGCGCCTTGACCCGGCAGGCCTTGCGGCCGCTCGACGACGTTACCGCGGCACTCGAGCGGTTTGCTTCCGGGGACCTGACGCCGCAGCCAATACCGGCGGACGAAAAGCGCGAGCTCGGCTCGCTGGCTACCGCCTACAACGGCGCGATAGAACAGATGGAACGTGCCTTCGCGGCGCGAGACCGCGCGAACACCGCCATGCGGCAGTTCATTGCCGATGCCGGCCATCAGTTACGCACGCCGCTCACGGTGGTGCAAGGGTTCATCGCGATCCTGCGCCGCGGCGGTTTCGAAAGTCCGCCCGATCGCGATCGCATTCTCGACACGATGAATGACCAGAGCCGGATCATGGGCTCGCTCATCGATAAGCTCATTCTGCTCGAGCGCTGGGAAAGCCCCGAAGCGCCGGCGCACCTCGTGCCAATCGACGTCGGCACGCTCGTCGCCGATTTGGTAGCACCGATTGCCGACGCGCACCCCGAACGCCATTTTGCGATCTCAACCGAACGGGGCATTCTTGCAGCAGTGGACCCGACCGAACTTGGTTATGTCGTCACCAACCTGGCCGATAACGCGGTGAAGTATGGCCATGGCGAAATCGCCGTTCAGGTTCGCTCTGAAGACTCGGCGGCCGTCATCGAAGTGGCCGATCACGGCCCGGGTATTCCATCGACGGACGCCGAGCGCGTCTTCGACCGATTCTATCGCGGTGCGCAGCGGGACGTTTCCGGATCGGGGCTCGGCCTCGCCATCGTCAAGCGCGCCGTCGAACGCGCCCATGGCATAATCACGCTTGATAGCAGCCCGAGCGGCTCGCACTTCGTCGTGCATCTCCCGCTAGTCGCGCGCTAGTGGCGGAGAGGGTGAGATTCGAACTCACGGAACGCTCAACACGTTCGCCCGCTTTCGAGGCGGGTGCCTTCAACCACTCGACCACCTCTCCGAAGCTGTCGGTTGGGACGACCGTGGCGGTAAACCTTCTTGCGCGGCGCTGCGCTTCTCCCGGAAGAATCGTTGAAGCTGCGCGGCGGCTTCTGCCTCCAGCACCCCATCGGTAACCTCGAGCCGATGATTGGTCAGCGGCGAGCGTAAGACATCGAATACACTGCCGTCGGCTCCGCCCTTCGGATCGCGCGCTCCGTAGACCACCCGTTTGACCCGTGCCGCAATCAAGGCGCCCGCGCACATCAGGCAAGGCTCCTTGGTGACGTAGACGGTTGCCTCCGAAAGTCGCCATGCCTGCAGGCGTCGCGCCGCTTCGCGCAGGAGCAACATCTCAGCGTGGGCTGTTGCGTCCTGACGCAGCTCCTTTTCGTTCTTCGCCTCGAGTACGAGGTCGCCGGCAACGAGCACCGCACCAATCGGCACGTCGCCGGCGTGGGCCGCTTCGTCGGCGAGCTCCAAGGCGCGCCGGAGGCGCGATTCATCCTCGGTCATTGTTTGTCCAAGTTGGTGGTAAATAGATGTGCGCCCGGAGGGATTCGAACCCCCGATCCCAGCCTTCGGAGGGCTGTGCGTTATCCAGCTACGCTACGGGCGCACGCGACGAATCAACGAGGCGCATCGGGCGGTGATCCAGCGCTCGGAATATGCTTGAAGAGATCGAGCTTGTGATCGACAAGCGTACGGTAAAACTTGCGCACGCAGTCGGGGTGACCGAAAAAGTAGGTCCGCGCGTAGGCCAGATCTTCGCCGGAACTGTCTGGCACGTAGTGCGAAATCTCGATCTCCTCCATTTGCCCGCGATCGACCGGATGGGGGCAGAAATCGCACGGAATCGTAGACATGAGATAACACCTCGGAATGAAGCCGGCCGCCTCCAATCGGCGGCCGGACCCGGTTTCGTTTGGCTCGGGTAGGACTTGAACCTACGACCAAGGGCTTATGAGTCCCCTGCTCTACCACTGAGCTACCGAGCCTTAGCCCCGGCGCTTTCGCCGACAACGCAGTATATCAGGACCCCGCCTGGCCGACAAGCGCTGCAATTCCACTCAAGGAAGCTCACTCCACCACCCGCGAAACGTTAACGCCACCCATCGCGCTTTAGGTGCTCTCTATGCTTCGTCGCCTCCTCGGCTTGGCACTCGTCGCGGGACTCTTCAGCCTCCTTGCCGCGCCGCGCGTATTCGCCCAGGATTCGAGCGCGGAAGCGCTGCTCGCCAAACACCGTGCCTTCGTCGGCTGGCAACTCGATGATGGTACCTTCAAGACGCTGCGTCTCACTCGTCGCTCCGTGAACGCAGACGGAAAAATAACCGAGCAAGCTACGGAATCGCGCGTTGGAATCGTCTATCGCAACACGTACCGCTATCCGATCCGGTCGGGCATTGTCGAGGACAGCGGTTACACCGGAAACGTCTTCTGGAGCAGCGGCGAGAACGGCTTTACCACCCCGGTCTACGGCGAGTTGGCGAAGTTTCTGCTGAGCTATGCGCTCTTATTCAACGAAGGCACCACCGCGCTCAAGGGAGTTGCGCGCGGCACGGTTACCGTTGCGGGAAAAGAGGTCGAAACGTTACGACTGGACGTGCCGCGCGCCGATCCGATCGACGTGGACGTCGATCCGAACACGGGCGCATACGTTCGAGCGATCATCGATCCGGACGGCGATTATGAAACGACCGTGGAGATTCTCTCGTACAGCGAGATTCGACCGGGCAAAAGGCTCATCGGTTCGTTTCGCGTCGGCGACGGCTCCGGCGGCGACGATGCCTATACCAAGATCGAACCGAACGTCGCCATTAGCGATTCGGATTTGCATCCGCCGCCGGCTCGCGCGAGCTGGTCGTTTGTAAACCCCAAGCCTTTTCCGATTGTCGTGACCCCGACGCGCGTCCTAGTCGACGCGACGGTCAACGGGGTGAAGGGCCGCTTCATCCTGGATACGGGAGCAAGCTCGATCTTTCTCAACGAACGTTTTGCCGATCGAGCCAAGGTTGCCAAGATCGGCGCCGGCGGAACTGCCGTCAGCCTGTACGGAGCCGAGCGCGTAGATATACGCCGAGCCGATTCGATCGAGATCGGCGGCAACACACTTACCAACGCCGTGGTAGAGGCGCAGGATTTTAATGCTCGCGATTATTGGGGCCTCGATCGGCAGAACTACGATGGCCTCCTGGGCTACGACGTTTTCGCCGCGGCAGTCGTACGGCTTGATTTTCAGGCCGCAACGATGACCATTACCGACCAGCAGGCGCAGTTGGGCGATCCACCCGGCTTAGCAATTGTGACCGACACCTCTTCTAACCGGGTACCCGCGATTCCGATGACGCTCAACGGCTCGCTAGCCGTTAACGCGATGCTCGATACCGGCAACCCGGCGACGATCATTTTCGGCCCCGATCTGCTTTACAAATACCATCTGCGCATGGCGCGCAGGATCACCAACGTTTTAGGCATGG
Organism: Candidatus Cybelea sp.; assembly: GCA_049696515.1. Taxonomy (GTDB): domain Bacteria; phylum Vulcanimicrobiota; class Vulcanimicrobiia; order Vulcanimicrobiales; family Vulcanimicrobiaceae; genus Cybelea. Next base: position 11,676 of record JBAVTZ010000067.1, on the reverse strand, counting down.
GCAGCATCGAGTGCGGCAACGTCGACACCCTCCAAGTCGGTCCGATCACCTACGGGGGCGAGGCCGCCTGCAAACTCGAGTCGGGGCTCATTTCGGGAAGGAAGATTCTCGTCGGTCTGGACTTCCTGCGACACTTTACGGTCGTCTTCGATTACCCCCGGGGACGATTATTTCTGCAGCCGTCCCGGAAGTAGCGAGCGCTATAGCCGCAGGAATGGCGGCAAATTCGGCGGAACGCGTAACGCGCTCTTAGTCGGGAGGATGAGATGGTTGGTAAGTCGCTCCCCGTCCTTGCATCGCTTGGACTCTTTCTTTCCGCCGGATGTTCGTCCGCCGGCGGCCCTGGCATTTCGCAGGGCGCGTTGCCATCGGCGCAGAGGCCTGCGGCGGGAAACCCCGTGAGCCAATACATCCAGCACGTGGTGGTGATCATCCAGGAAAACCGTTCCTTCGAGAACTTCTTTGCCGGCTACCCCGGCGCCAATGCACCGTTGTTCGGCTACGTGAAGCATGGTAACCAGCGAGTCAAGGTGCAATTGCAGCAGACAACCTTTGAAACCAACACGAACTTGCCGCATACTTGGCAAGCCGGCATCCTGGACTGGGATAACGGCAAGATGGACCACTTTCACGACAACGGCACGAAGCCGGGCAAAGGTGCGTACGTGTATATGGAACGCTCGGAAATCGCTCCCTACTGGGAGATGGCCCAGCAATACGTGCTCGCCGACGAAATGTTTCCGACCGAGTTCGGCGGTAGCTACACGGGGCACCTAACGGCGGTGGCCGGGACCGACAACATGAGCGCAACGGAAGCCCAAGTCAACTATCCGACCCATCATCCGAACGACTGCGATTCCCCGCCGGGCACCACGAGCTCGCTGGTGAACTCCCAGCGGGTGGTGGGCCGCGGCAACGGGCCATTCCCGTGCTTCACCCAGTTCAACACGATGGCCACGGTCCTCGATGAGGGCGGCATCTCATGGAAATTCTACGCCACGAAGCTGCTCAATGCCGGCATCTGGTCCCCCTTCGAAGCGATCAGCTACGTCCGGAAGGGGCCCGACTGGCATAACGACATCATCGCCCCTCAGACTCGAGTCTTGACCGATATCAGCAGCGGAAACCTTGCGCAGGTCACCTGGGTCACGCCCAGTCACCCAGATTCCGATCATCCTGGAGCCCACAGTGACCTTGGACCATCCTGGGTTACCTCAATCGTAAACGCGATTGGCGAAAGCCCGTATTGGAACACGACGGCGATCGTCGTCATCTGGGACGATTCGGGCGGATTTTTTGACAACTCGCCACCGCCGCAGCTCGATTTTCGCGGGCTCGCCGAGCGTATTCCCTGTCTGATCATTTCGCCCTATCCGATGCAAGCCAGTTCCGGCACATCCGGCTTCGTTTCGCACACGCAGTACGAGTTCGGCAGCATCGTAAAGTTCATCGAGCAGGTGTTCAATCTGCCATACGAGGGATCGCCGGCCCAAGAACGCAACAACTTCTACACCGACAAGCGCGCTAAGAGCATCATCGACAGTTTCGACTTTACGAACCCGCCACGTCCGTTTAAGCCAATCTCCGCGAAGTATCCCGCGGCGCGTTTCATTCACGAGCCGCCATCAGACGAACCCGTCGATAACGAGTGATTCCCGCGTACGAGTGCAGCCCCGGCAGAAACATACCGGGGCTGCACTCGTACAAATCGCGGTCGGAGGGACTCGAACCCCCAACCTACAAGTTCGTAGCCTGTTGCTCTATCCAATTGAGCTACGACCGCGCGCTCGTGTGACCTTCGGAGAGAGAGGGATTCGAACCCTCGATACGACTTTACATCGTATAACGGTTTAGCAAACCGCCGCCTTCAGCCGCTCGGCCATCTCTCCATGCTTCACTAGCTACGATTTTTGGGTTTTTCCCTCGCCGCCCTGGCCGTGCAATGGGCCGGAAGCGACCTGCTAACGGTTTGCTAATGGAGTCCCTCTACCTGCGCACTCCCCCGGCAGGCATCGCCGGAGGCTGCTTGCGCTCGCGCGCCCTTCCTCAATCGAGGTACCACTTCACTTTCTCCAAGGGCACCTTCACCACAACAGGCGCCGCCAATGCCTTTACCTTTCCGAACGGTCTTATCATCGTCGGGGTTAGCCCGCGAGCCCCAGTCTCCGTTACGCTGCCTTCGTCACAGGTGCTCAGCACGCCTCAGCTAGGCAGTTTCGCCGGCGTTACGAACATGGTGTTCACGTACAGAGACCTGCTTTATTATAATCCAAAGGGTAAGGTGTTTGGGGTCTTACAGCTGTCCGATCAAGTACCCACCGGCTCGCCCGCGTTTGCCGGGGTTGCTCCCGTTTACGTTGTCCAACCATATATCAATGTACCCTTTGGCAAGGCGATCACGCTTGCTGTGGTACTCCCCTTTGCCAACGAGTTTGTATCGCAATCCCCGGCAGGAGGGCATCGCAGTTGGACTCTTTCACCAATGCTTACGCCATCATGGCGGTCGCCTGGCGGAACGCTAATTGCGATTGCCTTCGTGCACACCTTTAATCCGGACACAAACCCAGTATCGCTAGACAGGGCAATTGCTTGCCCGCAACTTTATGGTCAAGGGAAGTTACGGCGCATTGCTATTCGGATTCATATACGGTTCCTTTCCCCGGCGTCATCCGCGGGGCGACGACCGGGAGTCCCCACGTAACCGAGATTTACTTTGATTACCTCATTGGACGCAGTGAGATCTTCAACGTCGCGAAATAGCTCAGTCTCCGGATCCCGACGGTGCCGCGATAGCTAATCATAGCGGCTCCCGCCGACGAGACTGGGGCGAGAGCGCCGCGCTGTTTCTATGCGTCATGCTCTTCGCCGGTTTGAGAAATCGCTACACGTTCGGGCCACCAGCGGTAACGTGGACGATCGGCATCCTCGTCATCGTACTTTTCCTACTTTCGCTCTTCTGGACGATCCGAGGGAATCGAAAGGCAACCCGCTACGTTATGGGCGTGAGCGCGCTCATCCTGGCTGCCGGGGTCGCACTGTCTTTGTCCAAAGTCGTCTACCTCGTGATTTATCAAGCCGCCACGATTGACGCTGTACGCCTGATCGAATCGGCGCTCTTGATCTGGGTTGGGAACGTGATCGTGTTTGCAATCATCTATCATGTGATCGGCCAGCAAGAGTTCGCCTTCCCTCGCCCGGATCAACAACCGATGGACCAGTCGATGAACTTCCTCGACTACGTCTTTCTTTCGTTCACGACGGCAACCGCGTTCAGCCCTACCGACACCCCACCGTTGTCGACCCGGGCGCGCATGTTCATGATGGTCGAATCGAGCATCTCGCTGCTCGTTATTGCGATCGCCGCTGCCCGTGCGATCAACATCCTTCCGCATTCGGGCGGGGCCTAAATCGATCAGCGCAAGGGGCGAACCCAAAGGCGAGCGAGTCTGTTAGCGGGGCCTCGAAGTAACACGTACGGGACGACCGCCAGCACGGTAGCGACGATTACCGTCTGGCCCAAATATATCGTTTTGAAGACCATAATTTCATAGACGAGGTCGAGGATCGCGGCAACCAGGAAGACCTTCCATATGGCGCTCCAGCACTCACGCAGGCGCGTCCCCCGGTTCTTAGCATCGGTGAAGATCGACAGGAAATACGCAGGTCTCCCGGCTTGAGCGTCCCTGAAGCCCGCGGCGATTCCGATGAGCGCGGCAACCGACGGCTGTAAGAGAAAGCGAAAGGACAATGGGCCGCCTAAGCGCCCGACCAAGTGCTCCCAATGATTTAAAATATTCATGCACGCAACTATGCGCGAGGGGCTCTGGGTCCGTCGAGTGGACGCTCCGGCACGAACTCTGCCACGACCGGAGCCTTGATGCTCGGCTTGCGTATAAAGAAACGATCGATGCCGAACACACGCCCGGTGGGCAATACCAGGCTGATCGCCGACAGCAGCATGAGGCAAGCGTCGACACTCGCCCACGAGCTGAACTTCTCCAAGCCGCCGCGCGCCGCCATGTAGTTCAGCGTAAGCAAGACGCCGAACAGGCCTCCAAGACGCGTGAGCGCGCCGAGAAGCAGCGAGAGGCCAACGCAGACCTCGCCGAGTCGCACTAACTCGGCGAAGATGCCGATATTCGGCTGCACGACACCCACAAGGAAGGCGTGGAAAGGTCCGGCTGTCTTCCCGACGCCGGCTTGAACGTAGTTGACGATAGCCCCATTAGGCGGCATGAACTTATCGCTGTGAAGAAACTTCGGAATGCCGTGGATCAGCCAGATCGCGCCGGTTAAAAAGCGCACCACGGCCAACCAGCTAGCATACGTCCGTGAGGATGGCAGGTTCATGCGACGACCTCGTTTCGTACTCTCACCAGACGGGCAATCATCGATGCCGCATCACCGGCTGCGTTCGGTCGTCCAAGATGCCGCGCGGCGGCGATCATCCCCTCGCGACGACCCGCATCCGTCAGCACCGTTTCGAGTACTGTGGGAAGGTCGGCGATTCGCCGCGTACGGACAGCCGCGCCCGCCTCCAACAGCACGCGCGAGTTGCGCTCTTCCTGACCGGGCAGCGGTTTGCAAAGGACCATCGGAACCTGAGCGACTAGCGCCTCGGCCGTGCTGAGTCCGCCGGGCTTGGTGACGAGAACGTCGGCGGCGTGCATGTAGTCGTAAACGTTATCGACAAAACGCAGCGCGCGCACCGGATAGTCCACGCCCTCGGCCGCCTCCGAAAGCCGCCGCTCGATTCGGGCATTACGACCCGCAACGACCACCGCGGCTAGCGGGACGCGGACCATCTTGAGGGCCGACAACATGCGCTCGAGCGGGGCGATTCCAAGGCCACCGCCCATAAGCAGCGCGACGTACCTATCGCGAGGCAGATCGAGCCGCTCGCGTAATGCCTCGAGCGGCTCCGCCGATGGGGCAAATTCGGGCCGAACGGGTATGCCGCTCGCGCAGATCGATTCCGCAGGGACGTGGCGCGCGCGCAAGGCGTTGCGCATTGCCTCGGTCGCTACGACGTACCGGTCGATATTCGGATGAATCCAAAATCCGTGCACGGCGAAATCGGTGACGATCCCGACTACCGGTGGAGCATCGGCAAAGGTGCGCTTATACTCGGCCATCGCGCCACACGGAAACGCGTGCGTACAGACGACCACGTCAGGCCGCTCGCGCTGGATCAGCGGCCGCAAGTTGCCCGCTGTAAACTGATGTGCCCAGCTGCGAAAGCGACCGACTTCGGTCGCGCGCTCGGCGCGATCGTAAATGTAACGGTACATCTGCGGAATGCTCTTTACCATGCGAAGGTAGCCGTTCGAAACGATCCGGGAGACCACCAGCGCGGCATACTCGTAGGAGTCGACGACCAGTGTTTGGGCGGTGGGCTCGATTTTTCGCAACGCCCCTCCGACGGAATTGGCTGCCGAGAGATGGCCGACGCCGACGCTAGCCGATAAAAAGAGAACGCGAATTAGTCCTTCTCCCCATTCGGCGCGCTTTCGTCATCGTCCGATTCGTCGGCGAAGACGAGAAAGTCGTCCAGGATCTCCTGGGCGAGCGTTTCGTTTTCCAGCAGATTGCCGGTAAGGTCGGTGACGATAAATTCGCTGTCCGCTCGTTCCGAGGACTCGTGCATCAACACCGCATAGGACATTCCGTCCCGCGGGTCTTCGAGGATGCCGACAACCTCAAACGGGAGTGCCGGACCGTCCTTGGTCTCGACATAGAGTACCTCGTTCAGCTCCAGTGGCGCGTGCGGTTGCGTGCTCTCGCCGTTGGAGGATGGCATCGGAAGCCCTCCCTTTATTGCAGGCAGCGGGCGACGTTGGCTTGGTGCTCGGCCAGCGTCTCAGCAAACACGTGGCGCCCGTTCCCGCAGTAGACATAGTAGAGATCATTACCCTTCGCCGGATTGAAGGCAGCTTCCAGCGAGGCCCGGCCGGGATTCGCTATCGGCGTCGGCGGCAGACCGGCATGGACGTAGCTATTGTATGGCGAGTCGATCTTCAAGTCCGCAAACGAGAGCACGCTCTTATGCTCGGGCAGGGCGTACTCGACGGTCGCATCGACCTGCAGCGGCATGCGCAGCCGCAGCCGATTGTAAATTACTCCCGCGATCTTTGGGCGATCCTGCTCGCGTTTCGCCTCGCGCTCTACCAGCGAAGCGACCGTCACGACCTCCGGCACGCTAACGTGGAGCGCGCGAGCGCGGGCCGCCGCGTTCGCCGGCAACTCCTTGAAGAACTCGGCGATCAACTGCCCTGCGACTTGCTGCGGCGCCGCCCCGAGCGGCACCAGATAGGTGCTCGGAAAGAGAAAGCCCTCAAGATTTTTCGTGCGTGCTCCATCGATCGCCAGCGTTTGATGCATAAAATCACGCATATATTCCCTCGACGCTCCCACACCCGCCTCTTGAAGACGTCCGGCTATCTGCGCCGCGGTAAATCCTTCGGGAATGGTGACCCATGCGGCAACCTGCGCCCCTCCGCTCACCAGGTCGTGCAAGACCTCGCTTTGGGTTAGGTGCGGGATAAACCGGTATTCCCCAGCCCGAACGGCGACGTCTTGACGGCGCAGCCGGGCCAATATTCGGAAAGTACTTACGTTGCTGATCACGCCGGCGCCGGCCAGTTGGCGCGCGATTTCGTCGAAACTCGATCCCCGCGCGATCACGATCTGGCTCGACGACGAGGGATGCGACCGGTCACCGTAGACCGCATAAAAAAGCCATCCCAGTCCCGCTGTAGCGAGTACAGCGACGGTCAGCGCCCCGAGCGCGAAGCGCCAAAGTAGCTTCACGCGCTCTGCCCACTGCGGCGCCGGGCGAGGAACGAATCCAAGATCAGCGCGGCGGCCACCCGGTCGACCACGCTTCTGCGTTTTTCGCGCGAGAGATCGGCGGCGATGAGGCTCTTCGTCGCTTGCGCCGTCGTCATCCGCTCGTCGACTCGGTGAATCGTTCCGCCAAAGATGCCGCCCAGACTCTCGACGAACCTGTCGATCGCTTGAGCCGCGATCCCATGTTCGCCCGCCAGCGTGATAGGATCGCCGACGACGAGCTCGTCAACCGCATAGGATTCGAAGTACTCCTTTAGCCGAGCGAGGTCGTCGCGCCGGTTGCTGCGCGTGAGCGTCGCAAGCGGCAGCGCGAAACTCCCACTCGGGTCGGCGACAGCGATCCCGATGCGTTTGGTGCCGACGTCCAGGGCCATAATCATGCAGAGGAGCCGAGGCTGCCCAGCGCAATCCGCGACTTCGGACGCCTGCCAAGATGATGCGCGACAAGCTCCTCGACGGCATCAGCCGCCCCTCGTGTGGCATGCAATGTGGCCGCCGCCGGATTGCTCTTCGGCGCGGCCAGCGCGCGAAGGTTCTCGAGGTCCTCTTCCGTCAGCAGGGGCAGATCGCGCCAGCGTTCGCGGCAGCGCGCGTCAACGATCCCGCCGGCCTCAGCATCGAGCCAAACCGGCTCGGGCGGCAGCGGATGGCCGCAGTGCACGCAACTCGTCAGCGGCGGAGCTAATCCGAGCATTTCCAACAAGCGAAGTGAAAAGCGCGGGAGCACTTGTGCCGGCGAACTCGAAGCAGCGATCGCGCCGATGGCACCGGACAGAAGCTGGTACACATCGGGTAGTGCAAGCTCGGGCTCGCAGAATGCATCGACGAGTTCGGCCACCAGCGAGGCGACCGCATAGCGTTCCGGTTCGACCAAGCGTGACCACGGCGCGCGAACGATCTCGGCTGATACCACGACGTCGAGCGAGCGGCCGCGATGCATGACGAACTCGCACTCGTTCGCGAACTCGAGCCGTCCGATCATATGGCTCCGTACGCGGCGAACGCCCTTCGCTACGGCATCGACTTTGCCGTGCTCGCGCGTAAAGAGCGTCACGATCCGATCGGCTTCTCCAAGTTGCCGTCTGCGCAAGACAATGCCTCGCGTCTTATAGGCGCGCGGCTGCGTCAGAGCCCTCCGATTCCTCCGCCTGGTTAATGCTGCCGTTGGTATAGATGCGAACCGACAGGATGCGCCGGCCATGTTTTCGGTCCACGCGCAGGCGGCTGTGATCGTCCGCCTCGACCTCGTCGCCCTCGTTGGGAAGCCGCCCAAAAAGCCCCACCGTATAACCGCCGATCGTTTCGAAGTCCTCGGTCGGGAGATGCGTTCCGAGTTTTGCGTTGACGTCCTCGATGTTCACGCCGGCTTCCACCACCGCTTCGACTTCCGAAATGATCGAAATCGGCTCTTGTTCGTCGGTGTCGTGCTCGTCGCGAATTTCACCGACGATTTCCTCGAGCAGATCCTCCATGGTGACGAGACCGGCCGTCCCGCCGTATTCGTCGACGATGATCGCCAACGAGAACTTGTCGCGCTGCATCTCGCGCAACAACTCGGCGATTTTCTTCGTTTCGGGCACGTGGACGGCCGTGCGCATCAGTGAGCGCACGCTGGCGTGGGCAAGGGAACCATTTGCCAACGCGACCAGCAGCTCGCGATCGTGGACTACGCCCACGACGTCGTCCTTCGATTCTTGGTAGACCGGCAGCTTGGAATAGCCCTCTGCGATCACCACGTCGAGGACTCGCCGCGGCGAATCGTCGATCGAAACCGCAACCATTTCCGGCCGCGGCTTCATCACCTCGCGAACGATCGTGTCACCGAACTCCATGACCGAGTGAATCAGCACTCGCTCTTCTTCCTCGATCACGCGCTGTTCGGCGCCGGCATTGACGAGCGCGCGAATATCGTCCTCGGTTATGTATACCCGGTGCGTAGACTTGATGCCGAAGGCGCGAAGGAAGAGGTCGGTCGCGAATTGGAAGGCTCGCGCAATCGGCGTCAGCACGTAGGTGGCGTACTGGGTCGGCAGTGCGAGACGAAGTGCCCAGCGCTCGTTATCGCCGGTTGCGAGCGTCTTCGGTACGATCTCACCAAAGAGCAGAAAGACGATGGTCATGACCACGGTCGAAAGTATCGCGCCGGCCGGCAAACCGAGCGATATCGCCACGTAAGTGGCCAGCGAGTCGGCCACCAGCAGAACCATGGTATTCCCGACCAAGACGGTCGTGAGAAAGCGGTTCTTATCCTCGACGATTCGTTCCAGATTGCGCGAGCCGCGAAGGTGCCGTTCGGCCATCGCGTGAGCGCGAAGCCGCGAGATCGACACCAGGGCGGCCTCCGCCGCAGAAAAGAAGGCCGCCAGAAGGAGGAGCACGATCAGCGCGGCGATCTGATACGGGAGGAGCTCGGGTCTACTTCGGACCGGGTCGGTGTTCAAATCGGCGCCATTATAGCACAACGTGAGGCCGTACCAGCACGTAGATCGCCAGAGCGGCGAGCGTGCCGAGTACGGCCCCCCAGAAAACTTCGAACGGGCGGTGAATGCGCGCCTCGACGCGGCTCTGGGCGACTAAGAAGGCGACGAAGTAGGCCAAAATCGCCGCCAGCGGCTTCTGATACAAGAACGCCAACAGGGTCGCCACCGCAAAGGCGAGCGCCGCATGGCCAGAAACGGCACCCCCCTGCAAAGCCGATCCTCGACCGACCCAGGCCTTGGCAAAGATCGTTGCGATCGCGACAACCACAAGCACGATGAGGGCCAAGTTGGACGGTACCGATTGCACGGCGCGGAACACGCGCTCGCCGCCATTGATGATGCCCTGATAAAAAATTAAATACGCCGATAGCACCGCGCCGATGGCAGCGATCAGCACCGCGCCGGCGGCCGCATCCTTCGCGGTCTTGGCCAACGGGTGGTGAGCTACGGTCAACAGGTCGACGATCGATTCGATCGCGGTGTTCATCAGTTCGAGACTCAATACAAGCGCGATTAGGATGATCGTCGCCACCACGTAGTCGCGGTCGAGTCGTAAAATCAAGGTCGCGAGAAGCACCAGCGCCGCGATCAGAAAGTGCACCCGCATGTTCGGTTCGGTGCGTGTGGCATAGATGATGCCCTCGAACGCGTGATGGAACGAACGAAGGAACGGGCTCTTGCCGATCGGCAGATAGTGAGGCTCGCGCTTGCCGCGCTCGTCAGCGGGGTGGTGCATCAGCGTCCTTCGCGGTACGGCCAAGGTAGAGCGATTGCTTCCGCGAGTCGCCGTTCCTCCCGCTCCATCACACGCCGCTGCGCGCTCTGCGCGTGGTCGTGACCCATCAGGTGCAGCACGCCGTGGATCAGCAACCGATAGAGCTCACGCTGCAACGGCGCGTCATAGTCGGCTGCCTGCCTTCGCGCCGTCTCAACCGAGATCACCACGTCGCCCAGCAGGCGTTCCAAAGCCTCCGGCGTGGGCGGGTGGTCGAGCGAGAAGCTCAGCACGTCCGTCGCCGCATCTTTGCCGCGGTATTCGCGATTGAGCGTGCGCATGGCATTGTCGCCGACGAGCGTTAGCGAGAGCGCGGATCCCCGCTCACCGACCTCGGCAAGCAATCTTCGGGCTGTCGCAACCAAAGCGCGCCCGTCCACGCCGCTGCGCCGCACCTCGTTGCGATAATAGATCACCGCGGCTCGCCTTGCGGCGCTTCGGCCGCGTAGGCACGAACGATCTTGGCGACGAGGGGATGGCGCACGACGTCGGTCTCGTCGAGCTCGACGACGCCGACCTCGGGAATCTCCGCGAGCCGGCCCGCAGCAACGCGCAGACCGCTGCGCTGACCGAATGGAAGATCGATCTGCGTGGCATCGCCGGTCACCACCATCTTCGAGCCGCTCCCTAACCGCGTAAGGAACATTTTGAGCTGATCGTCGGTGGCGTTCTGGGCTTCGTCCAGGATGACGAAAGCCTCCGATAGTGTCCGCCCGCGCATGTAGGCCAACGGGGCAACTTCCAGGATTCCGCGCTCCATATACTTATTCACTACCCCATCGTCGAGCAGCTCGCCGAGCGCGTCGTAGAGCGGACGCATGTAGGGATCAACCTTCTCGCGCAGGTCGCCGGGAAGAAAGCCGAGCCGCTCACCGGCTTCGATCGCCGGGCGCGAGAGAATCACGCGCGTGGCCTCGCGTCGCTTCAGCGCGCGCACCGCCATCACGACCGCAAGGTAGGTTTTCCCGGTACCCGCTGGGCCGATGCCAAACGTGAGCGTCGATTCCTCGATGGCGCGCACCAATCGGCGCTGCCCGGCCGTTCGGGGACGGACTTCGCGTCCGCGATGGGTACGCACGAGCGTGCTGGGTACCGATGCGGTCCGATGCTCCGCCGAACCGGCGAGCGCCAGCGCTACGTCGTCGGGCGTGATGTGGGCGCCTTCGACAGCCGCCTCCAGCACGCGCCGGACGACCTCCTCCGCTCGCGCAACTGCCGAATCCTCGCCGGCTAAAAGCAGGCGGTCGCCATCAGTATGGACGGCGACATCAAGCGAAGACTCAATCGCCGAGAGGTTACGGTCGTACTCGCCAAATAGGCGGACGCGGTCGGACAGTTCGCGGAGATCGATCGATCGTTGCGCGCTCAACGCCGAAGGTATTCGTCGCTCAGCGCGCGGGGCTTGCCTAAGACCTCAGCGGCGATGACGGCCCGCACCAGCTCGTTTTTCTGCGGAAAGAGGCGACGCGGGGCGGCCGAAGCCGCCGAACTGCCTCCATGGCCATCCTGGGGCGTGGTTGCCGCCGGGCGGGTCGGTTGAGGCCGCGGAGGCACAACCGGGCGTCCCTGCGG
>JBAVTZ010000066.1:0-4579 GCA_049696515.1 Candidatus Cybelea sp. | reverse complement strand
GCTTCGAGCCGTTCGCCCGGGCGCACGGTCTCGCTGCCGTGGCGTTCGAAGAAGCTGCGGCGCGGGGTGAATACCGGCTCCGAACGCACCGTAATCGATGATTGCAGCTGCGCGGTTCCGCGCTGCGGCGGTGCGGGTTCCCACTTGACCAGCGCCGTCGGCGTCAACACCGTTCCATCGGCAAGCGGTGAGCTCACGATCGCATGTGCGCGCAGAATTATCTGCTCGCCGGCGCCGATTGGACCGAGCTCAAATTGCAGCGGCTCCTTGCGCCGCTCGTGCACCGGATAGCCGTCGATGGTTGCGGCACCCCGCACGAAAACCAGGCTCTCGGGAAGCTCGAGATTCACGCCCACGCGATCCGCCGGCGCGGTGCCGGCATTATGCGCCGTCACGGTCAGGGTTACGCGTTCGCCCGGATGCGCATCGTGCTCGGGTTCGACCGTCAACGAGGTGCGATCGTCGCCGAAGCCGGGTGCGGCTGTTACCGTGAGCGACGCGGGCTCGAGCGCAAATGCGGGCGTCTCTTGCGACGCGATCTCTGCGCGCGCGGTAATCTGCGACCCATCGGTGAGTGGAGAGTCGATTCGCACATGATAGACCAGCGTCGCCGAAGCGCTGGCGGGGAGCGATCGTAATAGGATCGGCGCGTAACAACAGTCGAAGGCGGTTCCCAACTCGCGCTCGATCTCGCGTCCGCTCACGCGAGCCGAACCAGGAACGTAACTCGCGTTCTCCGGAATCGGCGCGACCACCACGATGTCGCGCGCGCTCGATTCGCCGGCGTTATGAATGTTAATAGTAACCTGCGCCTCGCCGCCGGGAGCTGGATCGTGGCGAGGCTCGATCGTTATCCGGGTTAGCGCGTTTTCCAGCTGTGGCTTGCTGCGCACGACCAACCGAACCACATTGGAACCGGCAGGCGGCAATTCGAAGGAGGCGAGCGCTGCCTGGAGTTCGATGGTAGTGCCGTTTTCGATTGCGCCGGTGACGCTATAGGCGATTTCAATCCGGCGCTCTTCGCCGGGCGCAACGTCGCCGATCGCCGCGCCGGTACGCGCGAGCAGGGGTGAGTTTCCAAGCTCGTCGTCGAGCTCGTTGCCGTCGAGCCGGCTGCTGCCGACTAAATAGGCTAGCCCTTCGGGAACGTTGAACCGCAGGCGCACGCCGGTGGCCGGGGCGCCGCCATGATTACGAAAGCTAAACGCGGCGCGCACGCTCATTCCAGGTTCCAACTCGCGCTCGGGCGAAACGACGAGCGTTCTGAGCCGCTCGGGTAACGTCGGTGCTCCTGGCGCGAAGACTTCCGACAGCGGGCGCATGAGGCGAGGACGTTTCGCCGCCACGATGCGGTGTCCCGCACGGTTTTTTGACATAGGCTCTACGAGAGGATGGATTGGGATGCTAGCAGTTCACGAAGACCGTTTGGCCGCTGCGGTAGCACGACTGGGCTCCGAGAACGCATTCGAAATTTTGGCGCGCGCGCGTGAGCTCGAAGCAGCCGGACGACGCGTCGTGCATATGGAGATCGGCGAACCCGATTTCGATACGCCGGCGGAGATAAAGAAGGCCGCGGTCGACGCGCTCTACGATAATCACACCCACTACACGCCGTCGGGCGGCCTCTTGTCGCTACGGGAGACCATCGCCGAATATGCTAGCCGTTTTCGTCGCGTGACTCCGGAATGGACACCGGCGAACGTCGTTGTCAGCCCAGGCGCCAAACCGGTAATTTGGAACACGCTGAGCGCGCTGCTCAATCCCGGCGACGAGTTTGTTTATTTCGATCCCGCCTATCCCGCCTACGCCTCGTGCGCAAGCTACTTAGAGGCGAAGGTTCATGCGATTCCGTTGCTCGAGTCGCGCAACTGGCGGATGGATCTCGACGAGCTCGCGCGCCGCGTCTCGGAGAAGACCAAAGTTGTGGTGATCAACTCGCCGCACAATCCCACCGGCGGCGTTCTCACCAAGAGCGACCTTGAGACGATCGCCGAGCTCGCGCAGCGTTACGACTTCTTGGTTCTGGCTGACGAGATCTACAGCCGCAACTTCTATCTTGACAGCGAGTACCTCTCAATCGCGTCCTTGCCCGGGATGCGCGACCGCACAATAGTGGTCGACGGCTTTTCGAAAGCTTACGCGATGACAGGATGGCGGCTCGGCTATGCGATCATGCCGGAGAGTCTCGCCAAGACGGTCACGCTCTTCAACAATAATACCTTCAGCTGCGTCGCGACCTTCGTGCAGATGGCGGGCATCGCCGCGCTCACCGGTCCGGACGAGCCGGTGTTGCGCATGAACGAGATCTTCCGTCAGCGTCGCGATCGTTTGGTCAACGGGCTTAACAACATTTCGGGCGTCTCTTGTTTGCTCCCGGAAGGCGCGTTCTATGCCTTTCCCAACGTATCGACGATCACGCAGGACGACCGCGCGCTGGCCAAGTTCCTGTTAGAGGAGGGCGGGGTTGCGTGCGGCGGCGGCTCCTCGTTCGGCGCTGCCGGCAAAGGCTATCTTCGCTTCTCGTACGCAGCCTCGCTCGACGACATCGACTGGGCGCTTCAGTCGATAGCGAAAACGATTCCGAAGTTTAAAGGATAACGCAATAGCGTGCCCGGCATGAGCGTCAATGAGGTCGCGGTGCGTGCGATCGTCGCGCTTGGGCTCACGGTCGTTGTGGCGGCGTTGGTCTACGCGCTCTCGAGCGGCCGCGTTTTTCTCTTCCCATTCTTATTGATTCTGGGCTTTCCAATGGTGGCGCTCCTTCGCAAACGCCCGCCTCCGCCTCCGCCTCCACGATTGCCCCAACCACCAACGCGAATGTCGCTCAACTAAAATTACGCTGCGCTCTGTTTGTCGTGCTTCGACAAGCTCAGCACGACGGTTGCTTTTGTCCTTCGACTCCGGCGCTGCGCGCCTCCGCTCAGGATGACAGGCGGTAGTCAAAGAGCACCATATTTAAGAGAGGTCCTTGTCATCCTGAGCGGAGTCGAAGGATGCGCGTGGAGGTCGCACCCTGAGCGAGCGTAGCGAGCCGAAGGGGCAACCAAAATTTATTTTGCGTTCTGTGTTGTCGTGCTTCGACAAGCTCAGCACGACGGTTGCTTTTGTCCTTCGACTCCGGCGCTGCGCGCCTCCGCTCAGGATGACATTCTAGCGCTCAGGTTAGTGCGTAGCTATGTGAGTTTCATCGCACGTTTGACGTCGGCGAGGACGCCGGCAGCGATCTCGCGCGCGCGAGCTGTTCCGTCGGCGACGATCTGTTCGACCAGCGCGGGATTGTCGCGATATACGGCGTAGCGCTCGCGCACGGGGCGAAGATATTCGTTGAGTTGCTCGGCAAAATCGGTCTTGTCTTGCACGCATCCCAGCGCGCCCGAGCGGCACGCGGCGGCGATCCCGTCGACTTTGAGCGGATTCACGAAGCGCCACAAGGCAAAGACGGGACAGATCTCAGGGCGTCCGGGATCGCCGCGCCGGATTTTCAACGGATCGGTGACCATCGCGCGAACTTTGCGCGTCGTCGTCTCTTCGTCGTCGCCGATGTAGATCGCGTTGTCGTACGACTTGCTCATCTTGCGTCCGTCCGTGCCGGGAACGTCCGGAAACTCCGAGAGCGTCGCTTGCGGTTCGACCAGCACTTCCCGCCCGTCGCCGTAGAGGTAGTTAAAGCGTCGAACGATTTCACGACCGAGCTCGAGGTGCGCCACCTGGTCGCGCCCGACCGGCACGAACTCACCGCGAAAGCTCGCGATGTCGCAAAGCTGCAGAAGCGGATAGCCAAGAAACCCGTAGGTCGCGATCTTCTGCCCGAGCGCCTCGATTTGGCCTTTGTAGGTTGGGACGCGTTCGAGCCACGAGATCGGCGTAATCATCGCCAGCAGGGCCTGAAGCTCGCTGATCTCCGGAACTCCCGATTGCAGGAAAATCGTCGATTTTTCCGGATCGACGCCCGCTGCGAGCCATGCTGCGACCATCTCGTCGCGCGCGCCGCGAATTTTTGCGGGATCCTCGAAATCGGTGGTATACGCGTGCAGGTCGGCGATTTCGAAGAACGCGTCGGCGGTCTCGGAATAGTTGGCCCACTGCGTGAGCACGCCGACGAGATGACCGAGATGGACCTGTCCGCTCGGACGCATTCCGGCCATCACCCGCGGTCGTTTGGTAACGGTGGAGCTCATCCGCCCGTCAATGTTACCAAGTACCGGTCAATGCCTTGCGAGCTGTGCGCGGACGTACGCGCGTGCCTTCCAAACCGCGGCGCGCAAGGGTTGCCCGCTCGCGAGTTCGCAAGCCAGCGCCATCGCAAGGGTGCACCCCGTGCCGTGCATCTCGCCGGCGATCCTGGATTCGCTGAGGAGCTCGACGCCCTCGGCGGTGGCCAGTGCGTCGGCCGGATCGTCATCCAGATGGCCGCCCTTGAGCAGTACCGCAAGCGCGCCGCGAGCGCGCAGTGCTTCGGCGGCCTTGGCCAGCGAGTTGCGATCGATCGAGGAGAGTTCGAGCAGTTGCGCCGCTTCGCCGAGGTTGGGCGTGAGGATGACGTTGGGCAGGGTCGCAAGTTCGTTGCGCAGGTCGGAAC
>JBAVTZ010000065.1:0-5768 GCA_049696515.1 Candidatus Cybelea sp. | reverse complement strand
CCGAGGGATCCCTCGGCGCCGTCGGTACGATGCGCCGCGATAAACTCGCGCACGTTGTCGTAGAGACGCGCGTCCGCCTCGAACTCGGCCGCTGCGCGATAGTCTAATCCGATGAAGGAATAGCGCGAGATGCGCCCGCCGCTTTCGACGCTCTCCAGCAGACACGAAGCGTGTGGCTGCGCCAGCGCACGATACGCCCCAATCGGCGTGAGCACGTCGGCCGGAACGACGCGCACCGCGATTTGAGATGCTGGGTTCTGGGTCACCCTTCGACTCCGCTCAGGGTGACAAAACCCATAATCCGCCCTTCGACGGAGCCTGTTCGGAGCGAAGTAATGTCATGCTGAGCGGAGTCGAAGCATGAAGGGCTCACGATGACAAAAGTTTGTGGAAGGCGGGTTCGTCGAGGATTTGGATGCCGAGTTGTTCGGCTTTGGTGCGTTTGCTGCCGGGGTCGTCGCCGGCAACGACGTAATCGGTTTTCTTGCTCACGGAACCGGTGACTTTGCCGCCCGCGGCGACGATCAGCTCGGTCGCCGCTTCGCGGGTCAGGTTCGGGAGCGTACCGGTGAGCACGAGCGTCTTGCCGGCAAGCTTTCCGCCGGCGCGCGGCGCGCGCTTTGGCCCGCTCATCTCGACCCCGGCTTGCCCCAAACGCGCAATCATCTCGCGATTGGCCGGCTGTCGGAAAAAGAGCCCAACGCTGCCCGCTACTTCGGGGCCGATCCCCTCACTGCGCTGCAGCTCTTCATCGGATGCGTCTGCGATCGCGGCTATCGTCCCGAAATCGCCGGCGAGAATCTGCGCCGTTTGCGTACCCACGAAGCGAATACCCAGCCCGTATAGCAGGCACGCTAATCCGCGCTTCTTGGAGCGCTCGATGTTGCGCAGGAGGTTCTCGACACTCTTTTTTCCGGTGCGCGGAACGGTCGAAAGCGTTTTATCGTCAAGTTTATACATATCGGCGATGTCGTGGACCAGACCCAGTTCGGTAAGCTGCTGGGCCATAACATCGCCGAGGCCTTCGATGTCCATCGCGCCGCGGGAAGCGAAGTGACGGACACGTTCGTAGACCTGCGCCGGGCAGGCCGCGTTGGTGCAGCGCGACATCGCCTCTCCAGGCGGGTGATCCACGTCGGAACCGCAGACCGGACAATGGTCGGGCATGTTAAAGATGCGCTCCTTGCCGGTACGCTCGCCGAGCACCGGGCCGACGACGCGTGGAATTACGTCGCCGGCGCGCGTCACCAGCACGGTATCGCCGATACGAATGTCGTTGCTCCGAATGTAGTCAATGTTGTGGAGGGTCGCGCTCTTGACGGTGACGCCCCCGATTGGCACCGGCTGCAAGACGGCATTGGGATTGAGCGTGCCGGTGCGGCCGACGGTCACCGCGATGTCGAGCATCTTCGTCCGCGCTTCCCGCGGCTTGAACTTGAAGGCGATCGCCCAGCGCGGGTCGCGAGCCACGACCCCGAGGCGTTCCTGCAGGGCGAAATCGTCGACTTTAACGACGACGCCGTCAATCTCGTAATCGAGCTCGTCGCGCCGTTCTTCCCATCGCGTGCAGTAGACGATAACGTCGTCGATCGTTGCCGCCTGCGCGACGTTCGGATTTACTGGGAAACCGAGGCTCTCGAGACGGCGCAAGGCCTCCCACTGCGTGCGGAGACGCTCTCCTTCGACCAGCTGATAGGCAAAAAAAGAAAGGCGCCGATGAGCGGTGAGGGCAGGGTCGAGCTGGCGCACTCCGCCGGAAGCGGCGTTGCGCGGGTTGGCAAAAACCGCTTGCCCATCGCGCTCGCGCAGGCGGTTGAGCCGTTCGAAATCGCTCTTGCGCAGATAAACTTCTCCGCGCGCCTCCACGAAAGCGGGAACCTTTCGCGTGCCGTTCGACGAGCGCAACCGCAACGGAATCGTCCTCACCGTACGCAGATTCCCAGTGACGTCTTCGCCGAGGCGTCCGTCGCCGCGCGTTCCACCACGGACGAGCGAGCCGTCGCGATAGTCCAGCGCGATCGCCAGGCCGTCGATCTTGAGCTCGCAGACGTAATCGACTGCGCCGCCGGCGAGCTTACGGGCTCGTTCGTCGAAGGCGCGCAGCTCCTCGAACGAAACCGCGTTGGCGAGGCTGAGCATCGGGCGCGCGTGTTCGTAAGGCGCAAAGCGCTCCGAGGCGACCGCACCGATACGTTGCGTCGGCGAATCGGGCGTTTGCAGCTCGGGATGCGCCTGCTCGAGCTCGATCAGCTCGCGCAGCAGCACGTCGAACTCGGCGTCCGTAATCTCGGGATCGTCGAGCGCGTAGTAGCGGTAGTTGGCCTCTTCGATCTGCGTGCGCAGGGTTTCCGTGCGCGCGGCCATGTGCCCGTCTTCACTCTTTCGGGTCGCGCGGGTCATCGTTTACGCAAGGTGCCGACCTGCACGGGATATCCATCCGGGTCGCCGATAACCGCAATCCGTCCATACGGCTCGTCGTACGGGTCCTGGAAGACCGGTACGCCTTGAGCCACGCAATCCGCGATAAAGCGGTCCACGTTCTCAACGGTAAAGCCGAGCTGCAGCGAACCGGGACGAACGGCGAGTACGTCGCTCTTATGATGCAGGCTCAGCACCGCCCCACCGCTTAACTCGAATTGGACCGAGCGATGCGGAAGATCGCGCAGAACGCGCAATCCGAGCACATCGCGATAGAAAGCCGCCGAGCGCGCAAGATCGGAGCAGACCAGCATTACGATCGAGAACTTTGCCGTATCGCCCATCGCGAAAGCCTACGCTTCTACGGGCACCCGGCCGCTCTTGGCGAGATCGTTAAGCACGAAGAGATTCTCTTGTTCCAGCCGCTCCATTTCGGCGTCGTCGGGACGATGATGGCCGACGGCACGTTGATCGCGCAGCACCGGAACCAGATAGGCGCCGGTGAAAGATCGCTCGTTTTGGGCGACCTCTTCCGGCGTACCCGTCGCAATCACCGTCCCGCCGCGGTCGCCGCCTTCGGGTCCGAGATCGATTAAGTAGTCGGCGGTCTTGATCACATCGAGGTTGTGCTCGATTACGAGTACCGTGTTACCCAGTTTCACCAGACGCTCCAACACTTCGAGCAGTTTGTGGATGTCGGCGAAGTGCAAACCGGTTGTCGGCTCGTCGAGGACGTAGAAGGTGCGGCCGGTCGAGCGGCGTGAGAGCTCGGTCGCCAGTTTGACGCGCTGCGCTTCGCCGCCCGAGAGCGTCGTTGCCGGCTGGCCCATCTTGATGTACCCGAGTCCGACATCGCAAATCGTCCGCAGCTTGCCGTGCACTCGTGGAATATCGGCGAAAAACTCGCTCGCCTCGTCAACCCGCATCTCCAGCACGTCGGCAATCGTCTTGCCTTTGTACTTCACCTCGAGCGTCTGGGCGTTATAGCGACGCCCTTTGCAAACCTCGCACGGCACGTAGACGTCGGGAAGGAAGTGCATCTCGATCTTGATGATGCCGTCGCCTTGGCAGGCTTCGCAGCGCCCGCCTTTGACGTTGAACGAGAAGCGGCCCGGCGTGTAGCCGCGCATCCGCGATTCCGGAACGAGCGAGAAGAGCTCGCGAATGTGATCGAACGTCCCGGTATAGGTCGCCGGATTGCTGCGCGGTGTCCGGCCGATCGGCGATTGGTCGATCACCACGAGCTTGTCGAGCTGTGCCGCGCCCTTTACCATCCCATACGTACCGCCCGGCGGCTGCCGATGCAAGTGCTGGTTGAGCGCCCGCACGAGCACCTCGTTTACCAGCGTGGACTTGCCGCTCCCGCTGACGCCGGTGACGGCGGCAAAGACGCCAAGCGGAAAGCGTACGTCGATTCCCCGCAAGTTATTTGCGGTCGCACTGCGCACGTCGAGCCAGCCGCGCGGTTCGCGCCGGCGACGTGGAATCGGAATGAACTTCCGCCCCGACAAGTATGCGCCGGTTTCCGACTGAGGGTTCGCGATCACGTCGGCGAGCGTACCCGAGGTCAGGATTTCACCGCCTTCCGCCCCGGCGCCGGGTCCGATGTCGACGACTATGTCGGCGGTGCGCATCGTGTCTTCGTCGTGCTCGATCACGATCAGCGTGTTGCCGAGATCGCGCAACGTCCGCAGCGTCGCCAGCAGGCGATCGTTGTCGCGCTGGTGCAAACCGATTGAGGGCTCGTCCAGGATATATAAGACGCCGACCAACGCGCTTCCGATCTGGGTCGCCAACCGAATGCGCTGCGATTCACCGCCAGCCAGCGTCGTTGCCGACCGGCTCAAGGTCAAGTAGTTCAAACCTACGTTGGTCAGGAATCCCAATCGCGCGCGGATCTCCTTGACGATCTGATGCGCGATCTGCTCCTGCCGCTCGGTCAGGGTTAGATTCCGAAAGAAACCTTCCAGCAGCTCGATCGACATGCGCGTCAGGTCGTCGAGATTGCGGTCGCCCACGGTGACCGCGAGCGCTTCCGGCTTCAGCCGGGCGCCGTGGCATGCCGGACAGGTCGAGGCCGACATGAACTTCTCGATCTCTTCCTTTACGTAATCGCTCGAGGTCTCGCTGTAACGGCGCTGCAAATTGTTGACCACGCCTTCGAACGAAGAGCGGTATTCCCAGGTCTTGCCGCCGCGCGAGGTGTACGCAAACGTCTGCTCCTGGTCGGTTCCATAGAGAATGAGGTCGAGCACGTCGTCGGAGAGCTGTTCGATCGGCGTCGTCAGCTTGACCCGATAGCGCCGCAAGACTCGCTCGAGTTGCTGCAAGTAGTAAGGGTTCATCGAAGGGTAGCGCCCGGTACCGAGCGTGCGGCTCCAGGGCGTGATCGCGCCATCGGCGATCGACTTGCTGCGGTCGGGAATCACCTTCCAGGGGTCGATCTCGATCTTTTCGCCCAGCCCGCTGCAGACCGGACACGCTCCATAGGGCGAGTTGAACGAAAAGAGCCGCGGTGCCAGCTCTTCAAACGAAAGCCCGCAATAGACGCACGCGAAAGCTTCGCTAAAGGTTAGTTCTTGCGTGCCGGCAAGCACCGTCACGATACCGGTTGAAAGCTTCAGCGTGGTCTCGACCGAATCGGCTAAGCGCTTGCGAATCTCCGGCTTCATTACCAGGCGGTCAACGACGACCTCGATCGTATGCTTGCGCTTCTTGTCTAAGACGATCTTCTCACGAAGCTCTTTTATTTCGCCGTCCACACGGACACGAGTAAAGCCCTCTTTGGCGGTTTCCTCAAAAAGTTTGGTGTACTCACCCTTACGCCCGCGTACCAGCGGCGCGAGCACCGTGATGCGCGTGCCTTCCGGCAACTCTAAGATCGAATCGACGATCTGCTGGCTCGATTGCGAGCTGATCTCACGGCCGCATTGATAGCAGTGCGGCGTCCCGACCCGAGCGTAAAGCAGACGGAGGTAGTCGTAAATCTCGGTTACCGTGCCGACCGTCGAACGAGGATTGCGCGAAGTAGACTTTTGATCGATCGAGATGGCGGGAGAGAGGCCTTCGATGTAGTCGACGTCCGGCTTCTCCATCTGTCCCAAGAACTGGCGGGCGTACGACGAGAGCGACTCGACGTAGCGGCGCTGCCCTTCGGCATAGATCGTGTCGAAGGCCAACGACGATTTCCCGGACCCCGAAAGGCCGGTTACGACAATCAACCGGTTGCGCGGAAGCTCGAGATCGATATTCTTGAGATTGTGCTCGCGCGCGCCCTTGATAACGATCGAATCTAGCGACACGTCACTTAGATACACCCGGCGCGGCCAGAAGTATGCGCCCGACCTCGG
>JBAVTZ010000064.1:0-8596 GCA_049696515.1 Candidatus Cybelea sp. | reverse complement strand
CGCTCGCAGGCCTGCAATTGTTCTGCGCCGCTTGTCGCGTTCGACAATGTAGGTTTCGTACTCGCGCCGCTCCGCCTCGAGCCGCATGTCTTTCGCTGCGACGTACGCGGTGTATGCGGGCCGTTCGAGTGCATGGGCGTGGAAGCGCCCTCGCTCGATCTCCCAGATGCGCGTAGCTATCCGGTCGAGAAAGTAGCGGTCATGCGAAACGATGATGTAACCGCGGGGATCGTTGGAGATGAACGATTCGAGCCAGCGGATCGCCGCGACGTCGAGATGGTTAGTTGGTTCGTCGAGAATCAGGTAGTCGGGCTCGTCGATCAGCACGTGCGTTAACGCTACTTTCGCCCGCTGGCCGCCTGAAAACGAGCGTAGCGGACGATCGTATTCCGTTAGCGCGAAGCCGAACGCGGAGAGCATAGCGCGCAACGCTTTGTTGCGCACGCCCCACTCTTCGTGCGTCGCTCTAGCCAGCGCAGCGTCGACGAGGTCCTGCAGCGTCGACTCGGTCTCGTCGGCAACGCCCTGAGCGAGATATCCGAGCTTCAAACCTTTCGCCCGTACGACGGTACCGCCGAATGGCCGATCGACGCCGGCGAGAAGACGTAAGAGCGACGACTTCCCCGCGCCGTTGGGGCCTACGAGACCGATGCGTTCGCCGTGGTTGAAAACTCCACTAAGACTCGAGAATACTTCGCGCGCCCCATAGTGACATTCGAGATCGGAAAACCGCAACAATTCCACGGCGAATCGTACATTTGCGTGCGCCCAGCCCGCAGGCCTTTGCGCTCGCACCGTGCCCCACCGGAACATGGACGGCTGCCCTGGGGTGATGCATGCCGCCTCAACCTCGACGACGACGACGGGGGAGCGTACGACGATCGCCCGCCATCTTCCGTCGAGTCAGACTGCCTCTGCGTCGGGCGGTTTCGTGAGCGGTGTCGCGGACGTCACCTTCTTGCATCACACGCTGTATGCGCTTATAGCGGGCGCCGGATGTTCGCACGGCTTGGCCGGGACGTTCAACGGCATCGATCGTATCAGTTCGGGAGGCATCGCCACACCGATCGTCAACTTGAGCAGATTCTTAAAGAGCCATCCAGTCGCTCATCCGAATCCGGGCGATTTCGAACCTGACGGGACGTGGTACAGTTTCGTTCCGGTCGGCGACGCCCTTTATGCGGTCGAGCCAAATCACGGCGAAGTGGACGTGGTCAGACCGGACGGCAAGATCAGCCGCCTCGTCGACGTCTCCGCCACGCAAGGACATATCGTTCCGACTGCGCTCGCATTCGTGCCTTTCGGATCTCCAAGTAATGGCGTAAAAAGAGGGCGGTTCGTGCTCGGCAATCTGAACACGTTCAATTCCGGTACACAAGGCCACGCCGAAGTATTTCGTTTGACGATGCAGGGACACCTTAAGGAGATTACTTCGGGGCTTACCGCAGTGACCGGCGTTGCGGTGCATGACAAGCAAATCTACGCCTTGGAAGCGTTCACGGGCTTCTACGCGCCCACGCCAGACGACGCCCACAGCGGAAAGGTCGTGCGGCTCGCCCGTGACGGCTCGTGGCGTACCATCGTCCGGGCGCTGAGTTTTCCGACCGCGATGACCTTCAACGGCAACACGCTGTACATCTCGAACAAGGGCTTTGGGCAGCCCACGAATACGTCGGGTGAAATCGTCAAGGTGCAGGTACCGGACACCGGCGACTGACGCGCGGTCTACCCCGATCCGGTGCGGTATTTGCCACCGCACGATTCTGACAGCCATACTTGCGGCGTCCTTGGTTGGCCGCGTGCCCGTCGCCTATAGCCCGGCTAATGGGTCCTGTCGCCAGAACTTGTATCGGCGCTTACATCGAGATCATCGGCATTGCGGCGGAGGGATTCCTGATGCTGTGGCTCCTCGTGACGGGGTGAACGTTCAATGATGGAACGAACAAAGCCACTACGGTGCGCACTGCGAGACTGCGAGGCAACTGCGAGGACTCGGCGGCTGCTGAAGAATAACCCTTCATCTGGGTACAACGCTCCCATGAAGATTGCGATTTTTGGTTCAGACCCTCGCGCGGTGGCCATCGGGCGCCTGCTGGTCGACGCGGGATATCACGTATGCTTTGGGGACGTCGAGGGCATGAAGCCCGCCCAGGCGGCCGCCGAAGGGGCGGGCGCCGTAGCGGACACCCCTTACAACGACGCAGCCGTATGCGAGATGCTGATCTTCGCCGGCTCACGGGAGCAGCTCGACGACTTACTCACCAAGGCAGGCCCAATCTCACCCCAAGCGATTATCGTCGATGCCATGGAAGACGAACTTCCGGGTGGAGGAAGCGGTCCGGAACTGCTGGCTCGCAAACTGGATACGCGCCGGGTCGTCCGGGTCCTCATCGTGGCGCCCCAGACAGGTGCCAACATTCAGTATTGCGGCGACGATGCCGACGCCATGACGGTGGTCGAGGAAGTCTTCCGCACCGCCGGCTGCGTGACGACCGATCGCGGACCGCTCGCCAATGCCGCGGGAGTCCGCGAATACGCTAGGCTTGACATAGCTGCTAATGCAATAGATTCGAAACGACATTGACAACCCAGCGCGAGGATCGCGGTATTGTAGCTGGCGGCTACCGACGACAACACGCCAGTTGGAGGTTACCCAACCGGTGTCGTGAGCGTTCGAAAGAACGCACGATCCGTATTTGCGGCCCTTGGCTTCAACAGTTGTAGGCTCCCAGGAATGTGTTAAGGTCCACAATTGGTCGATAGGTGTAATAGTAACCGCGGGACTCGAACAGCAGATTGGAGATGACGAATCGGCCGCTTTCACTATGGAGGATCGCTGAGACGTGGCTCTCAACGCGGCTGCTGCGGGAAAGTCGCAGGGTAACCTGAACCGTTGCCTCGCCACCTATTATATGAGTCGCTCCAATGGTGTACGACGCCGCGGGCGATGAGTCGTTTGTAAAGGGATCGTATCGAACTTGTTTGCAGGTCCAAGGCGGGGGGCCACAAGGGTAAACCAAGATGTCGCCCATATACTCGTCGCCCTTGAAGTATGTGTCCTCGAGCGAACCGTAGAGATCGTCATCGAAGAACCGGCGCACCTGAGGCAACTTTTTGCTGACCTGGCCGTGGTGGGCGATGTACCAGTCGTAAAACGCGGCGACCGTCTTTGCTGGACTGGTTTCTTCGGCGCCTGGCGCGACGCCCGATGCGCCTAGCATCGTTCCGGCCGCGATGAGGGCTGCTACCGCCAATCGGCGCCCGTTTTGTCCGCAACTCATGCGAGGCTCGCGCATCACTTCGGCATCACGCTCCTCCGCAGCCATGCTCGGTATTCATCCCGGAGTACTGCTCGTGCTGACGGTAATCGTAAATCCGGTAGATTCGGCCTCTTTCGTCTTGGTCTGGGTTGCAGCCGACGGTCGGCGCCGGGCGCGAGAGAAAACAGACCTGGACCTTGTCTCCGGGCCGCTCGCGGACCATGATCTCGTTGCCGGGCAATCCGCCGTAGTGTGTCACCGAAGCGAACATGTGCGGATGCGCGGCATCGGCGCCCAGATGTGTGTTCAAGCGGACGTCCACCCCGTTTTCAAAGTCTTGCGCGCTGAACTTCGTTTGTCCCTCAGACACGAGGCGCGGTTCCACCGACGTTACCGTCGTGTTGACACACGCCACCGACCGGTAATGCCACGCCCCGGGAACGTACTCCTCAACCTGGGCCAGAGCAGGGGGCATATTCCTCACGGCGATACACGGCGCGGCCAGAGCGCAGACCCAAAGTGCCGCTTTCATACTACGCGAGCCTCCTACCGGCTCAGTCCTTACCGCCCCTCTCGTGCGCTACCTCCTCGAACGATTCTCGTTGCGGCCGGTGGCGTGCTGGGGGCAAGGGATTATGATTTCTAAAATACCCACGCTACTTTTCATCTCCGCCGGCCTCTTCGGCGCAATCCTTCTGGCCGTAATAGTGGGCGACGCTGTAATAGCCTCCGGTGCCGTGAGGAATCAAGCCGCGTTCGAAACCCCTGCGAAGATCTTTTTCTTCACGTTGTTCGTCGCGTTCGGCTTCTCGCTGATACCCCTGATGGTTGCGTTGGTTCTCGGCGGTCTCGATCTGATCGGAAAAGGGCTGAACGTGCAACCGTTCAAGCCGCTTATCGCCCGGCCCGGATGGATCGTCTGGCCGATGTGGGTGCTCATGGCGGTCGGTTTAGTGGTAGCGCTGCCAGCGGCCATTCGTGCCGGTTTCTTCGGCAACGAGGCAGTATCGCCGGCTGGCCTAGCCGAGCGCACTGCCGCGCAAGCGATCGCGCAAACGCCAGCGCAAGGCACCCTGGTCGCTGCGCCCGGTATGGCGGTCGGCCGCATGTTCTCCGATTCGTCGATTCGCGTGCAACGCGGTTCTGAATCGGAGCTGTTCAGCGGCGCCCAATATGGCGGCGCTGCGATCTTCGACTACCACATCGCAGGCAGCGGGATGACCTTTCGCCGGTGCCGCTACTACTACATTACGACCTATGCTAGCCGGCCCTCGCGAATCGCCACGATCAGCGTCGGCATCTCGTCGGAAAAGCTCAGCCGCGCGGCGCTTGACGCGGCCAGTCGTAACGTCCGGGCGAGGCTGATCGCTGACGGATGGCATCGTTCCGGGTGGCTATGGGTACGTTCCGGGACCGTGCTCGATCTTCGCTCGCGGCGACTCGACGATCCGGTTGCAGGCGAGAATCGGGCGAATGCCGGCGAGTGGATAGCGTACGTTGAACTTCGCGAAGTCAAAGCGCTCGCCGAAAAACCCAAGCTGTTAAAATAACGATCCCTCAACGGCCGAGCGAACTCGGACACCGAGCGCGCACGAACTCCGAACAGCTTCTCGCAGTTAGGCGGACTTACGCCGCACTTCGAGTTGGGGAACCGTGGCTCGAGGTCTATTGGCACCTTCTTAATACCACGTATTGGCCCAATACAAAGGTCCGATCCTCGCTTAGGATGAGCCCATCCCATGAAGAACCAAATCGCGACGCTTCTGCTGGCTGTAGTGCTGCTTGCTGCGTCGGCCGCGCCTGCACCGGTGTACACGCCTTACCCGGCCCCCCCGACGGCGCGCGACGGACGCAACGATTTCAATTTTGCATATGGAACGTGGCGTACGCACTACCGCATACTCAAAGATCGGTTAGTCGGCAGTCACCAGTGGTACGAGTGCCACGGCACCTCGGTCTTTCGTCCGTTTTGGGGCGGCAGCGGAAATCTCGAAGAGGGCGATATGAAATGCCCGAATAGGCATATCGGCTTGATGACGCTTCGTCTCTACGATCCGCAAACGCACCAATGGACCCTTTGGTGGGGAACGAAAAAGCTCGGCATCCAGCCACCGCCGCAAGTCGGGCATTTCGATGCAAACGGCGTCGGCGACTTCTACTCGTACGATAGTTGGAAGGGCACCCCCATTATTGTCCGTTTCCACTGGACCAAAGTGAACGGCAATCCCCACTTTGAACAAGCGTTCTCTACCGACGGCGGAAAGTCGTGGGAAGTCAACTGGGTTACCGACACGGAGCGCCTGTCATCTTCTAGGAAGGGCCTATGGAAGGCAACTGCGCCGGGCGAGGGACACAGCGGTTTCGACTTTCTGATTGGGACTTGGCGAACGCATTACATGCAGCTGCGCCACCCGTTAAGCCACAGTGACGATTGGCTCGCATGCGACGGTACGTCTTCGGTCCGGCCGTTTTGGGGTGGAAGCGCTGACATCGAGGACGACGATCTAAATTGTCCGGCGCAGCACATCGTGGGCGTGGCAGTTCGCTTGTACGATCCGGTTACGCATCAGTGGTCGCTCTATTCGGGAACGCAGAAGCGGGGCTTGGCACTCCCGCCGCTAATCGGAAAATTCGGCGCAAACGGCGCCGGCGATTTCTTCGGCCTCGATACGTTCGAGGGCAAACCGATCGTCGTGCGTTATCGTTGGGCTCAGCACAACGGTAACCCGCGCTTCGAAGAAGCGTTCTCGGCGGACAAAGGTAAGACGTGGCAGACCGTCTGGACGACCGACTACGAACGCGTTACGCGGCCGGCGCGCCGGTAACACATCACGTCGGTCAGATCGGGAACGACATTCGCAACGATAAGTGCTAGTCCCAATGCACAAAGCGCGAGGAGCCAAGGCCGCCACGTCATGGCAATACCGTTACTTGAAATCGCCGAGTTGCGCCAACGCTTGCGTGGCCGCACTGGAGTGAGGGCTCGCTGCAAGCTCGGCCTCTAGCGCGTTTTGGGCCACGGTGGTGTTGCCCATCTTCATCGCCAGCTCGGCCAATGCCATATGCGGCGAATAGTAATAGAGGGTAGGCATCTCGACGCCACCCGCGAGCCAATCGCCGTGCGTTGCGTCACTCGACGCCGTCGTCAATAACTGCAATGCTTGTGGGTCGTTGTGCTCGTCGAGTGAAATCTGTGCCTGAACCGAGAGACGCATCGCATTCTCGATCGCAACTTTCGAAGGGGACGCCGCCGGCGGCGCCGGCATCTCAACGAGCGCCGATTGCGCGTTCGACACTTCGCCCAGTTTTGCAAATGCCAGGGCTCGCGCAAATGCTATTGTCGGATCTGCGCTCTTTACGTAAGGAACGTCGGGCACGGCTTGCCACTCGCCCGCGGCGACCAGCGCCCGGGCAAGCAGCGCCGGAATAGCGGCGCGCCGCGCGACGGCGACGGCATCGCTCGCGCGCCCGGTTTGGACCATCGCATAGAGCAAGAATGCGACGTTATGGCTGTGATAGTAGCGCGGCGCGCTGTAAAATCCCGGATGACAGCAATCGATTGCGGCATAGTCCATTGCCACGGATCGTTGCCCAACATCGAGGGCTTCCTGGTACTTGCCCACGTCGAAGAACGTGTGGCCGGGCATGTGCGTGAGGTGTGAATCTTCAGGCGGGAAACTGAAGGCGGCGAGTTGCGTCGCAGCGGGGACTGCCGCGTTCGACTGATTCGCTAGCTGCGCTGCGTGAATGTAAAAGTGCAGCAGCCCGACGTGTTTTGGAAACTTTGCGAGGCTCGATTGAAAGTAGGGAAGCAACGAGGCTATGGTTTTCACGTAGGCTGCTCGTTGCGCGACCGTCCAGCCTTCCCGATGTTCGCTGCGGTCTCCAACGGCGACGTAGAGCGCGGCTTCTGCGTAGAGCGCCGCCGCGTCGGGATCGTCAGGGTACGCCTCGACGATGCGCCGCAAAGCATCGCGGTAGTTTACGAGCAACGCAGCCGGCGCGGCCTTCGTCTTGTCGTCGAACCGCGCCGTGGCGGCATCGATAAAAAGGCGGTCTTCCGCGGAAGCGTTGGCTTCGAGGGCTTTTGCGCGCGCGATCGCATAGCGGGCTTGACTGTCACGGTCATCAGTCGCAGGAACGTTTAAATTGGGTGCGTTGCTCAGCGCGATGCCCCACCACGCCATCGCCATCTTCGGATCGAGATCCGCTGCGGTATAGAATTCGTGGTTGGCTGCTTCTGGGTTATACGCATAATAATCCAACAGGCCGCGGTCGAATGCCGCTTGCGCGGCAACGTTGAGAGAGACGGCATGGTGGATGATTGGCGCCGGCCGCGACATCGCGGTAGCGTCCTGCTGCGCGATCGCAGCGAGCGGCGCGCAGAGAAAAAAAGCGAGAAACAGACCGGTCTTCAATTGAGAAGCGTCCTTTCTTGACCTGGAGCGTTTCTTCTAGGGCTGAACCTTCCCTGCGCTCGCCGCCGCTCGTTAGCTCTGCACCGCGACCTGCATGGGAGGGGGGCGCGGGCGCCTTCGGCGTAGAGTCCTGCGATGATACGCGCTCGACGGGCGACGTGCGTACAATTCGCTTTCGCTCTGGCATTCAGTCAAATCGCGGCCGCCGTTGCTCCGCCGTCCCCGCTTTCGACGATGCATGCAACGACCGCTCACGGCGTGTCGTTTGCGGTCGCGACGGATCATTACTTGGCGTCGCAGACTGGTGCCAGCGTGCTGCGCGACGGCGGGACCGCGGTCGATGCCGCAATTGCGATCGGATACGCGCTGGCGGTGACCTTTCCCGTCGCCGGGAACATCGGCGGCGGCGGCTTCATGCTCATCCATCTCAAGGACGGCAGCTCGCATTTCATCGACTTCCGCGAAACCGCGCCTGCCGCGGCGTATGCGGATATGTACCTCGATGCTCGCGGGCGGCCCGACTCCGCCCGAAGCACGATCGGGCCGTTGTCGGCCGGCGTTCCGGGAACCGTAGCGGGCTTGGAATACGTTCGCGAGCACTTCGGCACGCTTTCCCGAGCAGCGCTGATCGCCCCGGCGCTCGCATACGCACGGGGCTTCAGAATCGACAAGGCCGATGCGCAGCTGTTTGCAGACGTACGCGACTGGCTCGCACAATTTCCGTCGACGAAGGCCGTCTTTCTTCGCGACGGCAGGCCGTTGCGCGAAGGCCAGATGTTGCGCCAGCCGGATCTCGAGAGAACCTTGCGCGCGATCTCGGAATACGGGGTCGATGGGTTCTACCGGGGCCCGGTGGCGCGTGCGCTCGTGGCTCGGCCAAAGGCTCCGGCGGCGTCATCACGCTCGCCGATCTGGCGC
>JBAVTZ010000063.1:0-2164 GCA_049696515.1 Candidatus Cybelea sp. | reverse complement strand
TCGTGATGCGCCTCTTCGTCGAAAATTTTCTCCCCGGTACCGCCAGCTTGGGGTCACCGGGCATAGACGAGCTTCGCTGGCTCAAACCGGTCCGGCCGGGTGACACCTTACGGATTCGCGTTACGATTCTCGAAACGCGGCTCTCGCGATACAAACCCGATCGCGGGCTGGTAAAAACCCTCATCGAAGCCCTCAATCAGCGCGGCGAAGTCGTCGCGACGATGCGCGGCAGCAACTTCATCGCAGACCGCTGACTGCAAGCCTACTGTTATTGCAGGATGGTTAGCGGTTCGCGCCCGGGTCCGTAAAGCGCAGATCTCCGCGAACCGGTCCGGATGCCGCGCATGCGGCCAGGCTGCCGCCAAAGATGGCGGAAAGGCCGCAGGATGATGTGAACATGCGCCGATTATCGTGGGGCACGCCGCGCACGAAGGCGTAGTCTTGGTTTGTGCCACCGGGGTGACGTCGCCCGAAATACCCGATGAAATATTTCGCCCGCGCGAAGCGATACGGTCCTTGCGCTTCACCGCCGCAGGTTCGATCGAGGTCCGATTCGTTCGGATTCGTATCGGCGGTGCCCATCAAGTACGTGACGCGACGCCCAACATAACGGGCTTCCAGCTCGGGCGCCGTCCCGGCGACGTAGCGCGGGGCGCCAATCAGACCATAACGCCACCGATCGAAATCGGTACAACCGGGCTGCGGAAACGGGCGCCAATCCGTAAAATAGAGATAGGACGACGGGTTAGAGACAACGAGATGGATCGGCACGCGCGCACCGCGATCGAGCTGGGGTGCTTTGCCCACAACGGCGTATCGCTGCACGATCTGCCCGCCGGCGGAGTGTCCGGCGACGACGATCTCGCGCATCTTGGGGAACCGCGTCTTGTCGGAAAGGCGCGCGATTATCGCGTCAAAGACGTCGTAGGTGCTGATCGGCGCAGGCGCAACCGCGTCCGATCCGCCGGGCCATTCGTCATTCCAGTAAAGCGTGTTCGGCGACACCCGATGTCCGGCCAACTCGCTGCGTTCCACAAACTGCGGCGCAATGACGAACGTTTGCGCCAGCGCATGCGCAGCGGCGGCGGCGATGACGCCGGTATCAAAGTAATAGTCTGCGTCTCGCAGCACGCCATGGATGACGATGAGCGCACGCGTCGCAGTAGGGTCACCATCGAGCGATGCCGTACCGAAGTACCGGGCGAAGCCGCTCCCCTGCGGCGTGCGCACGAGAAACTGACGGTCTGCGAGACGGCCCGCATTGTTGGGTTGCGGCGTGGTCGTAACCGGCACAACGACACCGAGCAGCGCCACAGCAAAGAGGAAAGCAGCTAGACGCGCGGATGCCTCGGCTAACCGGCGACTACATGAAATCGACATAACGATCGACAGGTTCCACGAACTGCAAGGTGGCCACTGCCCGCCTTATGCCGTGGGTAAGCCCACGAATAGCGTCTACGGGAGGTACGCCCTGCAGGTACGCCGTACCATCCGAAGGCCAGAACGCTGCCACTCTTGGGAGGTTAATGATGCAGTCCTCACGGCTATTTAGGGCGTTCGCGCACGCCGGTGCGATCGTTGCGAGCCTGATCCTCTCGGGAGCATTATCGGCGTGTTCCAACTCAACGCAATCGTTAACTCCAGCCGGAACCGTCGCGAATTCCACCACAAATCAGTCTGCCGTACAGCCCGCAGAACTGGAGCTGTGGCATCGTTCCCTCGCGCGGAACCCTTTGCCGGGACCGGGATGCTTCCAGACGTCGTATCCCTCGACGGCGTGGCTGCGCGTCGCCTGTTCGACGCCGCCGCATCTCCTCTACCCGGTTTCGCCAGCTAGGCGCCATGCAATGGAGGCGTTCGCGCAAAACGTTGGCAACGGCGCCGACTATACGGCGAACACGAGCCCGCATCTCATCTCCACGGCTGTCGGCGCGTTTCCAAAAGTCAGCGGCGTGACCAAGGTGCAGAGCGTGACGAATCCGCTGTTCGGTTGTTGCGGCGAGAACGGCCCCAATAGCTATACGCTTCAGCTGAACTCCTACTTCTTCTCCACATCCGCATGCGGCAATATCCAGAATTGCGCCGGGTGGGAACAGTTCGTTTACGAGAATCCGCCCTTTAGCGACGGTCAACTGTTCATTCAGGATTGGCTGATTCCGATCAA